>NZ_JBFUEA010000006.1:0-401983 GCF_056404435.1 Mucilaginibacter sp. P2_D11
CCGGCCCAGGCATCTTTACTTGCCCATGAGAATGTTTTTACCGATAACGGCGCGCCCCTGTCGGTCCAATTCACCATATCTATGGTTGAAAATAAGTGCCAATCATTCATAACGAACGTTGTAGATCTATCCTCGTCGTGGCCAGTATACAAAAACACAGTGTCGTGGTACACCATGGGTGCCGGATCGGCTGTAAACCTGGTTTGGATAATTGGGTTTTGCGCTTTCAAGCTTGTTGCTGTGAACAGGAACAGGCACAAACTTGAAATGGGTAATATTTTTTTCATCGTTAAAGTCAATGTTATTTATTGTTTTTTTTACACTTATTTATAAGGCCAACGAGGCCTTCCTGTTATCCGGAATGCGCTCAAACATTGGCATACTTTTTTTAAAAAAATTTATTTGGCAATATTTGAATTGGTACCAGGTTTATTAATGGAGTGGCAAAACTAAAGAAGAGATAATTTAATGATGAGGGATAAAAGTTAGAAAATAGGGTACTAAATGTTAATTTGTCAAAAAAACATGGAATATGTAAAGGTTTTGTGTGAATAGCCTGCTTATTTGAAATAAATTGATAAAATGGCACCGGAAATAAGTGTTTATCATTTTAAAAATTGTGACTAAGGGTGTCCCTCGCACTTAAAACTCTTGTATAACTTGCGCGGATCGGTTAAGAATAAACAGGTCTGGTGGGTTTATTACACGCGCCGAATTACTAACCACTTTTAATTTACGCTATTCTGAAAGGTACCTCAACCCATAATGCTCTAAACATTTTTGAGTGAAGCTCTTAATAAGTACCAGGCCCTCGTTAAATATTTTTTTCGATTCAGGCGATATGATAGGGTTACTGAAGAAGGCAGGGTGCTCCTTCAGCAAAATACTGATCGTTTCAAAATTCTCTATCAAAGCTTTAATTTCACTTTCATTTAATTCGGGCGCTTTTGAAATAATTTGATGCTCCATATTCTTTTTTTTACCAGGTATCATTTGCCACGGATATCAAATTCGGGGGGGGGGACACAGAATTAGCTTAAACTTGCGGAAAACTGCCGGCATCATGAATAAACGCTTATTTGCGACACCGGCAGTTTTAGTGTAATTATCCCGGATAATTTGAAACCTTTTATCTGCGTTATCGGCAAACATTATTTTTACTTATATCCTGCAATAAGGGCATCTATCATACGCTGGTCTTTTACCACATTCTTACCTCTGTCTAAAGTACTACCTTGCTCCCAATAGAATGGCAGAAGGCCATGTGCTTTAGCCTGTTTGGTTACATAAGTTGTCCAGTAATCCACAGACTTGTTGTGCATATCCATATCCTTAGGAACAGGCTTGCCCAAGCCGGCAATCCGCCTAAAGGTTGCATATTCGCCCAGCACCACAGGGATACCTTTATCAACAAACTTCTCTTTCATTTTTTTGAATTCAGCAATAATCGCATCCTCTTCTCCCCAGGTGGCGTTGCGATCCGGCTCAATAGTAGAATGATTTCCTGCCCCCCAGTAGTAAACCATTTTACCCCAACTTGCATCACCATCCAATAATATCGTAAACTGTGAGGGCGTGTAGTCATGTACCTCAACCATCAAACGGTTAGGTTCCGGGTCGTGAGGAAGGGTATTCATCAAAGCATAAGATAAATCAGCGCTGGTATTAGGCCCCTGCACTACCAATACCCGGTAACTGTTCCTGCCTCCGGTAGAGCGAACCGCCTTGATGAATGTTTCGTGATAACTATTAAGTATGGCCATCTCTTCGGCATTATCAGCCGGAGGTTCATTCGCACTGGCAAACATAAGGTGTTCGTCAAAATCCCTCATGGTTGTAGCAATCTGCTCCCAAAGCGCTTTTTGCTTCGCATTAACGGAATCTTTCATTGCCTTATTGATATTGGCATCCAGCCAGCCGTTGTCCCAATGTATATTCAGTATCACATACATATCATTAGCCACACACCATCCAACCACTTGTTTCACCCGCGCAAGCCATGCAGGGTCAATTGTTGCCGCTTTCCTATCGCTTAAATGCCCGTAATTCCAGGCACAAGGAATTCGTACAGCATTAAAACCTGTTTGTTTTACAAATTTCACGTACGATTCGGTAATTTTACTACCCACCCACTCACCTTCGGTTTGGGATTCCATGGTGTTGCCAAAATTTATTCCCAAATGCATTTTGGCTGCCAGTTGCACGGCATTACTGGCCATTTCGGTCATGTCTGGCGCAATTGGCGATGTATTATAACTTTTATATATGGTGGCGCCCTGAGAAACCGTCACCTTTCTTGCCTGGCCGTTGGAAGCACTTATGTATAAAACACCAGAACGGGTTGCCCCGGTAGCATTTTCTGACAAGGGTGTTACATGAATAACAGAACTGCCGCTGTTACCCGATGTTGTGCTTAATTGCAACCATGAATAAACAGGGTTGCTGATGGTCCAATCGGCATTACTTGTAACAGATAAATCTTGTGCACCGCCTTCAGGCGTAAATGCTATGGCAGATTGACTAACTGTTAGTTCCGGCGCTGCATCCTTTGTCTTTTTGCAGGAGAATAAAAATATAATCGCAATTGGTATTAATAACTTAAAAAAAAATTGTTTTTTCATTTTCTCCTGATTTTTACTCAAAAGATTCCTCTGAACAATGCTGTTCAGAGGATCTTTTTTAACACCCACAACAGGCGTATTAACGGAACGGTTTATATTAACTAAATCTGCCTGTTTAAAGCCCTGCACTTTTTTTTCAGCGATTCTAATATTTGCTTACTTCCTACAGTATTCGTTGCCAGGTCAAATACGCTGCTGGCCCATAAAAACGGCAGCACGTTATTTGCATTGGATTTTTTTGTTAAATACTTTAAAAAATGCCCCTGAGAATTTACCGGCAATAACAAATCGGCCGGACATCCTTTTAATCTATCAGCGTGATTCAGTACTGTATCATATTCGCCCATAATCAATGGCATTCCCTTATCGGCAAACATTGCTTTTTACTTATACCCCTCCTTAATGGCATTTAGCATCCGCTGGTCCAATACCACATTATTTTTTCTGTCTAAACCAAAACCTATCTCCCACCAGAATGGCAGATAACCATTCACTTTCATAGTTTTGGTCACAAAAGTTGTCCAGGCATCCACAGACCTGTTGTGCATCAGCGTATCCTTAGGGGTACCAGCGTTGAATTCGGGAGTCCGCCTAAAGGTTGCATATTCACCCAGTATCACAGGGATACCATTATCAACAAACTTTTTCATCTTTCCGAGTTCTGCCGCAAGCTCATCCTCTTCTCCATCGGGGGCGTTGCGCTCTGGCTCAATAGTAGAAAGATTCCCTTTCCCCCAGTAGTAACTCGCTTTGGTGTTCGGACCATTATCGCCATCCCTTACCATATTAAAATGCCAAGGCCCGTAGAAATGTACCTCAAGCATCATACGATTAGGTACCGGGTCGTGAGGCATAGTACTCATCAGCTGAGAAGTTTTAGTACAGTCAGTTGAAGGACCCTGCACAACCAGCACCCGGTAGGCGTTTCTGCCTCCGGTGGAGCGAACTGCATTGATGAATGTTTCGTGATAACCATTAAGTATGGCCATCTGCCCGGCATTGTCAACCGCAGGTTCATTCGTGCCGGCAAACATAACGTGCTCATCAAAGTCGCGCATGGTTGTAGCAATCTGCTCCCAAATCGCCTTTTGCATCGCATTAATGGAATCTTTCTTCATCACGTTTACACTACGTTCCAGCCAGCCATTATCACCGTGAGCATTGAGCATCACATACATATCATTAGCCACACACCATCCAACCACTTGTTTCACCCGCGCAAGCCATGCAGGGTCAATTTTTGCCTTACTACGGTCGCTTAAATGAGCCCAAACCCAGCTACACGGAATTCGTACAGAGTTGAAACCTAAACTTTTTATATATTTCACATACGATTCGGTGATTTTACTACTCACCCAAACACCTTCGTCTGGGTATGATTCCATGGTATTGCCAAAATTTATTCCCATCCCCGTTTGCATTTTTGCCGCCAGTTGTACAGCATTGCTGCTCATTCCGGTCATATCTGGCGCTATGGGCGATGTATTATAACTTTGGTATATGGTAGGGGCCTGGGTAACCGTCACCCTTCTGGACTGGCCGTTGGAAGCATTTATATATAAAACACCAGAGCGGGTTGCCCCCGTAGTGTTTTCTGCCAAGGTTGTTACATGAATAACCGTGCTGCCGCTGTTGCCTGATGTTGTGCTTAATTGCAGCCACGAATAAACAGGGTTGCTGATGGTCCAATCGCTACTACAGGTAAAAGATAAATCTTGCGTTCCGCCTTCGGGCGTAAATGCTATGGCAGACTGGGTAACTGTTAGTTCCGGGGCTGCGTTTTTTGTCTTTTTACAGGAGAGAAAAAATATAACTGTAACAAGAGCTATCAATATTGTAAAACAATACTTAATTTTCATTTTGTCTTAATTTAATTGGTTAAAAAAGCCCCACAACGATATGCTGCTGTGGGGCTGTAGGCTATTTGATCTTCACACACCTGATATTGTCAATGCCGGCATAAAAACCAGTTGCAACTGACGAGGAACCGAAATTTTTAAGGGTCATATTATAACTGTTCGCACCAGAAGGCCCTAATAATTGGCTTATTTGAGTAATTGATACACCATCCCCTAATTCGTCAACTTTTGATCTGAAGTTAGTTAAAGGAATAATTACGGTTTGCCAACCTTTCGTTATAAAAGCTTTGGTATTATTTGAATTAGGGACTTTCCATGGCTCATAACGCGCAACATAACTGTCGCCTGCAAATTCAGTTCTAATATAAAGAGTACCTCCTTTCCATGGTTTAGCCACACTTATGTCAAATTGAAGAGCCCAGCTTGACGGAGGATCTGTAACATTTGCCAAAGGCACCCAGTGATTACCCGTATTAGAATTACCCAATGGGATGTACACACTTGCACCGCTAGCTAAAACAGGATTATCTTTAGGACAATCAATAACCATAAACTGACTATGATCTTTTCCCATCGAACCATTAAATTGGGGATATTCCCACTCCCCGGTTAAATGTTCAAATTCGGCCCAGCCAAAACCAAAATTATCACCCCACTCAAAATCTCCTAAAAGACCTACTTTATCGTTATTTTGAGTATTTACTTTATTAACAATAGAAACCGTTCCATAACTGGTAACAATGGTCACTGGTCCACTTGAGTAGCTGTTCTCATCTGGAGCCGCAAACTTAACATAAGCGCCACGTGGGCCTTCGGTGAAATTTGTAATTGTAGCACCGCCAAAAGAAAATGACTGGATCGTCTTAAGGTAAGCACCATAAACATAAACCGAATCACCAAGTTTGGGATTAACGTAGGAAATGCCGTAAATGATCGGCTTCGCATTTATGGTATCCAGGGCTGTGCCAGACTTAGTAGTTACTGTTATTAGTTTATTGGATGTCGTTGCAGGCATCAAAAAGCCAAGGGAGTCCCCATGAAGGGTTGTGTTAAACTTTGTTATTGGGGTTCCGCCATATGTAAACTGTTGAACGAAAATTAAATTTGCACCAAAAAGATAAACCGAATCACCCGGGTTGGCAAATACATCGGATATGGCATCAATAATTGGCGCGGGCGGGCCTAATTTAAAAGAGAACGTTGTTGAGCCACCAGGTGTTCTATAGTGTAAGGTATAGAGTTTAGTAGTATCGATTTTTGAATACATAATATCTGGTATCTGTACTACCGCGCTGTTCGGCGCAAATAAAGCAGCGTTAAAAGAGGTGGGAACGCCATCAAATTCAATTGATGTTGCGTTTTGCAAGTTCTGCCCTATGATCACCACATATCGTCCTGTTCCTCCGGACCAGCTGGGATCAGTTTTAGGATCGCCGGTACTTAAAAGCGTATCCTTAGGCGACAGATGATACATTCTTACGCTTGTAATAACCGGGGGGATAGAAGAACCCTCATTATTTTTCTTACAAGCCGGTAATAAAGCCACTACCATCAGGAATAGCGGCAATAAATACAAGCGGATGTCTAATTTTTTTTTCATGTTAATATATTTTTAAATGCTAAAAACCAATAATTATAATTAATAATAAGGTACCGGTGGATCCAGCAATTTAGGGTCGCTGGTTAACTCGGATGCCGGAATTGGCAGCGTAAATGAATTGATAGTTGCCGGAAGCGTAAGTGGCGGAGCAACAGTATCCCTTGTGGCTTTTTTCGTTGCAGGATCATACGTAAACGAGATCCGGCCGTGACTGGCATCCTGATTATTAAGGAACTGCACGGCATTAGCCGGATCGTAATAAGAATACCTAACCAGGTCTATCCAGTATTGCCCTTCAAAAGCAAGTTCAACCCTTCTCTCCTTGCGCAGTGTTGCGGCGCTCAGCGAAACAACAGGATCCACGCCGGCCCTTGTTCGCACGAGGTTAAAATATTTAAGCGCTTCCCCATCGGATGTAGAACCATTATTCCCAAGAATAGCCTCGGCATATACCAGGTACACATCGGCCAACCTAAGAATCATGTTGTGGACAGGTGATGACCAAGGCTCCATTGTTGGCGAATTGTTATCTTTTTCGTTGCCAACAATGTGCTTTTTAAGGCCAACCATAGTCGCCTTATAACCACCGTGGGCTTGATCCAATTCAGGATAAAGATCCCCGGTGAGCATAATAGTAGCTTTGCGCCTTACGGTATCATTATCAGAATACATCCGGTACAGATCGTAGCTTGGCTGGATGGGTATCCATCCCCCTGCTTTTTGAGGAAGAATGGTGTTGCTTGGCGAAAAAAAGAGTTGATTAGCGTTGCCATTTCCATAACCCACGCCAGGAGCCCATTGAAGGGCAAACAATGATTCAGGGCTATCATTGTTTTGCGCCTTGAAAAGGTCATAATAACCCTGGTGGTTCGGATCACTCTGTCCAAACAACACTAAGCTGCTATGACACACGTTGCCTGCATACTTTTTTGCACTGTCAAGCAATTTCTGGTCGCGCTGACCGCCACTTTGGCCCAAACCTGCCATTGTTAAATACACCTTGCCCAGCATCCCCTGCGCCGACCAGGTAGTTAGCCGGCCTTTGTCGCCTGTTTTTGGAAGATTATTTGCTGCATAAGTCAGGTCGTTAGCGACGAATTTATAAACATCCGAAACAATATTACGTGGAAGCAGCGGATCTTTTATAAGTTTGCTATTGTCTTCAACAATTGGCACAGAACCCCAGTACGCCGCCAGATAGTAATAAGCTACGGCACGAACAAACTTTGCCTCGGCTATGGCAGCATTTTTGTCTGCCGCCGAAATAGACGGATCCGCCTGTTTCTCTATGGCATTAATAACGCCATTACATTGCCCGACAACATTGTACAAGCCGACCCAACCGCTGGTCACATTACCATTTTGCCCGGTAACAGTACGTGTAAAGAGTTGTACTAAATCGCCATTGTACAGCACGCTGCCGGTGCCGCTTAATATGTCGCCAAGTTGCAACCAGGAATTATTGTTCCATTGCCACCACTCCCCACCGGCGTACAGGCTTGCTGTAGCCAGCCGCAGATCGCCCGTGGTTTTGTAAAAATTAGTAGAACTGATCTGCGAATTGGACGGACGGTCCAAAAAACTCTTTTTACATCCGGCAATTGCTGCTGCAAATAACAGGATGATGATAATTTTGTTAATTGATCTCATAATCATATATTTTTAAATCGTTGATCGTTTTATTATTTCAAGGTTATGTTTGCGCCGATGGTAAATACCTTTGGCTGCGGATAATAACCCTGGTCCCAACCTGCCTGAAGCGGGTTCCACGAACCGATCTCGGGATCCATGCCTTTATATTTTGTAATTACAAAGGCATTGGCCACAGTGGCGTACACTCTAACTGAATGGACAGCTATTTTTTTCAAAAGGTTGTCTGAAAACCGGTAACCTAAGGTGATATTTTTGCATCGTATGAATGAACCATCCTCGATCATCAGACTATTAGGACGGTAATTATTATTGGTAGGGTCATTTCTCAACCCTACAGTGGTTGTTTTTGGGTTGGTAACATAAACATTATCAACATCGGATGCAGAGCCGTTGGGATCTACCAAAGTCAGCTGCGCATAGTTTGACGCCGATGTAAAAAAAGCGGTATGACTTCCCGGAAAGCTTGGGTATACTGCCAATTCATTAAATACCTTGTTACCATAGCTGCCGCTAAAGAAAATATTCAGATCAAAATTTTTGTAGTTAAATGAGTTATTGATACCGAACTGGAATTTGGGGAGAGGGGAACCCAAAAAGGTTTCGTCCCTTGAGTCGATAATACCATCACCATTCAAGTCTTTAAACATACGGTCGCCATACCAGATACCGCCACCCGCCAGAGAAACCGGATAGGGATTGCCGTTTGCGTCGGCAGGCCGGGCATGGTTTTGAAAATCAGCTGGCGTTGCAAATATCCCATCAAACACGTAGCCGTAAAATTCGCCGATGGGCTGGCCCACAACCGTTTTTTCAATTACATCATTAATTATATCCAGATTAGATTTCTTGCTTAAGTTAGCCTGGTCTCCACCGGCACCTAAACTGGTCACTTTATTAATGTTCCGCGATAGGGTAAAGCTGGATCTCCAGGTGAAATTTTTAGAAGCAATATTGGTAGAGTTGATCTGCAAGTCGGCCCCTTTGTTGCTTAGCGAACCCACGTTGGCATAAGGGGCTTGCATGGCGCCTGGCCCCCAACCCGCTACAGTGCCAGAGTATTCCGGAAGCGGCACCTGTAATAAAAGGCCGTTTGTTTCGCGGTCGTAAACATCAAGTGTAAAACTTAACCGCCCATTCAAAAACGTTCCGTCAATTCCTGCACTATAATAATTTGTTTTTTCCCACTCCACGCCCGGATTTGCCAAATTGTTTTGAAACTGTGCTGTACCCGACAGGCTGTTAGACACCGCTGCAAGTTGTGTTGCAAAGGTATTGCCGGGTATGCCCTGGTTGTTGGTTAATCCATAACCAACCCTCAACTTCAATTCATCTATCGCTTTTACATCCTTTAAAAACGCCTCTTTATTAATTTTCCATGCAAATCCACCCGAATAGGTAGTAACCCAACGATGACCGGCTGGAAAATTTGAAGAACCATCGTTCCGTATATTCCCGGTGAGCAGGTATCTGTCATCCCATGAAAAATTGACGCGACCGAACCAGGATTCCTGTGCAGAGCCCCCCGGAGGGTTTGAATAGGAATTATCGCCCGAGTTTTTGGCTGTGATAGCATCCCCCGCACTAAGCCCTTGCACATTGTTTGAAGGAAAATTGTTTCGCTGGCCCCAAAGCCTTGCGAAGGTACTTTCCTGTGCTTCGTGCCCAGCTAAGGCATCGATATGAAGTTTATTGAAATTATGATTGTAATTCAGGAAATTGCGTATCGTAGTATAAAAATATTGGTTGGCCTCAGACGTACCGGTGCTGGTACTTTGAAGGAGTTTACCAAAAGTATAAGTTGGCTCAAACCTATCTGCTGTATTAAAATCGAAATTACCCGATACTTCATTTCGCAATGAAAAATCTTTAGTAAATTGTATTTCGGCATACACATTACCGAATATTTGATTCCTCTTTCTTTGGTCTTTTATAAGTCTGGCTAGTGCCACCGGGTTGGCAACAGGTTGCACTACCCCGCCGGGATCGGTAACACCACCATAGGAGCCATCAGCGTTGGTTACCGGAATATCAGGGGTAATGTTTAGTGCGGTGTTGATCACACTATTGCCGGTTGCAGCTACATTTTCATCAACATGCGCCAATTGGAGGCTGGTCCCTATTTTTAGCCAATTGGTGGTTTTGTTATCTAAATTCAGCCGCACCGAGTATCTTTTAAAATCAGAGCCAAGGGCTATCCCTTCCTGGTTAAAATACGAGGTTGACAGTAAATATTGGGTTCTTGCGTCTCCACCGCTTACTGTAATTGTATGATTCGTCTGCGGTGCCTTCCGGAATAATTCTTTTTGCCAGTCGGTACCCATACCTAAGTAACTGGGGTTTTCAAATGCGGGCCTGGTATCGAAGCCCCAGACAACGGCTCGGGCATTAATTAAAGTGGCAAATTGTTGCAAATTCATTGCAGGCAAGCGCTTTTGTATTTCCTGGTAACCGCCATAAAGGTCATACGATATCTGCGGTGCCCCGGCTTTGCCCCTTTTTGTTGTAATAACAATTACGCCATTGGTTGCCTGCGAACCGTATATGGCTGTTGCCGATGCATCTTTCAATACATCTATTGATTCAATTTCGGCAGGGTTGATCGCATTTAATGGGTTTGAACCTTTCCCGGGGTCACCCACCGGGGGAATAATAACCCCGTCGATAACATACAGTGGCGAATTGGAGCCGCTTATTGACGACAAACCACGTATTTGAACAGATACACCGCCACCGGGTTGGCCAGATACCTGCTGAACCACAACGCCGGCAACTTTACCCTGCAGTGCCTGGTCAAAAGTAACTGGTTGGGTTTGGCGCAGGTCGTTCCCGGATATTGAACTAATTGAGCCGGTAACATCTTTTCTCGCCCGCTTACCGTATCCAACAACAACCACTTCGTTTAAGTTGCTGGAAGTAGAGCTTAACTTAACATTTATTACCCCGGTTAGCTTTACGTTTACGTCCTGAGAGGCGTAGCCTAAAAAACTAAAAACGAGGATGTTTCCAGGCGCGGCTGTTATGGAATAGTTACCGTCTACACCAGTTACAGATCCGATAGTTGTTCCTTTAAGCCTAACGTTTACTCCTGGCATGGGCTCGCCACCGTCAGAACTTGTTACTTTTCCGGTGATATTTAAGGTTTGTGCATGGGCCGAAATAAAAAGGAACATGCCCATAATAATTAATGAAATTCGGTATTTCACTCTGTTTTGTAAATTTTTATCCATCTTATAAAGGGATTTTAAGGTTTGATAATTGGTTCATTGTTTTCTGAATTAGTACTTAACTTGGTTTTATTTCATTCATAATTGTTTTCATCCACTTATTTTTTTTCAGATAAACCAGTACTCCAAAGCGACTATTTGAAGCTGCTTTACCGTTAGTTTATTTGCATGCGGCTGCACTGATGATCAGTAAAACTTACAGGTACAGTCAGACACCTTTAACTCAAAAAAAAATAACTTTTGGTTCTATTTATAATTGGTGGGACATGGTTTCAAGGCAACCTCTTATAAGTACATTACTTTGAACTCATATTCCGGGGATGAAGCTATGGTAACTTAAAAAAAGGGAAAGGGTAGTTTTAGCCAAAAGTATAGACCAAAAATCCAAACTTAATAGTTGCCTGTAAATAAGTTAGTTACATGATAAAACTAACCTATTTACCATAAATACCGAACGAAAATCGCAATTTGCAGTAGAACAAACCGTTTTTAAAATGCAAATAACCAATGGTTACTGATCGGCCAAAACAAAGGCTGACAACTGCTTCGCCTTTGTTATGACAAGTAATTTGAAATAAACAATAATTGGCGCATCTAAGCCTGTCCGTTTACTGTATAAATGCTATTTCTTTCTGGGGCTTACCGAACGGTAAAAGGCATACATATATTTACAACACCGTTTTGAATGTATGTTCTTGCACGGCCACTTGTCGCTCATTCGTTCGCATTTACCGCAAACAAACAGCATGGAGATCATTATTCTTTACTTTCAGCTTCGGAATTACTTTTTTTCTGACGAATGGAATTGACATACGCAGAAGGTAGTATGTTATATTCTTCCTTGAATATTTTCGTAAAATGTTTGGGAGTATTAAAGCCAACTTCGTAGCAGATCTGGCTAATGGTCATCTGGCTATTCCCGAGCAAATACGCTGCTTTTTTTAACCGTATGGAACGGATAAATTCACCAGGCGATTTGTTGGTGAGCATCAAAACTTTGTTATAAAGCGATCCCCGGCTGATGCCCATCTGACGACCTAATTCATCTACTGAAAGGTTGTCGTTTAAGATATTAAGTTCTATGTACTCAACTATATTCTTTAACAGTATTTCATCTTCGTTTTGTAATGGTACTTCCTGTAATTGAACGTCCATTTGCTTTTTGTATGTACGCTTGTAGACATCTTTAAGTACGAGGATGTTTTTGATCTTCGAAAGCAGTATCTCAAAATTGAAAGGCTTGGTTATGTAATCATTAGCTCCAATTTCAAGACCTTGCAATTGTTCGCTTTCGCCGGTTAGCGCGGTTAACAAAATAACCGGAATATGCGAAGTGCGCCTGTCATTCTTTAGTTTTTTGCAAAGGTCAATACCTGTCATTTCGGGCATGCTGATATCACTTACAATAAGATCCGGATGCTGGGACAGCGCTTTCTGCCAGCCATCTTTTCCATTTGCAGCTTCAACTAATTTATATATATCCTTTAAATTGTCTTTCAGATAAAAACGAAAGTCATCATTATCCTCAACCAAAAGAACCACCGGCTTTTTATTTGACCGCAGCTGTTTGACGATAGTTTCACCTTCATTATGGATAATTTCGTTTGCGCTGTCGTTACCAATATCATCGTCCGATGGCAGGTCTATATCCAGACCGTTATAGATAACAAACGGCAGTTTAATGATAAAACAACTGCCGCGATCTGGTTCACTCTCAACAGTTATTTCACCTCCGTGCATCTTAACAAACTCATGCGTAATTGCGAGGCCTATGCCGCTGCCCTGGTTGATCATCGACTCGGGAATATCGTGCTGAAAAAAACGCTCGAAAATTTTACCTTGTTTTTCATGCGGAATACCAATACCGGTATCGATCACCCTAATTTCAAGCGGGGCATCGTCAGTTTCGCTATCTACATTAAGCAAAACGCTTACCTGGCCACCAGGCAATGTAAATTTAAAGGCGTTTGATAACAGGTTAAATAATATCCTTTCTATCTTATCATGATCAAAATTGGTAAACAGCGAATCGATCGAGGTTTCAAAAATAAAATTGATCTCTTTTTGTTCAGCGATATCAGTAAAGGAAAGGTATATCTCGTTGATGAACTTCACAATATCCCCCGGCTTGCTATGTAGTTTCAACTCCTGAATTTCCATCTTCCTAAAATCAAGCAACTGGTTTACAAGGTTCAACAATCGCCTGGCGTTTTTTCCGATCATGCCCAGCTGTTGTTTCTGTTCCTGGTCAGCGCGGGTAAGCATTTTTTCGACCGGCGCCATGATCAGCGAGATCGGCGTTCTGAACTCGTGGCTTACGTTGGTCAAAAATTTAGTCTTCAGTTGATCCAGGTCTTGCATTCGCTTAATTTCCTGCCGCTCCTGTTCAATTATCAATTTTACTTCCTGTTTTTCTTTCTCTGCTATGAATTTTTCCTTCTCTGCTATAAATTGCCTTCTTATTTTTTGTATCACGCGCTGGCGTATAAAAAAGAGGGCCCCGGTAATCAGCAACAGGTAAATAACATAAGCTAAAGTAGATTTCCAGAACGGAGGCAATACCTTAATCTTTAATTTTATATAGCTGGGTTTCCATTTCCCCTCCTGGCCAATAGCCCTTACCTTAAAGGTATAATCGCCTCCATCAAGGTTGGTATAGGTAGCTTTTCGGGTAGCATTATCTGCGGTGAGCCACCCTTTATCAAAGCCCTCCATCATATACTCGTGGGTTATTTTGTTGGGGTTAAAGAAATTTAAGGCGGCAAACTCAATGGTGAACACATTCTCGCTGTGGTTCAGCGTTATCTCCTGTGTAGCCGAAATTGCTTTAGATAATACAATATGGCCGTCAATTTCTTCATTGGCTGCTATACTTTTGTTGAATAGCTGAAAACCTGTGAAAATTAATTTAGGCTCATCCATATTCGGATGTATACTCAATGGATCGAAAATATTAAAGCCGCGAGAGCCGCCAAATACCAATTCCCCTGTATTGGTTTTTAAAGCTGCATTTACAGTGAACTCCCTGCCCTGCAGGCCATCGGTTTCATCAAAACGTTCAAATTGAAACTTATAGGCGCCATTGCCGGGTGCCAACGTTATGCGGCCCAGACCGTTTGATGTACTTAACCACATGGCCCCCTTGTTATCTTCCAATATATTCAAAACCTGGTTGTCGGGCAACCCGTCCTTTTTCGTCAACGAGACAAAATGGTTTGTTTCGGGGTCCAATATGCTCAATCCGTCCCTTGTCGCTATCCATATCTGGCCG
This sequence comes from Mucilaginibacter sp. P2_D11, assembly GCF_056404435.1. Lineage (NCBI taxonomy): Bacteria > Pseudomonadati > Bacteroidota > Sphingobacteriia > Sphingobacteriales > Sphingobacteriaceae > Mucilaginibacter > Mucilaginibacter sp. P2_D11. Next base: position 14,229 of record NZ_JBFUEA010000006.1, read on the forward strand.
TGGCTATCCTGCGTAATACTAATGACGTCATCACTGATCAAACTGTTAGGGTCGTTGCCCTTTTTATTATAATGTATAACGCCACGTCCATTTTTTAATATTTTATCTATGCCATAATACCCTCCTACCCAGAGATTTCCTTTGGTATCCTCAAAGAGTGCGGATACATAAGGTGACCTGATATCCGTTTTTTTAAAGGGGGGCGAAAATATTTTTTTATCCCTGTCAAATATTTGCAAACCCGCATCAAAAGTGCCTATCCATAACCGGTTCGATGAATCTTCCAGGATATTCCACACGCGGTCATCGGCAATGCTGGTGGGCACCTTGTCATTATGCTTGTAATGGATAAATTTTTTTCCGTCGAAATGGTCCAGCCCGCCAAAATAGGTACCTATCCATAGCTGCTGATCGTGGTCGATACATAAGCTTACAATATTATCGCTGCTGAGGCTGTTCGGGTTTCCCGGATCATGTTTATACTGGGTAAACTTACCTGTTTTGCGATCAAAATAACTTAAACCGCCACCATTGGTCCCGATCCATAAATTACCTTTTCTATCCTCAGCAAATTGATTAACATCTTCAAAACTAAGACTCCGGGGATCTGACGAAAAATGCCTGTATAACGGGAACCTGATAATATTTTTATGATAATAACTTATCCCTTCTCTAAGTGTACGGGCCCACATAATGCCTTTGTTGTCTTTATAAAGCCATACAATGTTCTGTCCCAATGATTTTGCGTCATCTTCCCTGTTCAGTAAATAAGTAATTTTTTGGCTTTTTTTATCCAATACATTTATCCCGCCATGGTCAGTGGAGATCCATATAAGGCCGTCATCGGCCTGAATAATGTTGGTGATGATGTTCGACGTAAGTGGTGTCTCCGCCGATTCTTTTGAAATTTGCCGGAACCGTCCCGTCCGGGGGCTGTAATAATAGGCACGGGAGTCTATATTCGGATTAAACACCCAGAGATCGCCCTCATTGTCAATAGTTATCGAATAGTTCCTGCCCTTATTATTAGCAGCTTTTTTAAAAATATCTGTATAGTACGTAATCGCATTACGTTTTACGTCAAATAGCTCCACTACGCCGTCGTCATAAGCAAGCCATAAATTCCCGATTGCATCCTGCTCAATGTCTGTAACTGAATTTGAATATAATGATGGGTCGGAACTATGGTGATGATAATAACGCGTGGCAGTTCTTTTCAGCTCGTTATACCTGTACAGGCCCGAATCAGGACACAAAAACCAGAAGTCGCCTTTGCCGTTGTTAAGTATTTTGGAAACGAACGTATACCTTGGAAGTTTGAAAGAATCGAGTATCGGCAATACATCATTGTTAAACTGCTCCGTTTCGGGGTCATAAAAGGAATATCCGGCCCGCGTTCTTATCCATAATTTCTTGTCGGGCCCTTCACAAATATTTTTTATGTAATCATCATTAATGGAGTTTTTGTTATTTGCGTCATGCTTAAATACCTTGAAACTATAACCGTCATAACGGTTAAGGCCCGAAGCCGTGCCGAACCACATGAAGCCCTTGGTGTCTTTTAATATACAATTAACCTGGTTGTGAGATAGCCCGTTGCTTATATTGAGCTGCGAAAACTGGTATTGGCTGTTTTGCGCAAAATTGTTGGTGTAAGCAAAAAACAACACTGAAACAACAATATAAAGTTTTACACGCATCAAAATTTAGTTGAGATCTTCGGGATCATGAACCAGGCGCCAGAGCAAGCCGGTACACTAAGATAGCATAAAAGTAAGATAAATTCGTAATTAACAAGGTAAAGTGGCAATTCCTTATCTGATCACCAGAATATAAATAGCCTACCTCTGAAGCGAACGAGTTGCCGATGCTATGGTGCAACTTACAGTGAAATGAAGCTTGTTACAGGTAAATCTGTTGGGATATATTTTTTGTTTTTGAGTGGAATTGCTGATATTTACTATATAAGCATTAGCGATTAGCGAACCGTTTTGGAGGTGCCCTATTCGGTGACCCGACCAAATCAAGAATATATAAACTACTAATTTAGGGGCTGTAATTAATAGATATTTGTTCCCTCCCTCTCCGCAAAACAATAGGTAAAAGGCCGCAAATCAAAAATTTGCGGCCTTTTTTATGATTGTATAAAGTTGGCAATCATCGCAGCAGCACCGAAACCTCGGCCGGTGCCGGTTTCTCGCCAGGTTCGGCAGGCGGTTTGCGGTGCCACCAGGTGGCCAGTATAGAGCCGGTGATGTTCATCAGCGGGCCGAATATGGCCGGTGCGAGCCCTATGGTGGCCATTTTGCCCATCTCCTTGGCCAGACCCGATGCCAATCCACCGTTTTGCATACCTACCTCAATGGCAATGGTGCGGCAATCGCGCTCGCTCATCTTAAACAACCTGCCCGACCAATAGCCCAGCAAATACCCCAGCAAATTATGTATCAGCACCAGCAATAGCAGCAAAGGGCCTATGGTTAGCAGACTGTTGCGCCCCGCCGCCGTAATAATGACGATGATAAAAGCTATGCCGAACATGGATACCAGCGGCATAGCCTTATCCAGCCATTTGGCTTTGCCGCTGAGAAATTTATTGAACAGCAGGCCCGCGGCTATAGGCAGTATCACCATCTTAGTGATATCCCACATCATATCCAGCACGTTGATATGCACGAATGCGCCGGCGAAAAGCTTCATCAACAAAGGCGTTACCAGCGGGGCCAGTAAGGTAGATACCGCCGTTATGGTGATAGATAATGCTAAATTGGCTTTGGCCAGGTAAGATATTACGTTGGATGCCATGCCATTTGGCGAGCAGCCGATAAGGATGATGCCGGCGGCAATCTCGGGCGGGAAACCGCTTAGGCTGGCCAGGGTAAAACCGATGAGCGGCATAATCAAAAAATGGCTGAAAACGCCGATGAATACCCCTCTGGGCATTTTTACCACACCCACAAAATCCTGCGTGCTCATGGAGGTACCCATGCCAAACATAATCAACTGTATAAGCGGGGTAATAAGCTTGGCGAACTTAAAGCCCTTGTACTCCACAAAATAGTGCGGGTAGTAAAGGGCAGTGGCCACTGCCGCAAAAATGCACAGCGTGTAAGCAAAGCCCTTTAACAGGGCCGACCGCTGGAAACCGATGGCCAGCAGAATAAAACCAACGATGTACAGGGGCCCGGCATCAATAGTGTGCAAAGCGAACGATAATGCCAGTGCCACCCAAAAACAGAGCGCGGCCAGTACCAGTGCGATATTGTATAATTTGTTCTTCATCTGAAAAGGTAGTAGCCTTGAAGGGCTGGATTAATAATTGCGCTCCTTTAAATAATCGTCGAGTTCTTTTTTGCTCATGGGCAGTTTGCCGGGATAATGGTTTATCCAATTCAGGAAATCGGCTTTTATCTCGTCGGTCCATTTGCTGTCTATCTGGCCGGTGAGGTATTTTTTCTCGCGGAGGCGCAGGTGGCCAAACTCATCGCGCAGGGCGGTAACTTCTGAGGTAAGCACCAGCTCTTCTACCAGGTAGGCGGGGATAAAAATGGTGCCGTACTTTTTAGCCAGCACTACATCGCCGGGTAATACGATGGCCCGCCCAATGCGAATAGGATTGTTGATCGATGTTAAAGTTGATTGCAGCAGGTACGATGGGTCGGTGCCTTTTATCCAGCCGTTGAAACCTTTTATGGCGGCTAAGCCTTCCACATCCCTTACCGAACCATAGAATATCACCCCTTTGCGCGATTTGGCGTAGATGGAATTGCCCAGGTTATCCCCTATAAGCGTACCATCCACCACCTTGCCGTAGCCATCGGCCACGTACACATCGCCATCAACCAAAATATCTATTGGCCAGGAGTTGTTGCCGCCTTGCTGCCCTCTGCCCTCAATAAGGCCTTGTGCTTTTATCACTTCGACCAGATCCGGGCGGGCGGGCATATACTGCGCCGTAACCACGCGGCCAACCATGGCACTATCAGGGTTGATGATGGTCCAGTCGCCCTCGAACTGGTTTACGAAGCCCTTGTTCTTCAACACGCCCCAGGCATCCTCCAGCGAGATATTCTTTAAGCGGGCCAACAGGGCATCGGGCACTTTTGGGCGACCATCGGCAAAGCGTTCGCCTTTCCATTTAGCGGTAAGCGTTTTGATGTATTCGGGCGATGCGCCTATGGTTTGCGCGCTTGCAGCAAACGCGGCGGCCATAAAAAGGGCGGTAAAAAGTATTTTTTTCATATTCATGGTATCAATCAGGAAATCTGTGTTGCGCTACAGGCCCATGCGGGGTCGGCAATGAAATAAGACTTAATTACTTATCTTATTTCCGGCCAACGGCCTCCATCAACCCGCGCATATAGCCAATGGCATATAAAACCGCTATGGTGCTGTAACCGGGATGCTCGTTAGTGTCGCCGGCCATGGTGGGCACGTGGTCGGGCCGTATGGCACCGGTAAACCCAATTTTGTAATAGCTCTCCATCGCTTTGTACATATCTATCTGCCCCTCATCGTGAAAGGTTTCTTCGAATTTGAATTTCCCTCCCCGCACGTTGCGGAAATGCACGAAATGTATCTTATCCTTGCCGAAGTGCCGCACCGTTTCGGGGATATCTACTCCCATCAGCGAGAAATTACCCTGGCACATGGTGATGCCATTGTTGGGGCTGGGGTACAGCTTCAGCATCTTATCGAAATTGGGCACGGTAGTCATGATGCGCGATATGCCGCGCACGCTATCTACCTGTGGGTCATCGGGGTGCATGGCCAGTTTTATGCCGGCCTTCTCCGCCTCGGGCACTGCTGCCTTTAAAAAATACTCGAGGTTTTGCCATAGGGTCTCCTTGGATACCTGGCCAAATTTGGTAACAGGCGCATTTTTGATATCCTCATAATCGAATGCCGTAACCAGCGCGCCGCCGCGGCCGGGCTTATCGTTATTGGTACGCAACCAGCCAATAACGGGCATCCAGTTGTAGCAAATGGTATCGATGCCCGCTCTGGAGAGGTTTTTCATAAATGTGATGAAGTTGGCAATCTCCTCGTCCCTACCCGGCAGCCCCAGCTTGGTTTTTTCGCCGAGGCTTGGCGGCCCCTCTATTACGCGCAGTTTCAGCCCCACATCTTCCCAGGCCTTTACGTTTGCCATAATGGTGTTGTACTCCCAGGGTTTGGCGTCGGTCCCCGCCAGAGCGGGCTGTATGCCGGCCACGGCGCCCAACACATCCATCTGTTTGGTGAGGGCTATTTTTTGCTTGTTCATACCAAAAAAGTACGATTCGCAAAACTGCATGCCTACATCCCGTGCCATGGTGGCCTGAGCTTTAGCATCCTTTTGCCCCTGCCTGTAATATTCGGTTTTGGCCGCAGCGGCAGCCGCCCCTCCAATGGAGAGGGCGGCTGCCAGCGACGCGCCTTTTTTTATAAAATCCCTACGGTTATCCTTCATCATAAAAACCTTAAATATTTAAGGGGTGTTAGTATTTGTGCTTGCTTTGGCCTATTTATCCCACCAGATACGGGTAGTGAATAAATCGGCTCCCTGCCTGCTGATGGCGGTGTTGATATTAGGGTTCACGCCAAATTCGCCCGGCGAATATTTAAGCCTGCGCGGGATAACGCCATTGGTTTCGTTGCCCACAAAGTTTACCGGGGTTAAAACGGGATAACCAGAGCGCCTCCAGTCAGACCACGCCTCGGCGCCGTTCAGCGTAACCGCATTAAGCAGGTACAGCTCGGTGTGTATGGCATTCATTTTGGCGTTTATATCGCCGGCAACCGGATAAAGATTTGCCGCGGCATAAGTGGCAACATCGGCAAGGGATGGCTTAACTGCACCATAAACCTGGTTAAGGGCGGCTTGCTGACCATCGGCAAATACGGTTGCTGCTGAACCTGTTGCATAGCCACGCTCAATAGCTTCGGCCTGCAATAGGCGGGCTTCGGCGTAGGTCATGTATATCCATGGATTGTTATTGGCGTACATGGCAGCTGCCGGGCGCGAATACAAATCGAGGTTGGATGGCGTTAGCGTTGCCAGCGTATTGGTGTTGACGCCGTTTGGCAGGCCCACCTGGTTGGCAACCGCGTTATTGCCGTTTTTAAGCGCAGCAATCAGCGGCAGGCGCGGATCTTGCCTGTTTTTCATCATATCTATCAGGGTTTTGCCCCAAACCGCGCCGTTGATGGCTGCGATGTTACGCGAGCCTGTTGGCCCCAGTATCCAGGAGTTTGGGTTAGAGCTTATCTGCGCAACGCCATCGAATTTAATGGCGATGTTCTCCGCGCTGCTCGTAATCAACCCGCCCGATATGGCTTTGGCGGCCCAGGCTTGCGCCATGCCGGCATCAACCTTTATCAAACGCATGGCCAGGCGCAACATAAGCGTGTTGGCTGCGCGTTTCCACTTGACAATATCGCCGCTATAGATATAATCGGCCTTGGTAGGGATGTAGGCCGCTGGGTCGAGAGCGGCACCGGCTTTCTCCAGTTCGCTCAGCATATCGGCATAGATATCTTTCTGCGCGTCATAAGCCGGGGTAAAGTTGGCATCCAGGTATCCTTTGCCCGCGCCGGTATAAGGCACATCGCCATACATATCGGTCATCACGGCCATATCCATTACTTTTAATATGCGTGCCATCGAGGTGATGTTTACGTATTTGGCATCCGCCGAAGTAAGGTTTATCAAATTCACCTCGTTTTTGATGGAGTTTGGATAAGCATCCTCAAAATAAGCCGAAAAGCTGTTTTGGGTTGAGGTATAGAAGCTGCCACCGTAAAAGCTGATATCGGTCGACGACATTTGCTGAACCAGGCAGGCGCTGTACCCAAAGTTGTTCCTCCACGATTTTGAATCGGGGTTGTGCGCGCCGGCCAGTTGCACCTGCGATGTTGCCAGCAGGTAATCGTTAGGGACCGCCGCAGGAACGTTAGGGTTTGTATTTATAGATTGGAAGTCTTTGGTGCACGAAGCAAGCAAGACCGCAACAGAAGCTATGATTGATAGTTTACGTATCATTTTAATGCTTTTTAAATGTTTAAAATTTGATGTTCAGGTTGATGCCGATGTTCCTGGTGGTTGGCGCGCTGCCATACTCCAAACCCTGGGCGTTGCTGTTGTTGTAGTTCGATTCAGGGTCGAGGTTGCCGGTCTTCTTCATCAAAATAGCCACGTTACGCGCAACCAGGCCAATGGTAGCGCCCTTTACGTTTATTTTACTGAGTAATGAGGATGGTAACTGGTAGTTCAGGATAATCTGCCTTAGCTTAATAAAGTCCGATTTGAATACCATTGGGGTTGCAATATTAGAATGGATGCTGCCAAAGTAGTTTTGCGAGGTAGAATTAACCGTATTCACAGTGCCTTGCTCGTTTACACCCACACCTACTATACCGCCATCGCGGCCTTCCAAAGTCTCCGGCGCCAAGCCGAAACGGTAAGCGAATGCTTTAGAGCCAGAGTAGATGTACCCGCCGAATTTGGCATCTATCAATGTACTTAAGCTGATGCGCTTGTAGGTGAACGTATTGGTAAAGCCCATAGCCCACGGCGCAACGCCCGAACCGTAAGTAATAAGGTTACCCTTCTGCGGCGCACCGCCCGAGCTGTAAACGATATTCCCGGCGGCGTCGCGCTTGTAATCGAAGCCTGTTATTTGGCCGTAGGGCTTGCCAACGATCTGATCAATGAACGAGGTGCCGTAACGGCTTTGGTCTACGCGCAGGGTAATTAAGTTTTGGTACAGGCTAAGCACCTCGCTTTTGTTGTAGGCCACGTTGAACGAGGTGTTCCAGCTAAAAGATTTGGTTTTGAAAGGCGTGCCGCCGATGAGCAACTCGATACCTTTATTGCTTATTGCGCCTACATTGTACAAAGCAGTGCTATAGCCCGATGCTACCGACACGGTTGCCGCTACGATATCGTTACGGGTTTTGCGGTTGTACACGGTAAGATCCAAATTGAACCTATCGTTGAACATGCGGGTCTCCACGCCTATTTCTGATGTGGTAGAGGTCAGCGGCTGCAGGTTTACATTGGGGATATTGGTGTTGTTTATCTGCCCCAGCGGTGCGCCCAGGTTGGTACCGTTAAGCGCGTAGTTTAGCGATAGGTTGTAAGGGTCGGTATCGCCGCCGGCTTGTGCCCAGGCAGCCCTTATTTTTAAATAGTTGAATGCTGCAGGCAGTTTCAAAGCCTCCGAAGCCACAAAGCTTAAGCCTACCGATGGGTAAAGGATGCTATTTTTACCTTTGGCCAGCGTAGAAAACCAATCGTTACGGGCCGATCCATTCAAGTACAGGTAGCTTTTGTAAGATATCTCTGCTGTACCGTAAACCGAGTTGATGCGTTTTTCAATGTGCGCGTTGCTGTAGGTGCGGTTAGCCGCATCGATGTTAGATAAATCGTAAAAGAAAGGGATATTGAACGAGTTCGATGCCGTGAAATCGTTACCATCCGTAACCTGCTTCAAAAAGTTGCTGCCGATGATGCCGTTCACGTTGATATCGTTGGTGATATTTTTGTTAGCACCAATCATAAACTCGGTGTTCTGCTCATTGTAGGTACGGTTATGTATGGTTAAACCGCCGCGCAGCTGATAAGCCGTGCCATAAGGAATAATTTCGTTTTCGCTATAGTTGAAATAATTCAGGCCGAAGCGTGCTTTGGTGTACAGCCAGTCGGTAATCTGGAATTTGGGCTCAATGGCACCAATGATGCTGTTCTTTTTATCGTTTTCCTTAAAATCTTCCACGCCGTAGTAAGGGTTTACGGTGAACAGGTTATCGTTCCATGGGTTATCGTAACCGTTGGCATCGTATTTCTTATCCCTCAAAACCGAAAGCGGTATGGTTGATGGCAAAGCTAGAATACCGAAGGTTGAGCTGCCCGCCTCGCCCAATACGCGCGGCCTGTTGTGGTTCTTTTCGGATATGTATTTGGTGTTGATTAAGATAGACAGCTTTTTGCCCAGGTTGCTGTTCAAATTAAGAGCAAAGTTGTTACGATCGGTAGTGTTGGTGGGCAGGATGCCGTTATAATTTACATTGCTGTAGGAGAAACGGTATTTGATATTTTCGGAAGAACCGGTTAAGGCAACATTGCTGGTGATGTTTTTGCCGGTTTGGTAAAAATTGCCGTAGTTATTATCCTGCGCAACGTATGGACGCAGTACGCCATCGTAAAACATCGCATCGGAGCCATCCAATTTCCCACCCCAGCTAAAGCGGCCGGCTTTTGCCTGTGCTACGGTAGTCGGTTTAGTGCCGCCTGTACCATGGCCGTATTGGGTTTGGTAGCCTAAATCAGGTATTAGCAGGGTTTCCATGGCAGCATTAAGGCCCAGCTCAACGCCTATGCCCTGCCCTGCCTTTGCAGATTTGGAGGTAATTAATATCGCGCCGTTTGATGCCCTTGAACCGTATAGTGCCGCAGCAGTAGCGCCTTTCAGCACGCTCACGGTTTCGATTTCATCCGGGTTCAGTTGCGATATACCATCGCCCTTATCGTAGCCTTGCGCGTCGCCTTTAGTCCACGATACGATTGGGCCGAGGGTGCTGGGGTCGTTATTTATCGGCACACCATCCACCACGATAAGCGGCTGGTTATTGCCCGATATAGAGCCACTGCCCCTGATGGTGATACGCGTAGAACCGTTGGCACCCGTAGCTGGCGGCGAAATATTCAAACCGGCTACTTTGCCCTCCAGGCCATTGGCAAGGTTTACGCTGCGTGCCTCGGTAAGCTCGTTACCCTTTACCTCGGTTACGGCATAGCCTAATGATTTCTTCTCTTTTTTGATACCAAGGGCGGTTACCACCACCTCGTTTAAGGACGAATTGCCCGAGCCGAGTACGATTTTAATGCCCGAGGTTTCGCCTTTTAGCGGGTACTCCTGTGTTTTGTAGCCGATGTAGCTTACTACTAAGATGGCGTTGGCCGGCGCGTTGATGCTGAATGCACCTTTTGTATCAGTAGTGGTGGCGGTGTTGATAGCCGATTTTAAGTAAACAGTGGCGCCTATCAAAGGCTGCCCGTCATCGCCCGAAACCACGCCCGATACCTTTTGCGATTGTGCGAATGCGGTATTCAGGTAAACAAGGCCTAGTAAGGCCAGGATGATAATTTTTTTCATAAACAACTGGTTGTTGAGTTAATTAAGGTTCATAAATGTTGTTGGAAGGGAACGGAGCCGGTTTCCTATAGCCAGCAGCTTCTCACACTGCGGCCGCGCCGTTCGGCCCTTTTGGCTAGTAGCCCTGCTGCTGGCAGCGTTAATTAAGCCTTCTTAAGTTTTGATGTATAGGTTTTCTCATTCTACAATTGGTTTGGTTTGCATCTTTAAAACTTTAGCGACTAACATTTCTGTTTGCCGGGGGTGCCCTCAGCCGGGTTTTAATTTTCTCATTGCACGTTAATTTTAGGTTGGTTGATAAACAACCCGCACAGGGTATTGGTAACCATGCACCGGGACATTAAATTTTTTGTTTCAGTTTTTGGATACCGTCGGCCGTATATAATAGCAGGGCTATTTGCTTGCAGGGTATCGTAAATTATAATTGGTTAATGATGCTATGCCGGATAGGCGGCATCATGTGGCACAATGTTATGCAAAGGGTACATTCGCGCCCTTATCAGGGCGTGCCATTGCTTATCAATTAATGCATGCGGCGATTTGGATGCTTTTTTTAGAGATACAAGTATTAAACTTGTTTAAGCAAAGCAGGGGCGGCAAATTATCAGTGCATGCCATCAACTTATCAGGCCATAGCTAAATGCGGCTTTTTTTAGCCCGATAATGTTAAATTTTACGCCCGCTTGCTAAAAAACCAATTATAAAGCCCTTTAACTGTTAAATTGCCGGTTATTGATAAAGGCCCTCTTTTTTATTGTTTAAATGACCGGTAAAGCGCTGTTGCCTTACCCGTTTTATTTGTACCGGATGTTTTATATGCCTTTTTACCAGATGGCGGCCGCCCGTATTTTTGAATTATATGCCCGATTTACCAAGACAGGCTTGTTGCTTTTCGCCGCCTGCCTGTTATTACCGGCTACCAAGGCCTGCGGGCAGGTGAAAAACGTCGTCCAGTTTACGCATTTAACTACAGCCAACGGCCTATCGCAAAGCAGCGTGGTTTGTATATTGAAGGATAGGTATGGCTTTATGTGGTTCGGTACGCAGGACGGCCTTAATAAATACGACGGCTATAAATTCAAGGTGTACCGTAATAACCCCTCCGATAAGAAAAGCATCCCCAATAATAATATACGATGCATGCTGGAAGACCACGCCGGCAACCTGTGGGTGGGCACTGTAGGCGGCGGACTGGCCCTGTACGACCGTAACACCGATTCATTCATCGCAGTAGGCAGTACAGATAAAGGCGACGAAAAAATCGGCACTAAAATAATCAAGGCTATTTATGAGGATAAGCAGCGCAACCTTTGGGTGGGTACGGTATCTGGCTTCAACGTTTACAACCCGGACAGTAAAAAGCTGGTGCCACATGCGTTCCAATATGCACAGGTAGAGAATATCAACTGCATTTATGAGGATAGTCGCGAAAACCTGTGGATAGGCACGCTTTTCGGCCTTAACCGCTGGAACAAACGGACAAACACGTTCAAGCACTTCGGTGCTGATGGGCAGGTCGGCAACATCAGCGCCACCAACGTCAATACCGTTTATGAAGATAAAGCCGGCAATGTATGGATAGGCACCGTAGATGGCCTTAACCTTTACGACGACAAAACCGAAACCTTTAAGGCTTACCAAAAGGACTTGCAAAACCCGAGCGGGCTCCGCGATAACGTTATCCGTGCCCTTTGCAACGCAGGCGATGGCAAGTTATGGGTGGCTACCGAACTGGCGCTGGAACTTTTCGACCCGATACGGAACACCTTTACCCATTTCCAACAAAGCACTAAGGACGTGCGCAGCTTAAGCAGCAGCTCCATTTCCTCGCTTTTGGTTGATGACCAGGGCATCCTGTGGGTAGGCACCTACGCAAAAGGCATCAATAAGTACGACAAGAACCAGTTCAAGTTCAACCTCTACAAAAACTTCGGTACCGATGCGCTCAACATCAACGCTAACATCGTAACTTCCTTTAGCGAAGCACCCAACGGCGATATATGGATCGGTACGGATGGTACGGGCCTGTACCGCTGGGCACCCCACACCAATAAATTCGAGGCGTTCAACCCCGCAGCCAAGGAGAATTACTTCGCCAGCTTGTCGGTTTTGTGCATGAAGTTAAGCCGGCAGAAAGATGTTTTGTGGGTGGGCACTTATGACGAGGGCATGGCCCGGATAAATTTTGCCACCAAAGCCAAAACCTATTATAGCGCAGGCAGTGGCGCGGGCAAGCTCAGCAATCAATCTGTTTACGCCCTATTAGAAGATAAAAAAGGTAATATATGGATTGGCACCAATGGCGGCGGGGTAAACGTTTTAAATCCTGCAACCAACCAAATTACGCACCTGGTATTAAAAGTAGGCAAACATAAAAACAGCGCCAATCACATCCGCGCCTTTTACGAGGATGCGAAGGGCAACATATGGATAGGCACCATAGCCCATGGCGTTATTGTTTATAACCCAGCTACGGGGCTTTACAAGGCTTACAACAAAGCCGCAAACAACCTGGGCAGCGATGCGGTGTTCTCCATAGCCGGCGATAGCAAGGGCAATATATGGGTGGGCACCATGGGTGGCGGCTTATGCCTTTTCAACCCCGCGCATGACAACTTTACCCGCTTTACCGAAAGCCAGGGCCTGGCCAACAATATCGTAAACAGCATCATCGAAGATAAATTCGGCTGTCTGTGGCTAAGTACCGATAAGGGCATCAGCTGTTTTAATCCCGCAAAAAAAACCTTTAAAAACTATACCAGTGCCAGCGGCTTGCAAAGCAACGAGTTCAGTATAGGCGCGGGTTATAAACTGAGCAACGGTGAAATTATATTTGGCGGGCTGGAGGGCTTCAACGTGTTTATGCCGGGCAGCCTCAAGGATAATCCTAATATCCCGCCCGTGGTGATAACCGATTTCCAACTGTTTAACAAACCGGTTCCTATTACGCCCAACAAACCACCGCTGTCGCAAAACATCAACACCAACCGAGAGATTACCCTCGCCTACGATCAATCGGTATTTACCATAGAGTACGCCGCGCTGGGCTACACCGTGCCCGAGCGCAACATGTATGCCTACATGCTGGAGGGTTTCGATACCGGCTGGAACTACGTAGGTACCGAACGGAAGACCACCTACACCAACCTAGACCCAGGCACCTACACCTTTAGGGTAAAGGCATCTAATAACGACGGGCTTTGGAACGAGACAGGTACCACGCTTAAAATTGTCATCCTCCCACCCTTCTGGAAAACCACCTGGGCTTATTTGTTTTATATAGCAGCGGTGGCCACCGGGCTCTACTTGTTGTACAGGGAAATAGAATCGCGAGAGAAACTGAAGAGCGAGGTGCATTACCAGAAACTTCTTACCGAAAAAACAAAAGAGCTGAACCGGCTAAAGCTCAATTTCTTCACCAACCTGTCGCATGAACTGCGTACGCCGTTATCTCTCATCGTAGATCCGTTGCGGAAGATAAAGAACGAGGACATCACCGTGAACCAGGCCAAAAAATATAGCGGACTAGTGTTCAACAATGCATCTATGCTGATGAACCTGGTGAACCAGCTGCTCGATTTCAGGAAAGTAGAAACCGGCGGTTTTAGTCTGGATGCCGCAAAAACAGATGTGGTTGCCCTGGTGAAGAAGGTATTCAATGCCTTTACCGACCGCGCCCGCGAACGGAACATAAACTTTTACCTCGATTTAAAGGTAGACCAGCTGGATGCCTGGATAGATACCGATAAACTGGAAAAGATACTTTACAACCTTATACCCAACGCCTTTAAATACACGCCCGATTTTGGCGTAATTATGATATTGGTAAAACAGGGCACCATTACCGCGCAGGATGGCGAGCAAAAACAGGCCGTGGAGATACACATTAAAGACTCGGGCGTGGGCATACCCGATGAGCTGAAGAACAAAATATTTGATATTTTTTACCAGATAAAAGGAAGTTCGCGCTTCGAGAACGAATCGAGCGGGATTGGGCTTGCGCTTACGCGCGAACTGATATTGCTGCACAACGGCGAAATTGTGGTAGCGGATGCCGAAAACCAGGGGACGGATTTTATTGTGCGGATACCCATAGGCGAAGAAAACTTTGGCAAAGAGGATTTGCAGCCGGCAGAACCGCCAGGCGCAGCTAAAGCGGAAAATATAGAGTCGGACGAGCCTAACACCACTCGCAACAAACAGCCGGAAGAAAAAATAACTAATACGCCTATCGTATTAATTGTTGAAGACAATAACGATCTGCGCGAATACGTTGCCGACGAATTGCAGGGGGCGTACCACATAGAGCAGGCGGCCGATGGCCTGGAAGGCTACAGAAAAGCAGTGGAACTTATCCCCGATATCATCATCAGCGATATTATGATGCCCGGTGGCGACGGGCTGGAACTTTGCCACAAACTAAAAGGCGACGAGAAGACAAGCCATATCCCCATCATATTGCTTACGGCCAAACAAACCGACGAGAATAAGATAGAGGGCTACAACACCGGTGCGGATGATTACATCTCGAAGCCTTTCAACGTGGCCCTGTTATCTGCCCGTATCCATAACATCCTCGAATCCAGGCGGAAGCTGCGCGAAGTATTCTCGGGCCATACCGGCAACCCTATCGAGACATCTGCCATTACGGATATAGATAAGGAGTTCTTGCGCAAAGTGGTGAAGATAATAGAAGACAACCTCTCCTACCTCAATTTCGATATAGATAAACTGGCAACGGCATTAAAGATGAGCCGCCGGCAGCTGTACCGCAAGCTGAGCGCGCTTACCAACCAAACCGCGCACGATTTTATCACCAATACGCGGTTAGATCATGCCGCCGCCCTGCTGCGCACCGGCGAATTCACCATATCAGAAATCGGTTATAAAGTAGGTTTTTCCGAGCCATCTAACTTCAGTCGCTCGTTCACCAAAAAATTCGGCAAAAGCCCTAAGAAATATCTATCGGACCAGAGGGTTGTTTGATGATTTTTTGTCCAGGTTTATTTTATAGAAATATTGGAAAAATCCGGTGAAATTAAGCCGGCATGGGTTGGGCTTACATGCCGGTTTATTGCCCTTGCCACTGGCGTAAATTTGCCAAAATACCGTAAAAAATCTGTGTTTTTCGGAGTTTTTTCGGTGTTTTTCGGGATTTTTAAGGCTTTTTCCTTATAATTTAAAAAGGGGCCAAATTTGCATAGAATGGGCATTTTCGGCTAAATATCGCCCGCCGGGGCGCAAAAAAATTTCCAGCTTTTTCCAATAAACCGCACCTGCTTTGGCTATAAATTTTCAGGAATTTCCAAGTCCTATTTCCGTTGATAAACCCTCACGTAATCTATCTCATACTTCTGGGGGAAAGGGGTCTTAGATGGGTCGCCTCCGTTATCGCCGCCTATGGCAAGATTCAGCAGGATGTAGTGTGGCTGCTTAAAGGGGTTTATCGCCGCGGCATCACGATTTACCAAATCGGTAAGCGGTACGCGGTTCAGCAGTTTATCGTCAACGTATAAATTGATTTCCTTTTCGTCCCAATCCATCCGCCAGATGTGGAACTGCTTGCTCCAGCCGGGGCCAAAAGTTTTGACATCCGTTGTAACGCTGTACCATTTGGCTTTATAGGCCGTGGCGGTACCACAGGCAATATTAGCCAGCAGCATGTTGCGGTAGTACTCCATAATATCAATTTCTCCGTTTGATGGCCACTCCCCTTTTACGCCCAATGTCCAAAATGCGGGCCATAGGCCGTCATCGGTTGGTATGCGCCCCCGCATCACAAACCGGCCATATTGCCATTGATGTAAGCCAATGGTGTTTACACTGGCCGAGGTATATTCCACATGCTCCCTGCCGGTTCTCCAATCCTTGCTGCCGGCAATATAGTTTGGGTTAGGCTGATGCACCTTCTGCGCGGTTATCACCAGCATGCCGTTTCGGCAAACAGCGTTCTGCGGCTGATACCATTGCGCTTCGTTATTGCGCTTAAAACCCTCTTCAAATTTCCAGCTTTTGGAATTGACGGGGCCATCGGTGTTAAATTCATCGGCCCAAACCAGTTTGTAGCCGCTGGTATCTGCCTGTTGCGCAAGTGCAAGCAAGGGCATTGCCGCTAAAAAGGCTAACAGGCAGGCTATTCTTTTGATGTGCATTCCCAATGAATTACTTTTTGATGTCGAGGGCGTGGTCGGCAGGCATATCCTGCCCGTTCCATATTTTTACCGATGTCCAGGGCGTTTCGGGCGCGGACCAAAATTCATCGGTATCGGGCAGGCCCAGCGGCAAAAATATATCCGTGCAAATGTAAAGGCTGCCCGTGGTAATATAAAAATCGGCAAGGCCGGGCTGCCTGCCGTAAAGGCCCATATTCAGCCAGCCCGCGTTGTTGAAAGTTTGCGGTGCGCTCAGGGTTTTCTGTATCACTGCGGTTAATGCTCCCCTTATCTGTGCGGGTAACAGCGTGGCGGGCAATTGCTTTTTATAGGTCACATTGGCCAGATGCGTAAACAAGCCGCCCCTGTACACAATAGAGCGGCCCGTTGCCGGGAAACTGCCATCGGTATTGATCATCCGCTCCAATATTTCGGCGTAACGCTGGCCAACGGTTGTTTCGCGCAGTTGTTCGCCTCTATATTTTTTAGCTTTTTCATTCAACACATCCAATATCGCGCTCAGGTTTGGATGGATAACGATGCTGTTGTAGTAATCGAAATGGAATTCCATCCCGTCAGAATACATGCCATCGCCTACGTACCAATGCTGCGTAAACTCGCGTACGGCGTATTCTATGCGTACCGGGTCGTAAGGCAAATCGTACTTACAAAAAAATGCTTCTATAACCCCCGTAAACAATATCCAGTTGCTGTAAACCGGCACGGTTACGCGCGTGGCCATCATCGCGTCGACTACTTGTTTCTTTACGCCCTCATCCAAATGCTGCCAAAGCCATGGCGAGCGGATAAGCCCCAGGGCTACGAAAGAGGCATCAACCAACGGTTGCCCTCCCTTCCACTGCATATAATCTTTAGCCTGCGGATTAACAGCATTGGCTATAGCCTTCAAAGCCCAATCGCGGTATTGGTTACGCAGTTTTACTTCAGCCGCATCTCCCCCTTCCAGCTGCAGCCAGGGCGCAATGCCGCTTAGCGTACGGCCAAAAGCCTCCAGGTAGCCGGCTTCGGTACGGCCTTGTTTGTTATCCGTCCTATCCGAAACTTCCATGGGCATCTTCAGCCTCAGCTGATCAGCAGCCAGGTTCGATAGCACCGGGCGGGCAACCTTATCCAGGTAATTGAGCCACAGTTTACGCGTAGGAATAGCGGTAGCCGTTTGCTTTTGGCCGAACGAGGTTATGGTTATACCGAGCAACAATAGTAGGACAAGCGTTTTCTTCATGCTCAAATTTCAGCATTTATTTTTTCCATGCCTTTATCTTCACAGGTTTTAACTTGCCGAAAACATCCACAGGCAAAATATTGCCATCGGCATCAAAATACATGGGTTCTACGCAGGTTTCGCGGTTGTAGCCATTGCCATCGGGTATTTTAAAGCGGTGGTAAGCAATATACCATTCATCTTTTCCAGGCACCTGCACCACCGAATGGTGCCCTGCGCCTTTCACCACGCCCTTGCCCTTCAGCACGGGGTGGCCAACGGCTTTTACGAATGGCCCCAGTGGCGATTTGGAAGTTGCGTAGGCGATAGAATAACGCGGGTCGCGGGTGTCATATTCCGACCACATCAGGTAGTAGATCCCCTTGCGCTTTATCATAAAAGGGCCTTCGTTATAACCCTCCGGCTTAAAGGATGTTATTTTTGTAGTGTCGCAGCTTATCATATCGGCATTAAGCTTCACCACGTTGCACTGCCCCTGCCCCCAGTAGAGGTAGGCGCTGCCATCATCGTCCACAAAGGCCATCGGGTCTATCATCTGCCCGCCCAGCATGCCTTTGCGGATGAGTGGCTTGCCCAATGGGTCCTTAAATGGCCCGGTAGGTTTATCAGCAACTGCCACGCCAATGTTTACATCGGCAGAATAATAGTAATAATATTGATTGTTTTTGGTGGCTATGGTTGGCGCCCATGCCCGCACTTTTGCCCAGCTCAGGTCGGCAGGTAAATCGAGTATTACACCCTCGTTCTTCCAATCGGTAAGATTGGCCGACGACCAGCAACTGAATTGAGTAGATTGCCAGCCCACTGTACCATCGGTAGTGGGGTAGATGTAGAATTTGTTATTGAAAACCGCGATGTTAGGGTCGGCATACACGCCCGGTAAAGCTGGGGCCGGCGCATGCAGGGTATCGATACTTTGCGCGTTTGCGGCAGCGGCTACACAACCTAAAACCAGTGTTGCCGTAATTTTTCTCAAGATAGATGTGCTATAACTCATAATATATGTTTTCTTATTGGATGCTTAATTTGCCGGCCGCCACTCTATAACCTGCACGGGTTGTGGCTCCACATCGGCCCTACCCTCGCCATCTATCTGCGTAGTATGCTGTACAAACAGATCGAGGATGTGTTTATCTGCCCACAACGCGGTATCGTAACTGGGTTCCCAGGAGCCAACGGAGCCTTGCGACAAATCTGATAACCCCCATTGGTTGGTACCCAAATCCTGGTTAACCGCTATAGATACCTTGCTGCCGCGCTCCTCGTCCCTAAAAATAATTGCAGCAGCGGTGTGCCCTTTACGCTGCCAGGCGACGATTTGCGGCCGCGATATCGGGATGGCCTTTGTACCCACGCCGCCAAGCATAAAAGGCGTTTTTCGGAAGCCAAGGTTAGCGGTATGCCACTGCCTATCGGTATGATAAATCAGATGATATTGCGGAACGGTTTGGTCGGCTTCGCGCCAGTAGGTGGCTATGTAAGGGTTGCCCTGCTCATCGGCAAACATAGCCGTTTGGTTAATGAGTTCGCTTTGTTGCGGTATGCGGGCCGCGTACTCTGCAGTGGTCGCGGTAATTGGCAGACTGTATTGCCCGCCATCGCTGCGTTGCCAGGTTTTACCGCCATCGACAGATCGGGCGTAACACATATCGTGGTTGCTGGCCACATCTGCCGATTCGCGCCACACCCAGGAAAGATGGATAGCGCCTTTGCCGTCCACCGCAATTTGCCAGTAAGCGTTGCGTGCTTTTTCGCCATCTATGAGGTTATCCTGTACGCGCAGCCATTTTTTCAATTTCATGCTGTAACAGTTCAGCACCAGGTTGCCATTGCCCGATTGCCCGTCGCGGTAAAAAAACAGCAGGTCGCCGCCGGGAAGCTTATAAAACTCGGGGTAGGTAACCTTATCCTCGTTCAGGCCCGTCATGGGCAAGGGTTGGCTTAGTGTCAAGCTGCCGGGAGCTACGCCACGGGCATAATTCAGCGGCTGGTTATGGTGCCCCCAGGCCACATGCAGGTAACCCTCGCCATCCACCATTATGCTGATGTTTTTATGAGCATCGGTAGCATCGGCTTGATAAGCAGTGCGGAGGGTTTGCCAATGCGCAGATGCCTGCTTCCGTTTAGCCAGCACCATAAACTGCTCGGCATCGTAAAATGCTGCGTATTGGGTATCCTTGAAACTTATCAGCGAATTTTTGCGGAAGATGACCGTGTTTACGGAGTTGGCCGCCCAACCATTGGTGGCTATGGTACTCACCTGTGCAAACAATCCAGTTTGGGCCGCCGTAAACAGTACGAATGCTAAAAATATCTTTGCACGCAGCTTTAAAAGCATAGGAAACCTGTAAAAAGTAAGCGACAGCCTAAGCTGCCGCTCAACAACCAATTGTATATACACTATCCTAATATAGCCGGTTTTGTGGAATAATGCTGCTTTATTCATAAAAATAAACAGCATACTGTAAAAGCAAAGTAACCGGTTTTGATGGTAAGCAGAAGGGGGTAAAATTGTAATATTTAGGGGAGTAATGCAGAATTTGCATCATACTTTAGATTTATTGGCAATTTTAAACACAGAGGGCACAAAGATAAAACCACAGAGTCCACGGAGATTTTTTTTGGGTTAGCCAAACAAAAAACTCCGCGACCTCTGTGCCAACCTCTGCGGACTCCGTGTTTAAATAATAACAAACTTTTTGGTTAAACCTGGATTTTCAACATACCAAAGCCCTTTTCATCCCATCCAAAAAATAATTGTAAAAAATCAACCTGGGGTGCTATTTGCGTAACGGATTACCAGAGCAAGCATTTACATTTGTGCAACATTGCAACCAATTACTTGTACGTTAACACCTTAAAAAGCTAAACCATATGGCCTACAACATCGGCACTAAAGAAGCCCCTTTGGCTTTAAAGACACCTCCGCTATCATCGGAATACACCATGCATGCCGACGTTAAAGACGGCAAACAAATACTGGTATGCACCGTAGGCAAAACCGTATTGCATTACGATTATCGCTGCCTGGATGATTTGCATGCCATGCTGAAGGCCCACGGCGATTGGATGGAACTGGGCAGTGCCGATGAGCAAAAACCCGCCAAAGAAGGTACCGTTGAAGCCTGGGGACGTGCCGAAAGCAACCCGGTTGGTGGTTGGTATGGCCTAAAAAAGGGCCTGAGAGGTCGCTTCGGCATGTACATGCCACCCTTGATGGAGGCCCTTGGCCTTGCCGAAGTAACACACGAGCCTAAAGGCAATAAAATGAGGGCGATCTGATTACCCCTTTATTTTATCAGCATTTTTTGGAAGCTGAGGCTATCCCCCTTAAACACGTTGAAATCTACCGCGTGGTTGATACCGTTTACGCGTGCTTTATCCGAGTGCTGCCAAAAACGCCAGCTGGTATGGCTATCCAAAGCTAAGCGCGATTGGTAGTAATGCGCTATCCAAAGTTGGTAACCATCAAAATACCCATCCAGGTAATCCTTATAAAAACTGATGCTGGTGTAAATAATGGGCTTTACGCCGGTTTTGCTCTCGATATGCTTTAAAAAGGCCTTCAATTCTTTGCGCATGGCTTCGGGACTGGTACCATCAAGCACTTCCACATCGCATACGGCAGGCAGGTCGCCGCGCTCCATGGTTACGTTCTGAAGGAAGAAACGCGCTTGCCATAAACCGCTCTTTTTGGGCCTGAAGAAATGGTAGGCCCCACAGGTGATGCCCGCTTTTGGAGCCTCGCGCCAGTTACGCTTAAAGTACGAATCTACCAGCATCACGCCCTCCGTTGCCTTAATAAAGGCAAAACCTACGCGCACGCTGTCGTCTTCCATGGCCCTAACGCGGTTCCAGTCGATTTTACCCTGCGCGTAGGAAACATCTATACCATGTATTTTGTACCCCGATGGGATGCGTATTTTATAGCTTTTGTAGTTGCGGTAATGCGGGTCGTCGCCAATATCGCGCACCCAGCGCCAGGCAGCGGTAAAACCGTTGAGGATGTACCCGTAGTAGAAAGGCGAAAGCAGGATAAGCACGCCTATTACCAGCGGCCAGCGCCACCATGTACTAGCGGGCGTGCCTTTTTTGCGGCGGACGACGGGCTTGGTTGCCCGTTTAACGGTAGGTTTGGTTGATTTGGGTACTGCCACGCCGCAAATATACGGATGGGGCGGCAAGGGGCGGCAGGGAAATCGCTTTTAAAAAGGAGGCACCTACGGAGCCAAAATAATTGTCTCGTTTTTGTCTATAAACGGGAGACTCCGCTGGAGTCAATCTGTTTGGACCATGTTGGGCGCTCCGGAGGAGCATTCTGTTTATAGCATTCGGAAAATAGGAATTTTGGCTCCGTAGGTGCCTCCTATCATCAATTTGTTTAAAAGCGACGTCCCTGCAACGAGCAGTCATCAAACTGATAAAATCTATTCGCTTTATCACCATCCGCCCAAAACTATTTTCACATCCTAAAACCAAACTGCTTTTTATAAGTTTGTGTTTATACTATCACAACACACCTATGAAACAGAAATTCCACTACGCTACCGTATCCGAGGCTATCGAAAAATTAAGGGAACAGGGTTTTAACCTCGATTTTAACCTCGAAGCCAATCATTTAAAAGCCGAAGACCAAAGCTACCCTGCCGATGAATTCGAAATTGTGGATGTGTACCGCTACGAAGGCCCTTCAGACCCTGCCGATGAAGCCACCGTTTATGCACTGGCCGCGGGCTCGGGCGCAAAGGGTATATTGGTTACCGGCTATGGCTACTCGGCCGATGAGGTGGCAGAAGAAACATTGAAACAACTGCATTATAAATACCAGGCCAGGCAGGGTTGATTTGTCGTCTGAATCAGAATTTTTCGCAGTTGTTTATTTAGGGGTGCTCAAGAGAGCTTCGCTGTTTTCAGAATTAAAGAATGAGCAGAATTGTTTTATCACTCTACGTGGAAATTTGCTTATGCGCCTATATTGAATAACCATACATCCTGAAAATTCTAAAATTCTGTGAATTCTGATTCAAACAGTTTTTTCTATTCTGCACCTCTCCCCTTTCAACAATTCGATAGTTTCGGTCATTTCGAAATCGGATTTTACGCGACCTTCCTCCTGTCGATAGTATTTTTTGAGTTGCTTGCGGTGCAGGCCCTGAAAAAAGCGGCGTATCTCTACATCGGTATGCAAAATTAAGCCAGGTACCGGCAGGGGCGCGTGGTTCTCATCCATGGCCACCATGGTAAAGTAGCTGGTATTGGTATGCTTAACCGTGTGTGTTTTCACATTTTCGGATATCACTTTAATGCCTACCACCAGCGAGGTGCGCCCCACGTAATTTACCGATGCCATCAGCGATACCAGTTCGCCTACCTCCACCGGTGCCAAAAAATCGATATCCTCTACCGATGCGGTTACGCAGTAAGCCCCGGCATGCTTGGCCGAACACACGTACGCGACTTTATCCATCAGGCCCATAATAATGCCTCCGTGTATTTTGCCTCCAAAGTTGGCGTATGAGGGTATCATCAATTCGGTAAGGGTGGTTTGCGATTCGGCAACGGTTTTAAAAGTATCCATACGGTATTATTTTGCGACGGCTCAATTTGCGCAAATAATTCCGGGTATCAAAAGACAATGATTGCTTGAAGAGGCGTTAAAGCAACCGATTGCCTAAAGTTTCTTCCGTTTTTAGCAACATTGCGTCAAAACTTCTCCAAAACGTATCAACACTATTTACACAAAAAACAAATCGATACTATTGCAGCCTGTGCAGTCGACAACCATGAACCTGACATATTAAAACATCATTATAATACATGAATAAAATCGTCTATTTCCTTTTAGGCAGGGTGAACTATCGCCGCTTGCTATTGTGCGGTACCTTGTTAACTACAGCCCTGCCCGCACTGGCTCAGCAAGACCATGCGCCCGCTTACCCGCTGATAACGCACACACCTTATTTCAGCATCTGGTCGAACACGGATAAACTGAATGAAAGCACCACCGTACACTGGACGGGTAAAAGCCAGTCGCTGCTGGGCGTAATTAGGGTTGACGGCAAGGACTACCGCTTTATGGGCCAACGGGCCCCGCAATACAAAACCATACTGCCTGCTGCCGATGAAGTTACTTACAACTGCCAATATACCTTTACCTCGCCGGGCAATGGTTGGGAAAAACCGGGCTTCGCCGCAGGCGACTGGAAGACAGGCAAGGCACCATTCAGCGATAACGAACACACTACAGGCACCCGCTGGACCAGCCGCGAAGTTTGGGTACGCCGCGCGTTCAATCTTTCCGAACTGCCTAAAAGCCCGTTGATCCTTCGCTTGTTTCACGACGACGATGTGGAGGTTTACTTAAACGGCAAACAAATATTCGCACGGGGCGGCTCCAACGGCGATCTGCAAATGTTCGCCCTTACTGGTGCTGCGTCCGATGCGCTGAAAACCGGCGAAAACGTATTGGCCATTCATTGTACCAATACCGGCGGCCTGGCCTCGTTGGATGCCGGCTTATCTGTAAAGCTTGATGCACCTGCTAATGACGATATCAAACTGGCCAAACAAACCAGTGTTAAAATAGATGCCACCCAAACTACTTATGGGTTTACCTGCGGTGGCGTGAATTTAAAGGTGATTTTCTCGTCGCCCTTGATTATCACCGATATTAAAAAACTGGCCAACCCGATATCGTACATCAGCTATATAGTAAAATCCAACGATGGCAAAAAGCATCCTGTGGATATCTTCCAGGGTGTATCTACCGATGCTGCTGTAAACCAACCTACACAGGAGGTTGAAGCCGAAGCTTACACCGCCAACGGGCTTAAAATTATCAAAGCCGGCAGTATCGGGCAGCCCATCCTGCAAAAAAAGGGCGATGATTTGCGCATAGATTGGGGCTACTTGTATGTAGCCACCTCATCGCCAAGGGCCACCCAACACGTCAACGAAGATGAAGACCCCATAGGCGCATATCTGACATCATCAGACAAGAACACCACCTTTGTCGGCAAACACTTCATGCTGAATACCATGCTGTCATTTGGCCGCGTGGGCAGCACTGCAATTGAGCAGCACCTGGCCATCGGGTACGACGAATTGTATTCCGTGCAATACTTCGGCACCAATTTAAAGCCGTGGTGGCGCAATACCCCCGGCGCAACTATGGAGGGCGTATTGGCGGCTTCGCTTAAAAACTACGCGGCAACCATGCAGGCCTGCCGCACTACCGATGCTAAGGTTTACCGGGATGCTTACCGCGCCGGGGGCGAAAAATATGCCCGCCTTTGCGTATTGGCCTACCGCCAAAGCCTCGCGGCGCACGCCCTTGTAAAAAGTCCGCAGGGCGAACTGCTGTTTCTATCGAAAGAGAACTTCAGCAACGGCTCTATCAACACGGTGGATATCACCTATCCATCGGCACCGCTATACCTGCTGTACAACCCCGAACTGCTTAAAGGTATGATGAACGGCATCTTCTATTACAGCGAGAGCGGCAAGTGGGCCAAGCCTTATGCCGCACACGATCTGGGCACGTATCCCCTGGCCAATGGCCAAACTTACGGCGAGGATATGCCGGTAGAAGAAAGCGGTAATATGGTGATACTTGCCGGTGCCATTACCTTAGCGCAAAAAAATCCTGCCTTCGCCAAAAAACATTGGAAAACCCTCACCACCTGGACTAACTACCTAGCCGAGGCAGGTTTCGACCCGGGTAACCAACTGTGTACCGACGATTTTGCCGGCCACCTGGCACATAACGCCAACTTATCGATCAAGGCCATTGTGGCTATTGGCGCCTACGCAAAAATGGCTGCCATGCTGGGCGATACCAAAACCGCTGCCAAATACAGCACGCTTGCTAAGGATTTAGCCACCAAGTGGATAGCTAAAGACGATGCCGGCGACCACTACGCGCTTGTTTTCGATGATAAAAACACCTGGAGCCAAAAGTATAATATGGTTTGGGATAAGGTTTTGGGCCTTAACCTGTTCCCCCAGTATGTTTACGATAAGGAAATAAAATACTACAAAGGCAAGCAGCAGGCATTCGGCCTGCCGCTGGATAGCCGCAAAACCTACACCAAAAGCGATTGGATACTATGGACGGCAGCCATGACCAGCAACCGTATCGACTTTGATGCGCTGGTAAACCCCATCTACAAATACGTGCAACAGACCCCAACGCGCGTGCCTTTGAGCGATTGGCATGAAACTACTGACGGTAAAATGGTGGGTTTCCAGGCGCGGAGCGTGGTTGGAGGCTATTTTATGAAAACACTTAAAGATAAAATAACGGCGAAGAAATAAGCCGTCGGAAAATTACTTTTCTTCATTGAGCCTGCACATTCGATTGCAATGTGCAGGCTTTTTTATGCTCCTTGCATAAGGGGCAGCCGGATAAAGACTGCCCGGGCAAAAACCGCCCATTTTGGCCCCACTGCAACAAATCCGTTACCCTCCGATAGAAATTGCAATCGATTGAATTATTAATAAGTAATTAGTAAAAAATTAGTTATAAAGTGCAATATTTGGGTTTACCAAGATGCCATTTATTAAATTTTAATATTATCTTTATTGCGTTATAAGTACGCAATGAGAACAAGCTTATCAAACAACTAATTACCAATTATATAAATATCAAAAAATGCGATTAAAAATTACCTTGCTGCTTGCGCTATGCGTTATGCTGTTTAGCTTTAGCAAAATACCGGTAAAGCCGCGAATACTGGTTTTTACCAAAACCAGCGGCTATCACCACGCCAGCATAGCTGTGGGCGTGCCGGCTATCATGAAATTGGGCGCAGAGAACAATTTCCTGGTGGATAGCACTTCTGATGCCAGCAAAATCAGCGAAGAAAACCTGAAGAAATACTCGGCAGTAGTATTCCTGAACACTACCGGCTATATGCTGGACAACTACCAGCAGGCCGACCTGGAACGCTACATGCAGGCAGGCGGTAACTTTGTTGGCGTACATGCCGCTGCCGATGCCGAATACGACTGGAAATACTACGGCCGCCTGGTGGGCGCTTACTTCGTAAGCCATCCTATGCAGCAGGAAGCTGTGTTGAAGATCGTAGATAAAAACCACCCCTCTACCCGCAACCTGCCCGATACCTGGACACGTAAAGACGAATGGTACAATTTCAAAAGCATCAGCCCCAAGATACACGTGCTCATCAATATTGATGAAACCAGCTACAAAGGCGGCATAAACGGTGCCAACCACCCAATGGCCTGGTACCAGAATTTCGAGAACGGCCGCTCGTTCTACACCGAACTGGGCCATACCGACGAATCGTACAGCGATCCTATGTTCCTGGGCCACTTGCTCGGCGGCATTAAATACGCCATAGGCGATAACAAACCGCTCGATTACAGCAAATGCACCACGCTGCGCGTACCTGAGACCAACCGTTTCCAAAAAACGCAGCTGATAACCGGCACTTTCTTCGAGCCTACCGAAATGGCCGTATTGCCCAATTTCGATATATTGGTATCACAACGCCGCGGCGAGATCATGCTGTATAAAAACAGCACTAAAACTGTTAAACAGGCAGGCTTTTTAGATGCCTACTGGAAAACGAAGCATACCAAAGGCGTTAATGCCGAAGAAGGGGTATTAGGTTTAAACATCGACCCTGATTTTAAAACCAACCACTACGTTTATATTTATTACAGCCCTGCAGATACATCGGTTAACCGCTTATCGCGTTTCACGATGACCGGCGACACCATCGATAACAAAACGGAGAAAGTAATTTTGCAGCTGTACTCACAGCGTGAGATCTGCTGCCATACCGGTGGTTCGATAGCGTTCGGTCCGGATCATATGCTTTACCTTTCTGCCGGCGATAACTCTACACCTTTTGACGAGCCGGGAAAAAAACCATACAACACCCGTGCATTCGCACCGCTGGATGACCGCCCTGAATTCATTAACCACGATGCACGTCGGTCAGCAGGTAACACCAACGATTTGCGCGGCAAGATCCTGCGTATAAAAATAAACCCAGACGGTACTTACAGCATCCCCGAAGGCAACCTGTTTAAACCAGGCACCCCCAAAACCCGCCCCGAGATTTATGTAATGGGCGATAGGAACCCTTACCGCATATCGGTAGACCAGAAGAACGGCTTCCTGTACTGGGGCGAGGTTGGTCCGGATGCACAGAAAGACAGCCTTGACACACGCGGCCCGCGCGGTTACGATGAGTTTAACCAGGCACGTAAAGCAGGTTTCTTCGGATGGCCTTTCTTTGTGGGCAATAACTATGCTTACCGCCCTTATGATTACGCAACAGGCGTATCCGGCGCACCTTTCGACCCGCTGCACCCTATAAACGACTCCAGGAACAACACCGGCTTGCGCGAATTGCCACCGGCACAACCGGCATTTATCTGGTACCCATATGCCGAATCTCCGGATTTCCCGCAAGTAGGTACAGGCGGCCGTAATGCTATGGCAGGCCCGGCTTACTATACAGATATGTTCCCGAAAGCAACCCGTTACCCGGATTATTTGAACAAAAAAGTAGTTTTTTACGATTGGATACGCGGCTGGATAAAATTGCTTACCCTGCAGCCAAACGGCGATTTGGATAAGATGGAGCCGTTTATGGCAGGCACCAAATTCAACAACGTAATTGATATGGAAACGGGCCCTGATGGCAGGATATATTTATTAGAATACGGCAGCGGCTGGTTCGCCAAAAACAAAGACGCAGGCCTGGCGCGTATAGATTACAACAATGGCAACCGCGCGCCCGAAGTAGCCTCTGTTGCTACCAGCAAAGCATATGGTGCCTTACCTTTAACCGTAGTGCTTACGGTAAAAGCAACCGACCCTGAGAAAAACAAGATGACTTACGTATGGGATTTGGGCAATGGCGTTAAAAAAACAACCACTTTGCCAAGGCTTACCTATACTTACACCAAAAAAGGCAACTATACCGTTTCTGTAGTAGCTAAAGACGAGTACGACGCCATCAGCGCGCCAAAAACGGTTGCTGTACTGGCCGGCCAGGATTCGCCTGATATGAAAGCCAAGGTAGCTAACATGAAAGCCAATGCAGCAGGCAAAGCTCTGATGCTATCGCTCGATTGCAGCGCCTGCCATAAAATAAGCGAAAAATCGGTAGGCCCTGCCTTTACCGAGGTAGCTAAGAAATACCCGGCCACTGCTGCATCTACTGCTCACCTGAGCAAGAAGATCGTAAACGGCGGCCATGGTGTATGGGGCGATGTGGATATGCCTGCCCACCCGGCATTGAAAGCTGCCGATACGCAAAAGATCATTAACTGGATATACTCACTTAAATAATAAAATTCTTTTCTTTGCAGCGGATATGATACCCCCATCATATCCGCTTTTTAATTTAATAATGAAACAACTATACACAGTCCTTCTATTTATGCTGGCCACTTTCGGCGCAGCATCCGCTCAAACGGGTACTAATTTTACGGGTACCGTTACTACTACAACCGCTACTCCTCTGCCTGGTGCTACCGTAAGCTTGTTGAATACCAACTATGCTACTACCACTAACCAGCATGGTAGCTTTACCTTTAAAAACGTACCCGCAGGTAGCTATACACTGCACGTAAGCAGCGTTGCTTACGCCGCAATCAGCAAAAACATTACCATCAGCGCAGGTGCGCAACCCATCAGCATACAGCTCAGCGAAGCAAGCAGCCGCCTGGACGAAGTAGTGGTTACCGCGCAAAAGCGCGAAGAAGGTGCCCAGCAGGTACCATTCAGTATCTCTACCCTATCGGCTAAACAGGTGCAGGATTATAAGATCTGGAACCTGAAAGATATTACCGCCATAGTACCCAACCTTTACTCGGCAGGCCCAGGCGATGACCGCAACGTTACCGGTATAAGGGGCGTTGCCACTACCTCTTACGATCCTGCTGTAGCTACGTACATTGACGGTGTAAACCAGTTTAGCCTGGATACTTACATCCCTCAGCTTTTTGATGTAGAACGCGTGGAAGTATTGCGCGGCCCCCAGGGCAGCCTTTATGGCCGCAATGCCATGGGTGGCGTTATCAACATCATCACCAAACAGCCAACCAACCAAACCACGGGCTTTGCCGAGGTGAACTTTGGCAGCTATGGGCAAAAACGCATCAGCGCGGGCATACGCACGCCGCTAATAGCCGATAAACTGTTCCTGGGTGTTGCAGGCCTGTACAACGGCTTTGATGGTTTTTATAACAACCAGTTCAACAGTACCAAGCTGGATAAGCAGCATTCGTTCCTGGGCAACTACTACCTGAAGTACCTGGCGTCGCAAACCTTTGCTTTGACATTGAACGTGAAGACGTACATCAACCGCAACAACGGCCCTTTTGCTTTATCGGGTTCGCCGGATGATGCTATCGGCTCGCCTTTCCAGGTGAACCAGAATGCTACTACCAAAATGATCGATAACACGCTGAATGCATCGTTATCGGCTAATTATACCGGCAAAGGTTTCAACTTTACCTCTAATACCGCTTACCAAAAAAACAACCGTTACTACCAGGTGCCTATCGATGGCGATTTCTCGCCGATTGATGGCGTTACGCTGATCAACAACTACGGGGCTGAATTCAATAAGGTGAAAGTAACCACACAGGAGTTCAGGTTCTCATCGCCTGCATCAGCAACCAACATCCGCTGGACGGCTGGTTTATATGGCTTCTACCGTTACGCACCAACTAAAACGGCAACGCATTTCGGTGCCGATGGCGAAATGGTAGGCGCACCCTTCCCTAACTTCAGCACTATCAATACCAATATCGAGCATAACTACGGCACGGCGCTATTCGGCCAGGTAACTTTCGTACTCGACCCAAAATGGGATTTGACTGCAGGCCTGCGCTACGATTACGAGCATAAGAAAGAAGAAGTAAAAGGCGAGTTCCAGATGGATAATGACCCTTCCCCTACCACTACGCAAAACGATACCTCATCAACTGCCAGCTTTAAGGCATTTACGCCGAAGCTGAGTCTGGCTTACCATGTATCAGATGCAAACAACCTGTATGCTACCTACAGCCGCGGTTTCCGCGCAGGCGGCATCAGTCAGCTTGGTGCCGACCCATCGCAGCCGCCATTGTTCGCTTACAAACCCGAATACAGCAACAACTTCGAAGTAGGCTCAAAAAACTTCCTGTTGGATAATAAATTAAGGGTGAACATAGCATTATTCTACATCTCTATTAACAATGCACAGGTGCCTACCCTGGTATTGCCGCAAGCTATTACCGTAACCAAAAACGCAGGCAAGCTGCACAGCAAGGGTGCCGAGCTGGAGCTTGCCACCACGGCCATCAAAGGCTTCGATATATCGTACAACCTGGGTTATACCCACGCCCGTTATACCGACCTTAACGTACCCAACAATGGCAGCGTAGTGAGCCTGAAGGGTAACCGCCAGGTTTATACGCCCGATGTTACCTCTATGCTGGCCATACAATACAATTACCATATAACGGCAGACGTTAAACTCATCGCCCGCGGCGAATGGAAATACCTCGGCAAGCAATACTTTGATTTAGGCAACAACGTAGAGCAAAAATCCTACAGCCTGTTCAACGCCCGTTTAGGCGTAAGCACTAAACAATTCGATGTATTTGTATGGGGCAGCAACCTGGGCAACAAACATTATATCGATTACGCTTACGATTTCGGCGCATCGCACCTGGGCAACCCAAGGATGTACGGCGTAACCTTGAGGACCAATTTTTAGTTTCTAATCCGTCTAATTCACAATACCACAACCGCCCCGGCAAACCGCCGGGGCGGTTTTTTTATAACCTGCTGTAAGGCATTGCCCTCACCGGCGACTAAGCCACCAAAAACCAAATTCACTTACAACATGAACCACACAAAAACAGGCTACACTTTAGGGGTAGCAGCCACAGCACTCATTTTAATATGGATAGGCATTTTCAAATTCACGCCCACCGAGGCAGCAGCTATTAAACCACTGGTAGAGAACAGCTTCCTGATGAGCTGGATGTATAAGATAGGCACCGTACAGCAGGTATCCAACTTCATCGGCTTTTTCGAAATAGTTACCGGCACACTGCTGATTGCCTCGTTATGGCAAACTAAGGCGGGATTAATCGGCGGCTACCTTACCATCATTATCTTCCTCACTACGCTGAGCTTTTTGGCTACCACGCCCGGCGTTTGGAAAACGGTTGACGGCGTACCCACTACCGAATTCTTCGTACTGAAGGACCTTGCCTACCTCGCCATCGGCTTGATGGTTATCGGCAAGCATTCGCCAAAAAAATAAAACCGGCAAGGTGCGGTTAACGTAAGTCACACTACATCTACCTATAGAAAAACAATCAAGATGATAAAAGAGTGGCTTTCGCCAGGATTCTTGTTCATAAATAAATAATAGAAATTTTAGGTGTGATCAGGAAAAATCCTCTTGCTGAAAAGCGGGGGATTTTTGTGTTTTTTATGCGTTTTTCTGCGGATTTCGGTGTTTTTTTGGAATTTTTGAGCATGCCTATTTCAGGTTTTTTGGGTGTTTTCTGCCAATTCTTGTCCAGTTTTTTCCAGCTTTTTGAACAATTTCTAAGGTAAATTTCCAGGAAATTCCAGGTTGATAAATGAGGTTTATCATGCTGAGGAACGAAGCATTTAATCATCACAAAGCAAAGCGGCTATGCAAGGTGGCTATTAGATCCTTCGCTATCGCTCAGGATGACAAAGGGAAAGCAAAGCGGCTATGCAAGGTGGCTAATAGATCCTTCGCTATCGCTCAGGATGACAAATCGGAGATAACAGGATGACAAATCCTTTCCCCAAAACGCAAAAAAGCCTCCCGTGTATCAGGAGGCTTTTGGTATATATAGGGGTGGTAATAGTTGCTTATTTCCAGCCACCGCCCAGGGAGCGGTACAATTCAGCTACGGCGCTTAATTGGGTACGTTTTACGGTAGCCAATTCCAGCTCGCCTTGTAACACATTGCCTTGTGCGGTAATTACCTCCAGGTAATTAGCCAGGCCATTCTTAAACAAGAGGTTGGCGTTGGCGGTTGCCTGCTGCAGGGTTTTTACGCGGTTGGCAGCAATGGCCTGCTGTTGTTTCAGCTTCTCTATCTTCACCAAAGCATCGCTCACCTCGCCTACTGCGTTCAGTACCGACTGGCGGAACTGCAGCACGGTTTTCTCGCGCTCTACCTTGGCAACTTCAAACTGAGTGCGCAACTGTTTCTTTTGTAACAGGGGCTGCACAACACCGCCTACTATTGTACCGAACAACGACGCAGGCAGGTTGAACCAGTTGCTGGCTTTGAAAGAGTTTACGCCACCGCTGGCCGTAATGGTTAAGGACGGATACATGGCGGCCTTGTTGATGCCCACGTTGGCATTGGCAGTAATAAGCGCCAGTTCCGAGCTTTTTACATCGGGCCTGCGGCTAACGATGGCCGATGGCAAACCCGCCGATAGATTATCGGGGATGGTTAAATCATCCAGTTTGGCACTGCGGGCAATCTTATCGGGCAGTTGGCCAGCCAGTATGCTCAGGGCGTTTTCCTGTATGGTAATATTCTGCTCAAATTGTGGCACCAATTGTTCTGCTGCCTGGCGTTGTGCTTCGGCTTGCTGCACGGCCAGGGAGGTTATCTGCCCGGCATCGTACTGTAAACGGATAATGCGCAGGGTGCTATCGTTCAGCCTCACGTTCCTTTGTGCAATGTTCAATTGCTCATCCAGCATCAACAGGTTATAATAACCTTGCGATACGCTGGCTACGATATTGGTTTGGATAGCCTTTTTGGCTTCGGCAGTTTGCAGATATTGCGCAAGGGCAGTACGCTGGCGATTCTTTATCTTACCCCATATATCAGCCTCCCATGAAAGGGCGAGGTTGGCAGAGTAGTCCTCTACATGGTTGGTACCGATACCGAATTGGCTGATGCTTAGGCCGGTAACGCTGTTATCGCTTGGGCGGTTGCTGCTGGCTGTTACGTTTAGAGCCAGGGTGGGCACATAATCCCATTTAACCCTGTTGAATAACAACTGCGATGATTCGATGTTCTTCACCGCTATCTGCATATCGTAGTTTTTGGCTATGGCGCTGTCTATCAGCTTCTGCAGGGTTACATCGGCAAAAAAATCCTTCCATTGTATATCGGCAATGCTGGTGGTATCGCCGGTGGCTGCCACGTTCCTGAACTCGGCAGGCAACGCCGGCTTGGGTGTTTCGACATCTTTCGAAACTGAACAGGCACTTAATACTAAAAGCATCAATGCTGTAAACCCGTTTATATATTTTTTCATTTTGTGTGTTGTTAAAGTTGTTAGCCTCGTAGCCTCACCCTGCCCTCTCCAAAGGAGAGGGTTCTAAAAGAGTTTCCTAAAGCCCCTCTCCTTTGGAGAGGGGTTGGGGTGAGGCTTTTATATCATTTCCGGTTTTAATTCATCAACATGCTTACCGTCGGTATTTTTATTCCGGTGCCTGTCGAACGGTACGCCGCTGATACGTTCCTGCAAATGCTGGAATATCACGAACAATACCGGTATAATGAACAAGCCCAGCAATACGCCGGATACCATCCCGCCTGCTGCACCGATACTGATAGAGTGGTTACCCTGGGCCGATGGACCGGTGGCAATACTCATCGGGAACAAGCCGAATACGAAGGCCAGCGAGGTCATCACTATTGGGCGTATCCTTAAGCGGGCGGCTTCGATAGCTGAATTTACCAGGCTCATGCCGCTGCGTCGTTTCTGTACCGCAAACTCTACTATCAGGATGGCATTCTTAGCCAGCAACCCGATGAGCATGATGAGCGCTACCTGTACGTAGATGTTGTTTTCGATACCGGTTAAGCCCAATACCGCAAACACACCAAACAAACCTGTAGGGATAGAAAGGATAACCGCCAATGGCAGAATATAGCTTTCGTATTGTGCCGATAACAGGAAGTACACGAACACCAAACACAGTAGGAATACCACGGTTGATTGCCCGCCCGATGATATCTCTTCGCGGGTTTGGCCAGAGAACTCGTAGGTAAAGCCGTCAGGCAGTTCCTCTTTGGCCGTTTCCTCAATCGCTTTGATGGCATCGCCCGAGCTATAGCCCGGTTTAGGGATGGCGTTTACTTCGATAGAGTTGAACAGGTTGTAACGTGAAGCCGTTTCTGAACCATAAACTCGGGTAAGTTTTACCAGGGTGTTTATCGGTACATTTTCGCCTTTGTTGTTTTTCACAAATACGCGGTCGATAGTGCTTGGGTCGGTGCGGTCTTTTACATCAGCCTGTACTACCACGCGGTAATATTTACCGAAACGGTTAAAGTCGGATGCTTGTGCCGTACCGAAGTAAGCCTGCATGGTAGAGAGGATGTCTTTAACATTTACGCCCAGTTGACTGGCTTTTTCGTCGTCGATATCCAATTGCAGTTGCGGATAATCGGCCTTGTACGATGTAAATGCGTAGGCAACAGCCGGTTTCTGCATCAGCTTGGCAATAAAATTATTGGTGATGCCGCTGAATTTATCCAGCTTGCCGTTGGTTTTATCCTGCAGTACCACATCCAATGCCTCAACGTTGCTAAAGCCCGGTACAGTTGGGAAACTGAACACGAAGAACGTGCCGCCGGGTACAGCGCCTAATTTGCCGCGAACAATATTCTGTATTTCATCGATATTCTTCACCTCGCCCCTATCATCGGTTGGTTTCAGCAACAGGAAGATAACACCGGCAGACGGGCTGCTGGATTGTGTTAAAAAGTTGAAACCTGATAAAGCGGTAACGAACCTGGCAGACGGCAGCGTTTTCAGCTGGTCTTCGGCTTGTTTGAATATCTTATTGGTACCGGCTAATGAAGTACCGGATGGCGTATTAACCGCGATAGCCACGAAGCCCTGATCCTCGGTTGGGATAAAGCCTGTTTTGGTACGGTTCACCATAAACACGGTAACAGCAATCAATACGGCAAGGCCTGCCATGCTTACCCATTTATTTTTGATAAGCACTTTTACGCCGCCAATGTACCTATCGGTAATGTAGTTGAAGCTACCGTTAAAGCCTGCATAAAACTTATCTGCAAAACCTTTTTTAGGCGCAGCCTGGCCATCGGCAGTATGTTTGTTCTTCAGAAACAGGGCCGCAAGGGCCGGACTCAAAGTTAACGCGTTAACAGCCGATATAATGATGGCAATAGCCATAGTAAGCGCGAACTGTTTGTAGAATATACCGGTAGAACCGCTCATGAAACTCACGGGCAGGAACACCGCAGCCATTACCAGGGTAATAGATATGATAGCACCGGTAATTTCGTGCATAGCCTCGGTAGTCGCCTTTTTAGGGCTCAGACTGGGGTCGTGTTCCATCTTGGCGTGCACGGCCTCTACCACCACAATGGCATCATCCACCACAATACCGATGGCGAGCACCAGCGCGAACAGGGTTAGGAGGTTGACCGAGAAGCCGAACAGGTTCATGAAAAAGAAGGTACCGATAATAGCTACCGGCACCGCAATGGCCGGGATAAGAGTTGAGCGGAAATCCTGCAGGAAGATGAACACCACGATAAACACCAGGATGAAGGCTTCTATCAAAGTGTGTTCAACCTGCTTGATGGATTCGTCCAAATCGGTTTTGGTGCGATAGAACTGATTGTATTTGATGCCCGGAGGGAAGCTTTTAGAGGCTTTCTCCATCAGCTTATCAATCTGTATCTGTATCTCGTTGGCATTAGAGCCGGATAACTGGATAATACCTAATATAACGCCATCGTGCCCGTCGAGGTTGGTGTAGCTATTGTACGAATAGGCGCCCAGTTCTACACGCGCCACATCTTTAAGGTGCAATACGCTACCATCGGCATTGGCGCGGATGGCGATGTTCTGGTATTCTTCGGGCTTGGTAAGCTTGCCTTTATATTTAATAACATACTCGAACGATTGGCCGCTGCTCTCACCGAAACGGCCCGGGGATGCTTCAAGGTTTTTATCCTGTATGGCGGCCATTACTTCGGCCGGGGTAACTTTGTAAGTGGCCATTTGCGTAGGGTTAAGCCATACACGCATGCTGTAATCTTTAACACCACCAAATACCTGTGCAGAACCTACGCCGGGGATACGTTTTATCTCGGGTATAATGTTTATCTGCGCGTAGTTAGCCACAAAGGTTTGGCTAAACTTGGTGGTGTCCTCGGTATAAATGGCTATTGCACCAATAAAGCTGTTTTGCTGCTTGGTAGTGGTAATACCGTATTGCACAACTTCGGCAGGCAGCTGGCTGGTAGCCTGCGAAACGCGGTTTTGCACGTTTACGGCTGCCTGATCGGGGTTGGTACCTTGTTTAAAGTAAACGGTAATACCCAATGAGCCGTCGTTACTGGCGGTAGAGGTCATATAGGTCATGCCTTCCACACCGTTAATGGCTTCTTCCAGGGAAGGTGTTACCGAACGCAATATGGTTTCGGCATTGGCGCCCGGGTAAACAGCGGTTACCAATACGGCCGGAGGGGCAATATTTGGGAAGCGCTCTAAGGGCAGTTTGGTTAGGCCGAGGATACCTACTATCACCAATAATATAGAGATAACTGTAGATAGTACCGGCCGTTCTATAAATTTTTGAAACATGGCTTTTTATGTTGTAGAGGCAAGATATAAGAACCAAGAGACAAGACGCCTCACAGCCTCCACTCTTCAATCCCTACTGGTCTTGACTCCTGATTCTTATATCTTGATTCTTATTTATTATTTCTGCTGAGCTACCGCAACAACTTTATCAGCCGCAACGGGCTGAGGTTGTATCACGGCGCCTTCCTGCAATTTATCGATGCCGGAAAGTACGATGCGGTCGCCTGCTTTAATACCGTCTTTAACCAGGTAGTTGTTGCCGCTTCTACCCTCGATGGTAATAGGCAGCTTTTTAACCTTGTTGCTATCGGCCACAGCCCAAACGAATATTTTGTCCTGCATTTCTACAGTTGCAGATTCGGGCACAATGAGCGCATCCTTATGCGGCAGGCTCAGGCGAATTTTGCCGGTGTTGCCGCTGCGCAATAAACCTTGCGGGTTGCTGAAGCTGGCCCTTAAGGTGATAGCGCCGGTGGTTTTATCAAACTGGCCGTCTATCATATCTATATGGCCCTGTTTGGCGTATTCGCTGTTATCAGATAACAACAGGGCTACAGCAGGCAGGTTAGCCAGCTTATCTTTAAGGCTTGCGCCGGGGTACTGCTCTTTAAAGGCCACGAAATCCTTTTCGCCTAAAGAGAAGTACACATGCACATCGTGTACATCTGATAATTGGGTAAGCGCGTCCACATCCTGCGGAGATACCAGGCTACCTTGTTTTTTAATGAGGCGGCCAATGTAACCGCTAACAGGTGCTTTTATAAGGGTATAACCCAGGTTGATTTGAGCTGTAGATACATTAGCCTTTGCCGATTCGATATTGGCTACTGCTACCTGGTAAGCTGCTTTGGCAGTTTTCAGCTGATAGTCTGATACTACTTTGTTGGCAACCAGCGGGGTAAGTTTATCAACTTCTAATTGTGCGTTGCCTGCTGCTGCCTGGGCTGCGTGTAAGGCGGCTAATGCATTGTTAAGGGCTGCGCGGTAAGGCTGTTCGTTTATTTTGAATATCGGCTGACCGGCAGACACGAATGCGCCTTCGTCGACAAATACTTTGTCCAGCGCGCCGCTTACCTGGGGGCGTATTTCTACGTTAACCGTTCCTTCTATAGAAGCAGGATATTCCTGGTAAGTGGTTTGGTTGCCCGATACTACGGTTGATACCGGTAAAGCAGGCGGCGCTGGGGCCGGCGGCGCTTGTTGACCTGGCGAGCAACTGAATAGTGCTATCGCTATGATGGCTATTAAGATACTTTTCATGATGATAATTAATTTTGAGCGTGAGTTTGTAGGGTTAATTGTTGCCCGGAGGCTATTGATGTAGATGGATTCGTTTGTATTGATGGTATTCATGGTGGTACGATGCAGGGCCTTTAATTTTTGATATTGTCAACGTATCGATGCAATGGTTATCAACATTGCATCAAATTAGATGTTATAACATCATTAAATGGTTTAACAGTGTTAAGTGATTGATATGAGTTGGTGTGTTTTGTTTCCATAGCTGTAGTTTTTAAATGTTAATAATGTAGATGCTTTATTTTTAACGATACCGGGCAGCCCGGTATCGCGTTCTTAATAACGTTAAGGCGTTATGCTCCTGATGATGCCGGTAATGGCATCGCGCAGCACTTGCCTGTTTATCTCGTCGCTGTTGCCCCTATCAAGCAAATTGATAGAAACCAAGCCGTGAACTATTGACCAAAAAGTGTAGTACTTGGTGCAAATAATCTCCGAGTCCATATCGTCAATCTTCATCAATTCGCCTATAGAAGCAGTGAAGATATCCCAGGGCAATTCAGCCTCGGGCAGTTTATTCACCATTTCGCATGCGCAGCTGGTAGTAATGCCAAACATGCCCTGGTACAGTTCCTTATTAGCAAACGCGAAGTTCCAGTAAGCAAGCCACATAGCCTCCAACTGGTCGGCCGGGCCGGTGTGTGCGTCCTTTGCTTCCTGCAATTCTTTTGCCAGCTTAAGATACCCCTGGCGGTTTAGTTCTAATAAAATCGCTTCCTTATTGGAAAAGTACTCGTATATGATGGGCGCGGTATATTCTATCTTGTCGGCAATCTTGCGCATGCTTAAAGCTTGCCATCCTTCTTCTTTCACTATACGTAAGGCAGCATCCAGGATGTTTGCCCTGGTTTCTTCCTTTAAACGTAGTATTCTGTCTTTACTTGCCATTGTCTTAATAACAACTATTAAATCATTTAACAGTGTTAAGCAAATGTACAGCGATAAATCGAACACCGTATAATTTAAATGTCATGAAGTAAAATAAGTCAACTTAGTTTACTAAATAAACACGAGTTGAGGGGATTTTTAACAGGATTTAGGGATTTTTAGGATTTAGCAGGATTAAAACTCTTGAAAATCCAACTATTTTTGACGCATCCAATGCATAAGATAAATCCTGTAAAATCTTTTTATCGCTAAATCTGTTTAATCCTGTAAAATCGTTTAATCCTCCAATCCTGTAAACTGATGGAAATAAAACCACTGATAGTAGAACGCACGCTGAATGCCCCGGCAAGCAAAATTTGGGAAGCCCTTACCAATAACGATAAGATGAAGCAATGGTATTTTAAACTGGAAAGTTTTGAGCCGAGGGTTGGCTTTGAGTTCAGCTTTGCCGGGCAGGGTGCCAAGGGCGAGAAATACATTCATAATTGCCGCATAACCGCTGTTGAGCCGGAAAAGAAGCTAAGCTATACGTGGCGATACGAAAATTTTCCGGGCGACTCCGAAGTGAGCTTCGAGCTCTTCCCGGAGGGAGACAAAACCCTGGTGCGCATTACCCACACCGGGCTGGAAACCATGCCGCAGGACAGCCCCGATTTTGCCCGAGACAGCTTCTCTAAAGGCTGGAACTACATATTGGGCGAAAGCTTGAAGAAGTTTGTAGAGGGCTAAAATACATATAGGTAAAAGGGCCGCCTAGGTAAATTGCAGCGGCCCTTTCCTATTATTCGGTTTTTAAGCTTTTTACCGGGTTGGTTAAGGCTGCTTTTACGCTTAGCCATGATACAGTCGCAAAGGCAATTACCAGCACGGTTAAGAACGGTATGATAAACAACACCGGGTTGATACTGATACGGAAGGCGTAACTTTCGAGCCATTTGCTGATGGCGTACCAGCCCAGCGGTGCCGATACTAAAAAGGACATCAAAATCAGCAGCGCAAAATCTTTATAAAGCAGTTGCAATATTCCGTTTACCGATGCGCCAAGCACCTTGCGGATGCCTATCTCTTTGGTGCGCTGTACTATGGTGAACGATACCAGGCCGAATAAACCTAAACAGGCCACAAAGATGGCTATTACGGTAAATATGCCGAACACCTGCCCAAAGCGCTGATCGGCTTTGTATTGGTCATTGAAGTGCTCATCCAGAAAAAAGTAGTCGAACTGATCGCCGGGGAAGAACGAATCCCAGTTGGTTTTTAAGGCGGCGATGGTTTGTGCTACGTTGGTAGCGCTTACTTTTACCGATACATCTCCCCTTACATCGGGTATGCAGCGGAAAATGATGGCATCATAAGTATCCCGCAGGGATTGCTGGTGAAAATCGTCCACCACGCCTATTATCGTATAAACATCGCCCCAAAAGTCGATGCGTTTGCCAAGTGCCTTCGTAGGATCGGTAAAGCCAAGCCGGTGTACAGCCGTTTTGCTGAATACCACGGTTTTAGGGTCGGTGGTGAATTCTTTGGAGAACCTGCGGCCCGCAATCAATTTCAGGTCGTAAGCGGTGAGGTAATCATAATCGCCACCAATAATGCGGTACTGATCCGCCGTATTATCGGGGGCACCTGTAAGTTTTATACCACCCGCGTTCCAGCCTACCGCTTCGCCCGGTACCGATGTAGATACCGTGATGCTTTTGATGGATGGCTGTTTCAGGCATTCCTGTTTAAATGCGCTCATGCTGCGGTAAAAAGAATCTACCTTAACCAGCGGGGCTTTTATCACCAGGGTTTGGTCGATAGTTACGCCCAGTTTCTGGGTTTGCATATAGGTTATCTGCCGGTACACGGTTAGTGCGCCTATCAGCAGGAATATAGAAGCTGCAAACTGGAAGATCACCATCCCCTTGCGTAGAATGATACCTTTTGGCGATGCAGTTAATTTACCTTTCATCACCTCTATCGGTTTAAATGCCGATAATACGATGGCTGGGTAAAAACCCGAGAAAAAGGTACCCACCACAAATATCCCTAGCACAGTAGCCCAGAAGCCGGGTTTTGCAAACAAGGCAAAGCCTATATCTACACCGGCAATATTGGCCATTATAGGCAGGCAAACAGCAATGAAGGCTATGGCAAGCAGCACCGCCAGTCCGTTCAGGAACATAGCCTCGAGCATAAACTGCGTTACCAGCTGCGCTTTGGCCGAACCAAGCGTTTTGCGCACGCCCACCTCTTTTGCGCGACCAATGCCGCGGGCCGTGGCCAAATTGATGTAGTTTATCCAGGCAATAATGATAACGAAAATGGCGATGCCCAGCAACAGATAAACAGATTTACCATCGCCGTTCGCTTGTATCTCGAACATTCGGTTAGAGTACAGGTGGATGCTCGGCATGGGCTGCAAGGTATATATTGCGCTCGCGCCCGAGCTGGCAATTTGCTGGTATGCTTTTTTTACGATAGGTAAAAATTTGGTCTCTACGGTTTTAGGATCAACGCCTGGCTTTAATAATAGGTAGGTAGTGCAGCCATCGTTGTACCAGGCATTATCCAGGTTATAGCCGTCCCTCGGCGGGTTTTCTTTCAGCAGGGTGCTATATGATTGTAAAACATCGAAATTCAGGTGCGTGTTGGCCGGCATGTTTTTCATTACGCCGGTAATTTTTAGCAGCTTGGTAGTATTAAGCGTTAAGGTTTGCCCGACTACATCAGTGCTATGAAAAAGCTTCATGGCCACATCTTCGGAAATCACCACCGAGTTTGGCTCTATTAAGGCGGTGGCCGGATTGCCACTTAGCAAGGGGTATGTGAATAGTTTGAAAAAGGCGGGGCCGCAGTAGAAATCCTTCTTGACGACGATTTTTTCGTCCTTATAATTAGCCAGCGCGTTGCCGGCGGGTACCAGCTTTACAAAATCCTCTACTTCCGGTATTTCGGCTTTGAAGGCGCTGCCTGCAGCGAAGGCACCACCGGCCCACTGGGTGCTCAATTTGCCTTTATCGTACCTATCCTGGTTAATGCGATAAACACGGTCTTTATTCGCATGGAAATTGTCGTAACTCAACTCAAAGCTTACGTACTGCAATATGAGCAGGCAAGCCGCCATACCAATGGCGAGGCCGAAAATATTGATAAAAGAGAACGCCTTGTTTTTGGACAGGTTGCGGAACGCGATAAGGAAATAGTTTTTAAGCATGGCTTATCAGTTTGGTAAAACTGATAAAGCTAAAAGAATACCAATTAGTTAATTAATTGACAATAAATCAATTAACTAACTTTAACAACTACTAATGCGTTCGGATTTAATACATCAACTGTACGATATCGTACAGTTGATGTCAAAGTTTTTTAATTCGTAGTATTCGCGCAATTGGTGTCAATTACAATCTCACCACCATTGCCTTCCCTGTATAAACTACGCTTTTATCAATCTTATCTGCAGTGCCTGTGTTTGAGCCATGCGCGCCTTTTACCAATACGATATTAAACGTGTGCTTTTTCAGCATGCCTTTAAAACTGCCCTTAGTGGCCGAAATGCTCAACTGTTGCAGTTTATCATTCCAGTTTAAAGTGAAAGTAGCCTTTGCTCCTTTTTCGTAGTTATAATTGTCATTCTCGTCTTCGTAGTATTTAAAGCTGCCGTTTGCGCCGGGGTAAATGCGCAGCTCTATCTTATCGGCCGGTTTTTCGGTAGCATATTGCATTACCGGGCCCATGGGGACAATAGAACCTGCGCGTACGTACAGCGGCATCATGTCCATAGGCACATCAACCGTTAGTTTCTGCCCGCCATTGTTAATCTCGCCCGTCCAGAAGTTGTACCAGGTGGTGCCTGCCGGCAAGTACACCTCACGTGTTTTGGCTTTGCCGGCAGCGCCTGCGCCGGTATATAG
The DNA here is from genome assembly GCF_056404435.1 of Mucilaginibacter sp. P2_D11. Classification (NCBI taxonomy): domain Bacteria; kingdom Pseudomonadati; phylum Bacteroidota; class Sphingobacteriia; order Sphingobacteriales; family Sphingobacteriaceae; genus Mucilaginibacter; species Mucilaginibacter sp. P2_D11. The sequence continues at coordinate 57,473 of NZ_JBFUEA010000006.1, forward strand.
CTGCGCGGTAACCGGATTCACCAAAAAGGCCGGACCGAACATATACTGATCGGGGATGCTGTAAACGTTGGCATCCTTTTGGAAATCGAACGTAAGGGCGCGCATCATGGTGTAATTTTCGGTGTTTACGCGGCCAGCCAGCGAGTAGATATATGGCAGCAAACGATAACGCAGCTTATCGAATTTAAGCAACGTAGCACGGGTATCTTCATCCCAATTTTTGGAGAAGATGGCCCGCTCCCCTTTTCCGTGGATGCGGAATATCGGGCTGAACGCCCCAAACTGGAACCAACGGGTAAACAGTTCCCTAAACTCGGGTTTAGACCAATCGGGCGCCTTCCAGCCGTAATGGTAGCCGCCGATATCTGATGTCCAGTACGGGATGCCCGATGCGCAGGCGTTGATGCCCTGCGGTACCTGGTTCTTGAAGTTGGCGAAAGTACATTCGATATCTGATGACCATAGCGTGGCAGCATTGCGCTGCTCACCCGCGAAAGACTGCCTCACCAAAAAGAACGCCCGCTTGCCGGGGATATCCCTGCGCCAGCCTTCGTACACGCCCTTGGTATGTTGTAGTGAATAGGTGTTAAAATAATCGATACCCTTGCCGGTGTAAAAGTTTGCTTTGCGGCGTTCATCAAGCAGGGCACCGTTATCGGGTTCGCACTGATCTATCCACCAGGCATCCCAGCCATAGCGTTTTACCAGGCTATCGCGGGCCTGTGCCCAGTATAAATCGCGCGCCTTGGGGTTGTGCGCATCGTAATAAGTATCGAAGGTGTGTGTAACCACATTATCCCAGGTAATACTGGTGAGGCCGCCCATTTTATCCAGCGCATCGTAGTTGGGCGTGCCCTTGCCAAATACCGGCCATATCGAAATCATGGCGTGCAGGTTGGCTGCGTGCAAGGAATCGATCATTTGCTTGGGATGCGGGTAACGCTCGGGTTTCATGATGTGCGAGCCGATAGGCAACGGATCCCAGTAGTACCAATCCTGCACCAGCACATCCACCGGAATGTGATTGTTGCGGTAATTATCTTTAACGGTGAGTATCTCGGCTTCGCTCAGATACCTGTCCTGCGACTGGAAAAGCCCGTAGGCCCATTTCCCGAACATGGGGGCGCGGCCGGTTGCGGTGCGGTACAGATCGATAATATGATCGAAACCGGGGCCGTAGAAAAAGTAATAATCTACCTGTTTGCCGCTTTCTGATACGTATTTGAACTTGGTGTTACCGTCCTCGGCACCGTAAAAATTAGAGGCGGAATAATTATCCCACATCAACCCGTAGCCTTGGGTAGAGAGCATCACCGGGATAGCACCCGTAAGGTATTTGATGGCCATATCCTGGTTGCGGCCTTTGTAGTTGATAGAAAGGGAATCGAGTGGGTGGCAGCCCATACCATAAAGGGCCTCATTGGCCGGAGAAACGAATTGCGTAGTACAATTATAAGTGCTGATGCCCGCGATGGTAGCCGGGGCCATGGCCTTATTGCTGCTTGCTTCGGCTGTAATTACCTTGCCGGTTAAATCGCAGTAGGTAACGGCATTGGTAGCCTTGTTTATTTTAAGCTTGAGTTTGGCGGTTGTTATCGTCACTTCGGTTTTGCCATCGGTAACGGTAAAAGATGTAGCCAGCGGCCATTTGTTGTTTACCACAAGCGACTCTTTAGCAGAGAAACTATCAAAGATAGTGTACTTTACCTCTACTATATCCGCCTGGCGGATATTGAGCTGCATTAAGCCTTTATCCAGCTTAAAAGTTACGCCTTTGGCATTTTTGGTATAAGAGATAACAGCCGCCTCTGCGCTAATGAAACCAATAACAATGCAGAACAGTAGCAGTGCCGATTTCCTAAAAAAAGAATTTATCCTGAACATAGAAAATAAATAATAATTGATTTTTTAAAAATAGGCACAGCTTACAAAAGCTGATGGTGTCAATTGTACATATTAATACCAAAAATGTTAAGCAGGGACAATGAAAGGTTAATAATGTATCAATTTTAGCATCCCAAGGGATAAAAAACGCAGGGACTGGCGTAAATAGCGGAATTTTTGAGGCTTTTGTTAGTCGGAAAGTACGTTATGCCGTCCATAGGACTCGTTCGGAGAAATCTTTTCGGTACCCTACACGGCGTGGACGACATGTAAAGCGGGTTGGCAAAGTGGTGGCTTTTCTGATGAGGTTCTGAAACAATCAGAATGACGACTGGTGGTACTCGCCCTACCACAAAAAAAAACGCCCCGGTGAATCCGGGGCGCTTTTTGTAAGCTTAATAGTTATTAATATAATTAAACAACTTTTACTTTCACTGCGTTTAAGCCTTTTCTGCCGTTTTCTACTTCGAACTCAACTTTATCGTTTTCACGGATTTCGTCGATTAGGCCTGTTGAATGAACAAATACGTCAGCACCGCCACCGTTAGGTGTGATAAAGCCAAAACCTTTTGTCTCATTGAAAAATTTTACTGTTCCTTCTTTTTGCATTATTTTATTTATTAAAGTGCAAATGTAGGGATAATAATCGGCATTCGGGCAATATTGCCGAATCATACATTTGCAAGACTTTGATTTTAGGCTACTATAGAAAGGTGGCGGCCATGCAGGGTATCTTCGGAATCTTTTACGATGCCGCGTATCTTTTCGTCCAGCTCGTTCACGGTAAGCTCCATCATCTCGAAATAATTGAAGTAGATATTCTCCATCTTCAGCAAATCCATAATACCCATCAGTGAAGCTACCGGTCGGCGCAATTCGTGCGATTGCATCATGGCTATGCGCTGCAGGGCCTCGTTTTGTACGTTGATATAAGCCTCCTGGCGTTTGCGGTGCGTAATATCGGTAGAGTTGAGGGATACGCCTATCACGGTACCCTCGTCATCGCGCACGGGCACAAAGGTGGTTACTTTCCAGCATTCCAGCGGCGTACCGGGCATCAGCAGCCATTCGCGCTTGATGGAGCGGCCCGTAAGCGCGATACTGAAATACTTCTTGAACTGGTTAAGGATGGCCGGCTCGGTGTAGGTGAGTATCGATTCGCCTATACAGAGCTTATGCTTATAATTACTGCGGAGGAATATAGCAGCCGAGCGGTTGAAGGCCAGCACGTCATAATTGCGCCCAACCAAAATATGGGTATCGTTAGAACTATCAAAAATTGCCTTTAGCTTTATCTCGTACGCTTTAACGGCCTGCATTTGCTCATGCTCTTTCTGATACTGATGCTCCAGGTTATTCAGGCTCCATTGCAGCTCCATCAAATTAACTATCTGCGTGGCCAGTACTCTTAAAGATTGTTTTTGGTGGTCGGTTAATTCCCGGGGTTGCATATCAATGGCGCAAAGGCTACCCACAGCAAAACCGTCTTTGGTGATAAGCGGTGCGCCCGCATAAAAACGCACATGAGGCTCGCCCGTAACCATCGGGTTGCTGTTGTGGTCAATATCCTTTAAAAGATCCGGGATGATAACCAGTTGGGTTTGTTTAATAGTGTTGTTGCAAAAAGAAACGCTGCGAGGGGTGCATTCTACCTCGGTACCTACCGATGCCTTAAACCACTGCACATCCTTATCAAGCAACGTTACCAGAGCCACGGGGGTTTCGCAAATGGCTGCGGTAAGGCTCACCAGCTCATTCAAATCTTTTACGATGCCGGCATCAAGGGTTTTAAACTTGTTTACCGCATTAAGGCGTAACTGCTCGTTATCTTTCATGGCAGAGATTACAAATAAATAATCGATTTTGTTTATCCGGGTATGGCAAAAGCGCCGCCAGAGTTAAAACCGTGCAAAAGCAATCATTATCCAGCCATAAAAAAGCGCCCAGCTTGTGCTAGGGGCCCTGCTGAAACAATTACTCGCACCGCTCCCATCTATGCAACTTTATCCTTAACCTTTCAGCACATTCCTTAGTTATAACCGGTATAAAGGGCGCAACGGAAAATATTAGTATTATATGTAAGATATACGGTTAAACTTTTGAGGCGGTTTGCCTGCATTCGATTATTTTTGCGGCCGATGAAAGCATTTATATTCGACCTTAACGGCACTATGGTAAACGATATGCCCTACCACGCCACCGCCTGGAAACGCGTAGCCAACAAAGTATTGGGCGGTAGTTTTACCGATGAGCAGATAAAGCAGAACATGTACGGCAAAAATGCCGAAGTATTGGTAAGGCTGTTCGGCGAGGGCAAATTCAGCCCCGAGGAAATGGATAAATTATCTGAGGATAAAGAAGAACAATACCGCCGCGAATTCATCAGCGAACTGGCACTGCTGCCCGGCCTTGGCGAGTTTTTGGAGCGTGCGCACCAAGCCGGTATCCCGATGGCTATAGGTTCGGCGGCTATCCCATCCAATATCGATTTTGTGCTGGATAACCTCAACATCCGTCATTACTTTAAGGCTATCGTAAGCGCGCACGACGTTACCCATAGCAAACCCGACCCGGAATCATTCATCAAACCGGCTGCCTTATTGGGCGTAAAACCAGAGGACTGCATCATTTTCGAAGATGTACCCAAAGGTGCCGAAGCGGCCCGCAATGCCGGCATGAAGGCCGTTATCCTGACGACCACCCACCCCATCGAAGATTTTGCTGCGCTAGACAATATTCTGCACTTCGCGCCCGATTTTAATGACGATTATATAAAAGGATTGGTGTAACTTGTAGGCAAATTAATAACCAATTGAAAAACCTGAACATCTTTATTTTGCTTGCACTATTTGTTACGTGCTTGCTATCCTCCTGCTCAAAACAATATTATGCACCGGGATTATTTCAAAACGACGTGCAGTTGATGATTAAGCCACAATCGCAGGATTCTGTAAAAAGCAGGGTTTATATATCAGGCGTATTGTTAACGCAAAGCGGCGCATCCGGCCAGGGGTCTTCAACCAGCGGTTTATTAAACATTTACCAGTCGCATACACTTAAAAACGTAAACCTAAGCTATGGTGTTTTGGGCTACACGGGCGGTTACAGCAGAAACGAAAGCAGCAGTACAACTAACAGCAGCGGGCAAACCCAAACTACCGAAACTCATATTTCTAAAAGTTTTACCGGTTACGGCTTTAACGGTTCTGCGTCTGTATACTTCAGTAATGCCCTCGTTGATTTCAGGGTGTTGGGTGCAGATTTGGTTTACACCCACGAAAGCGGCGATTACCTTGCTTTCCGGAAATCGGTATACGGCCAGCCTGATATCCTAAGTTCTCCGCGTGCCGACATGTTAACCTACGGCATTTTTACCGAATATGTGTTCCACCCAAAAGCCGATCTTAATTTTGGCTTTAAGGTATTTTTCAATAAAACTACGGGCAAGGTAAACCAGGATCTGCAAAACGCAAATAATTCTTACGAAAATGGCTTTTACACCACGGGCGGCTCATTCTTTGCCGAATTTAACCGTATCAACGTGCATGCTACCACGGCATTCGCCTCAAATTTAATTGCGGGCGGGATCCAGTTGGGTGTGGGTTATAGCTTTTAAACCGAGTATACCGATTGCACGGCATCGCGCAGGTTATAATGCGATGCCATTACCTCGCCGTAAGCGCCTGCAGTACGCACGGCAATCAAATCGCCACGGAAAGACTCAGGCAGGTCAACATCCTTACGGAAACAGTCTGTACTTTCGCAAATGGGGCCTACTACGTCGTATTTTAGTGAGTGGTAAGTTGGGAGTGGTGAATGGTTCCCTTCTTCTTGATTCTTGTCTCTTGATTCTTGACTCTTATCTTGACTCAAATTCTCAATAACATGGTACGCCTGATACAGCATGGGGCGCATCAGCTCAGTCATGCCGGCATCCAGTATCAGGAAGTTCTTCTTCTGCCCTATTTTTACGTAAAGCACGCGCGATATCAGCGAAGCCGATTGCGCCACCAATGCGCGGCCCAGCTCAAAATGCACCTCCTGACCGGGTTTTACATTTAGGAACTTTTTGAACACCTTAAAGTAGCTTTCAAAATCAGGAATGGTGTTACCGTCCGGATTGTGGTAATCAACACCTAGTCCGCCGCCTGTGTTTAATATTTTTATCGCGAAGCCATGGTTCTCGAACCAGTCCTGCATTTCGTTGATGCGGATGCAAAGGCTTTTGTACACCTCCATATCCGTAATCTGCGAACCGATGTGGAAATGGATACCTAAAAACTTAAGGTTGGCGCATTTGCGCAGCATTACCACCACATCGTGCAGTTGCCAGGTATTGATGCCGAATTTGTTTTCATCCAACCCGGTGGTAATGAAATGGTGCGTATGCGCATCAACATTGGGGTTTATGCGGATGGCAACCCCGGCCACTTTACCTTTTGCTTTCGCCAGACCGTCAATAATCTCCAGTTCCTGTATCGATTCTACATTGAAGCAGAAGATATCAGCATCAAGCGCCAGGTTTATCTCTTTATCAGATTTACCCACGCCTGCAAAAACTACCTTGCTTTTATCAAAACCATGCTCAATAGCGGCTTTCACCTCGTTACCGCTCACGCAATCGGCCCCAAAACCGTACGACTGTACAGCATCAACCACCTTAGTATTAAAGTTAGCCTTCATGGCATAATGCACATGGAAACCATATTGCGACGACGCATCGCGACAGGCATCCAGCGTTTGCCGCAACACATCCATGTTGTAGTAATAAAACGGGGTCTCAATCCCCGCAAAGCGTTCTATGGTATTTTGTTTGAACATTTTGTCTTCTTCCTTTTGTGTGCTTCCGTTAGCCTCACCCTGCCCTCTCCAAAGGAGAGGGTTCTAATTTTTTTCTTTTTTAAGTCCTCTCCTTTGGAGAGGATTTAGGTGAGGCTCACCACCTCGCAATCACGCTTTTGTTAAATTAAACTCCGAAATCGCAATTCCGAATTCCGAAATTAAAACAGCCTGTTATGCAAGCTCCTCAGTGCTTCCACCTTATCTTCTGTTTTTACCAGCAGGCTCATGTTATGGTCGCTACCGCCGTAGGATATCATCCTCACCGGGATATGTTTTACAGCTTCCAGCACACGTGCTGCATAGCCATGCTTCTCGGCACCAAAATCGCCTACCACGCAAATAATGGTGTGGTTCACGTCGATATCTACCGAACCATAGGCCGCCAGTTCTTTCGTTATCTCACCCAGGTAAGTAGTGTCATCAATCGTTACTGATACCGCTACCTCCGAGGTGGTAATCATATCGATACTGGTGCGGTAACGCTCAAACACCTCAAAAACGCGGCGCAAAAAGCCGTGCGCCAGCAGCATACGGCTGCTTTGTATCTTAACGGCGGTAATATCATCCTTAGCGGCAATGGATTTTATTTTGTCCTTCTCACTGTCGTTAGTAATCAAGGTACCCGTGGCCTGTGGGTCCATAGTATTCAGCAAACGCACCGGTATCTTATACTTCTGCGCCGGGAACACGCTCTGCGGGTGCAATATCTTCGCGCCGAAGTAAGCCAGCTCAGCAGCTTCGTCGAAAGATAGTTGCGCAATGGGTTTGGTACCCTTTACGATGCGCGGGTCGTTATTGTGCATACCGTCTATATCGGTCCATATCTGCACTTCCTCGCTGCGGATGCCCGCGCCGATGAGTGATGCCGTATAATCGCTACCGCCACGACGCAGGTTATCCACCTCGCCAAACACATTGCGGCAAATATAGCCTTGAGTAATAAACAGATTATTAGCTATGTTTTGCTCCAACAAAGGCGTAAGCTGAGACGTGATGTGGTCAACAATCGGCTCGCTGTCCTCATCGGTTTTCATAAACTCCAAAGCAGGCAGCAGTACGCTGGGCACGCCGATTTCCTTCAGGTAAATATGATAAAGCGTCGTCGACAATAACTCGCCCTGCGCTAATATAATCTTATCCTCTATGGGGGTGAACAGGTCGTTTGCCAGGCCGCTTAATAAACGGAAGTGATAATCAATCACCTCTTTACCCTGTTCGTAAAATTCCGGCTTGGCTAACAGTTCCTTTATAAATACTTCGTACTTATCCTTTAATATGGTAATAAGGTGAGCGGCCTTCTGCTTATCGCCTGCAAGATACGCCTGTCCAATTTCTACCAAACTATTTGTAGTGCCCGATACGGCCGACAGCACTACAATTTGCTGCTCGGCGGGGTTGATGATATCCAGCAGCTTCTTCATACGGTCGGGGCTACCTACCGATGTACCGCCAAATTTTAAAACTTTCATTCTATGTTTTCCCTTAAAAAAATCGCCGGCATGCATGCACCGGCGTTTGCGGCGCTAAAAATAGGATTTTAAAGCAATATTCTACTGGTTTGGTAGAAATTATCTGAATCGGGATGGTTGTCTGAACTCGAATTTTAAGGAATTAATCGAATGGGCAGAATTTGAGCTACGATAGGCATGCTGTAAATTCTTAAAATTCCTTAAATTCGAGTTCAGACGAATTCATGGACGGTGCTTTCAGCCCGGGCTATACGCTCATACTGCACAGGCCTTAGCCACACGGCGGGTATCCGCTCCTATCCCTACCGCAAATATCTGAACCGTGATTTACCTGATTTTAGGATTTCTTGATCTGTCATTCAAAAATTTGAATGCTTAACCATAGCGATGAGTTTTAAACCCATCGCCATGATCGAGCAATTCCATCACTTCACCACCGTCGCTTCCAGTTCTATCTTCAAGGTTTCGAAAAGGCTCTTTACTTCCAGCAGGGTTACCGCCGATTTTACATCGTGCTTAGCTATCCATTCCTGGAAGATGGGAAAGTTTGGCCAAAGTTCTTCACTTGAAGTATTGTAGATATTGAGGCGTACGATGTTCCGGCACTCATAACCGGCTGTAGTGATCACCTGCTCCAAATTTTGCAGTGCTTGGATCAATTGCGATCTCATATCTTCATCGCTCGATATACCATCCGCACTTATTGCCGTTTGCCCGGAAACATACAGCGTGCCTTCAGCATTTTTTACTTCCACAGCTTGCACATAGCTGCGTTCGTTCTGCCATTTCCAGGGATTGATAATTTGCTTTTCCATTGTTTTACATCTAATTGTTATGATACAAAATTCCGGATAAGGACTGGTTTTGGCTGTTGACATACCTCACTATTATCAGGTGAGGTATATCACACTCAGAGGTGCAATCTGCTTAAAGTTTCGCGGGAGACGCCTAAATAAGCGGCAAGCTGGCTCTTTGGTACGCGCTGAACAAGGGATGGGTACTGTTTCAGAAGCTTTTCATAACGCTCTTTTGCATTAGCCGTTAGCCAGGATATAATGCGACGCTGCGCGCCCAGGAAACCGAAATTTGCCTTTTCCAAAAAAAAACGCTGCATCTGCTGCAGCTCATCGCAAAGCTTTTTATAATCGTAAAGGGCAAGGCAAAGCACCTCGGTATCTTCCAGGCACTCTAACGACATAGTGGCCTCGGTTTGCGTATAATAGGCGTAAAAATCGCTTTCCCACCAGTCCTCCATCGCAAAGGATACGATGTGCTGTTTTAAGGCATCATCGGTATAAACTAATTTTAAAAGCCCCTTTAGTATAAAATAATGGTACTTAACCGGTTCACCTTCCTGAATAATAAACTGGTGTTTCTTATATTTTTTAAAGGTAAAGTGGCTCAGTACAAATGCAAACTCATCGTCGGTTAACGTCACTATTTTTTCTATATGCTCTCTTAACGGATGCTGCATTTGGTGCCACTGAATTAATGAAGATAAAGTTAGGAGATTACCGGTACGTTTCAAACCGCCTCAAAAGCCAGATTTATCTATATAATAACCATCAACGCATCGGCATCCACTAAATACGCTCTACTTCCCTGCTCCCATTCCAACCGCGAATGTCTGAACTCGAATTTTAAGAAATTAATCGAATGGACAGAATTTGAGCTACAATAGGCATTCTGTAAATTCCTAAATTTCCATAAAACGGCGTAGCCTTCTTGAGTACCGTTAAAAATCAAGCAAGCGCGAAAAATTCGAGTTCAGAAAAATTTTGGGCGGTGCTTTCAGCCCGGGCTATACGCTGCAAATCCTCGCCCCTCCCTGCACGCGACCCACCACACGGCTGTGGGTTTTCCGCTGCTATCCCTACCGCAAATGTCTGAATCAGAATTTTCAGGATTTGCGGAATTTTCAGAATAATAGCTTTAACATTCTGTTCATTCTAAAATTCTGATTCAGATATTTTTTTCTCACCTTAGGGTGATAATCCTCCAAAATCCTGCACATACTATTAAACGCAGATATGATGCCAGTAAAACACACACACGCCGAAACCGAAGCCCTCATAATGAGGCTTTATAAAAGCACTTTTCCGGCAGTGGCGCGGTACGTTGCCAAACTGGGCGGCAGCTTTGATGATGCCCGCGATGTTTTCCAGGACGCGCTGGTTATTTATTACGAGAAGGCAGCAGCCGATAAGCTCGAACTGCAAAAAACCGAAAGCGCTTACCTGGGGGGCATTGCAAAACACCTGTGGTTTAAAAAATTCAGGGATGGGCGATACGATGTTTCTATCGATGCATTCGAGGGATTCGATCTGCCCGATGAAGCAGAACCGCAACCCGTTGCTGAAAAACTCCTCCAATACCTGGAAACCGCAGGACAAAGGTGCATGCAGCTATTGAGCGCCTTTTATTACGATAAGCTGCCCATGAAACAAATATCCGGACTTTTTGGCTATTCGGGAGAACGCTCGGTAACCGTGCAAAAATACAAATGCCTGGAAAAAGTACGCGAAACCATTAAACAAAACGCTTTGGCTTATGAGGACTTTATTGACTGAGATACAGCAAATAGACCAGCACGTACAATGCACCGCCGCGCCCGATGAAGCCCTGCTTTTTGAGGCAAAGCTTTTACTTGATGCCGAACTGCCCCTAAAAGTGCAATGGCACAAACAAACCCTTGGCCTGGTGCAGCAATATGGGCGCAAAAACCTTGTAAGCATCATCGGCGATGTGCATAACCAACTGTTCACCCTGCCGCAGCATCAAAGCTTTAAGCAAAAAATACTGGGATTATTCCGATAACCTCACCTATTCCTCTCCAAGGGAGAGGACTTTAAAATCTTTTCAGAACCCTCTCCTTTGGAGAGGGCAGGGCGAGGCTGCGCACTTCTAAAACACAACTAAATTTTACAGAAATGAATACAAATGAGTTCCGCAAATACGCGGTGAGGCATCGCCATGTCAATAGTTTGCATGTAGATAGGTTTATCAGCCGGGTAAACACCGCCAACCTGCCCACCGGCATGACGCCAAATATTCTGGAAGAGCGGCAGCTCAACATCTCGCAGATGGATGTTTTTAGTCGCCTAATGATGGACCGTATCATCTTCCTGGGTACCGCTGTTGACGACCATGTGGCCAATATCATCCAGGCGCAATTGCTGTTCCTGCAATCGGCAGATGCAAAAAGGGATATACAAATTTACATCAACTCTCCCGGCGGTTCGGTGTATGCCGGGCTGGGCATTTACGATACCATGCAATTCATCTCGCCCGATGTGGCCACCATCTGCACCGGCATGGCAGCATCTATGGCGCAGGTGCTGCTTTGCGCTGGTGCCAAGGGCAAACGCGCAGCCCTGCCCCACTCAAGGGTGATGATGCACCAGCCATCCGGCGGGGCGCAGGGTACTGCAGCAGATATCGAGATAGCGGCCATACAAGTCACTAAAATGAAGAAAGAATTGTACGAGATAACCGCCCTGCACACCGGCCAACCCTACGAACGCGTTTATAAAGTTTCCGACCGCGATCACTGGATGATAGCTGCCGAGGCACTGGAGTTTGGGATGATTGATGAGATATTAGGGCCGAACCGCTGATTTTTCGTGGTCGTTTTGTTTTTTAGGGTGCTCAAGAGGGCTACGCCGTTTTAATGATTTTTAGATTTCGCTGATTGTCTGAACTCGAATTTTAAGGAATTAAAGAATTGACAGAATTATGCTTAGCTCTTCCATTCTGTAAATTCTATAAATTCGTTTAATTCGAGTTCAGACAATGTCGCTGCGCATCTCATAGCAGCAAAGTTAATTGGCATCATAAAAATTCTATAATCCTGAAAACGGCGAAGCCCTCTCGAACACATTATAAAGTCTATTATAACGTGAGAAATTCTGATTCAGACATTTTATTGTATTTTTAAACCGCCAAAGTAAACTACAATGAAATACTTTTTCCTGCTGCTACTGCTGCCTTTTATGGCGCAGGCGCAAAAAAAACCGACGAACCAAAGCCTCTTCGATACTATCCCGTTTATCCCCGAGCATACCCCGCAGCGCCTCGCTATTTTCAGCAAGCAGCCTATCGTTAAAGGCGTTACCATCTTTTTAGGCAATAGCATTACCGAGGCGGGCAATTGGGCCAAGCTGCTGAACGATACTACCGTACTTAACCGGGGCATTGGCGGCGACATTACCTTCGGTTTACTAAAAAGGCTGGATGATATTACCGCACGCCAACCCAAAAAGCTTTTCATCCTTATAGGCATCAACGATATCGGTAAGGATATCCCTGATTCGGTTATTGCTTATAATTACTTCCAGATAATACAACAGGTGCACACCAAAAGCCCGAATACAAAGATTTACGTGCAAAGCATCCTGCCGCTGAATACGCTGCATGCCAAATTCCCGCAGCATTACGATAAGGCGGAGCACATTCCGCGCGTAAATGCCATGCTAAAGGCAAATGCCGCTGCGTTGAATTATACCTATATAACGCTCACCCAATTATTCGCCGATAAGAACGGCCGCCTGAAAGACGAATACACCTACGAGGGCCTCCACCTGAAACCAGAAGCTTACGTAATTTGGGTAGACTACCTTAAAAAAATGAAATACCTATAATATTTGATAATGGACAGGACTAAAGTTGCCATATTAGGTGCCGGTTTTATCTCGGACATCCACCTCGAATCGTACCATCGTTTCATTCCGGAAGCCGAAGTTGTCGCCGTTTACGCCCGCAACCCAGAGAAAGCCAAAGCCTTTGCAGATAAATTCCATATCGCGCAATGGTTCAGCGATGTCGACGACCTGCTTGCCAATACTGATTGCGAGGTAGTGGATATTTGCGTACCCAACTACCTGCATGCTGAATGCTGCATCAAGGCAGCTAATGCCGGCAAACATATTATCGTCGAAAAACCGCTGGCCGTTACGCTGGAAGAGGCCGACGAAATGATTGCCACCTGCGAAGCCAACAACGTAAAGCTGATGTATGCCGAAGAACTCTGCTTCGCGCCAAAATATGAGCGGGCAAGGCATTTGGTAAAGGAAGGTGCTGTTGGCGAGGTGTACATGCTCAAACAATCTGAAAAACACAGCGGCCCGCATACCGACTGGTTTTACGATATTAACCTGGCAGGCGGCGGCGTACTGATGGATATGGGCTGCCATGCCTTAGGCTGGTTTCGCTGGATGACCAACCACACCAAAGTAAAAAGCGTTTATGCCACCATGGACACCGTTTTCCATAAGGGCCGCACCAAGGGGGAGGATAATGCCGTAGTGATTGTAGAATTTGAGAACGGCGTAACCTGTATTGCCGAAAGCAGCTGGGCCAAGCACGGCGGCATGGACGATAAATGCGAAATATACGGCACCGGTGGCGTAATTTACGCCGACCTGTTTATGGGGAATGCCGCCATTACTTACAGCAGGGAAGGCTACGGCTACGCGATGGAAAAAGCCGATACCACTGCAGGCTGGAGCTTCACGGTATTTGAAGAGGTATTTAACCAGGGCTACCCGCACGAACTGAAACACTTTATTGAATGCGTACGCGAAGATAAAACCCCATTAGTAACCGGCGACGATGGCCGCGCCGTTATGGAGTTGATATATGCAGCCTATGCATCGGCAGGGCAGGGTAAAAAGGTAAACTTGCCTTTTAGCGCGAAGGTTGCTAAGCCGGTGGATCTGTGGCTGGATTATAAAGAAATTTAACGATAAAAAGCAGGGCCCTCATGCGATTCCCCTCTTGAGAGGGGTGGAGGGGTGTGTTAGGCGTGATGCCTTACTAAAACGAAATGCCGCGTCGCGAACACACCCCTGCCGCCGCACCTTTCCGACGCGCCCCCTCTCAAGAGGGGAATTTTAAAACACGCTAATAATGACGACAAAATGAAAATATCCATATACCCCACCCCCGACGATATGTCTAAAGCCGCCGCCGATTTGGTTGCCGCCCACCTTGCCGAAAAACCAACCTCCCTCATCGTTTTTCCTTCGGGAGAATCGCCATCGGGCATGCTGAAGTATTTGGTGGAATACGCCAAAGAAGGCAAAGCAGATTTTAGCCAATGCACCGTCATCGGGCTGGATGAATGGGTGGGAATGGACGAGCGCGACTATGGCAGTTGTAAGCATTACCTGCACACCAATTTTTTCGACCACCTGGACCTCGACCCGGAGCGCGTAGTGATGTTTGATGCCAAAGCCGAAGATTTAGAGGCCGAATGCGAGCGCATCAACCAGTTCATCAGCAGCCACGGCGGTTTGGATGTTATGATCGTAGGTATAGGTATGAATGGGCATTTGGGTTTGAATGAGCCTGGCACGCCATTCGATCTGTATGCGCACCTGTCTGAATTAGCACCTGTCACCGTGGAGGTTGGCCAGAAGTACTTCAAGCAGGAAACCGTGTTGACACAAGGCATCACGCTCGGTTTGCAGCATTTAAGAGAAGCAAAAACAGCTGTACTGATTGCCTCCGGCGCGAAAAAGGCAGGCATCATTGCCGAAAGCCTGCAAGGCGTGGTGGGTACCGATGTGCCGGCATCTATATTGCAAACCATACCGCATGCCCGCATCATGCTGGATAGCGGCGCAGCATCCCAATTGGAACACGCATCCTGATCGAATGAGAGATAAGCTTACTGCCATAAAGGAAAGCCTGGAAAATGCCGCTTCAACACTCGGCAACAAAAAAATTGCCGCAGGTTTCGATGGTTTTGTCGATTCCATCGTAAAGGTGGTCGTCAACAAAACCCAAAACGGCGAAACGGAGCACTTCCAAACCATCATGCAGTTCGGCGATTATATCTCGGCCAAAAGCGGCAGCGGCTTTAGCCTGGAGAGCGAAGAGCAACAACTGAAGCTTGGCGGCAACATGCCCATTATTGCCAACGCCATGGCACAAATGGGGGCGGGTGTAGATTGCGTGGGAGCCTTCGGGTTGCCCTCGGTGCACGCAGCGTTTGCGGACATGCATCCTGACTGCACGCTACACAGCTTCACCAACCCCGGCTTCACCACCGCTATGGAATTTACCGATGGTAAAATCATGCTGGCACAAATGACCGACCTTAACCACGCGGATTGGCAGGCAATCAAATCTGCCATCGGCTTGCCAAAGCTTAAAGCTATATTTGGGGATGCTGATTTAGTTTGCCTGGTTAACTGGAGCGAGCCGGACCACTCCAATAACATGTGGCAGGGCCTGCTTGATGAGGTATTTCAAGGAGCAAAAAGCAGCCAACGGCATTTCTTTTTCGACCTTTCCGATTGCTCCAAACGCAGCGCTGAAGCCATCAACACAGCCCTGGGGCTGATAAAGCAGTTCGGCAATCACGGTCGTGTAACGCTCAGCCTTAACCGCAACGAGGCGGGTATTTTGTATAAGATACTCAACAATGCGGATATCCCGCGTGATTTACAGGCTATCGGCGATGCCCTGTTCCCCCAATTGGGCCTGGGTACGCTTATCATCCATACTTCAAAAATTTCGTTGGCCTGGGATGCATCGGGTACCTATTCAGATACACCGTTTTTTATTTCAAACCCAACAGTTTCCACCGGCGCGGGCGATAACTTCAACGCGGGTTTCAGCCTCGGTCAACTGCTGGGGCTGGATGCCGGGGCCTCGCTTATCCTCGCCAATTCCTCATCAAATTGTTACATAAAATCGGGCGAAAGTCCTACCATACCTCAGTTAAATAATCATATTTCACAATTAATTTCCTCATCTTTATAATACCAATTATAAGGATATCTACATGTCGTTAACTATGAAGGATGATGTTGCGTCGCTAACGTACGATGCAATAGTGATCGGCTCGGGCATCAGCGGCGGCTGGGCAGCCAAGGAACTTTGCGAACAGGGCTTAAAAACCTTAGTACTTGAGCGTGGCCGCAATGTGGAGCACATAAAAGATTACCCCACCGCCACCACCCCACCCTGGGAGTTCCGCTACCGCGGGCGCATCAACCGGCAGCAGCAGCAAGAAAACCCCTTGATAACTAAAGCCGCAGGCTACGGCGACGATTGCGACCACTTCTTCGTAAAAGATGCCGACCACCCCTACATACAGGAAAAACCTTTCGACTGGATACGCGGGTACCAGGTCGGCGGCAAATCGCTAACCTGGGGCCGTGCCACCCAACGCTGGAGCGATTTCGAGTTCACCGCACCCGAGCGTTTTGGCTACGGCATTGGTTGGCCCATAGGCTATAAAGATGTTGCGCCATGGTACAGCCATGTAGAGAAATTCATTGGCATCTGCGGCAATAAAGATGGCCTGGAGGCCATGCCCGATGGCGAGTTCATGAAACCTTTCGACATGAACGCGCCCCTCACCCACATCAAACAAAAACTTAACGAAAACTATACCGACCGCCATCTGGTGCATGCCCGATGGGCGCACCTAACCGACCCGCAACAGGTGCACCTTGACCAGGGGCGCGGCAAATGCCAGGCACGTAATATGTGCATGCGCGGTTGCCCCTTCGGCGGGTACTTCAGTTCGGTAAGTTCAACCCTACCCTGGGCCAAAAAGACAGGAAATTTAACTATTCGTCCGCACTCGGTTGTACACTCCATTATTTACGATGACAAGTTGGGTAAGGCCTCCGGCGTAAGGGTGATAGATGCAAACACCAAAGAAGTTATTGAGTACAAGGCTCGCATCATCTTCCTGAACGCCTCGGCGCTCAATAGTAACCTTGTGTTGCTCAACTCCAAATCAAACCGCTTCCCAAATGGTTTGGGGAATGATAGCGGCTTATTGGGCAAATACATCGCCTTTCATAATTACCGTGCTTCGGTTAATGCCGATATAGATGGTTTCCTGGATAAATATTATTTCGGGCGTAACCCAACAGACCTGATTCTCGTAAACTTCCGCAACCTGCATAAGCAGGAAACCGACTTCTATGGCGGCTACACTACTTTTATGAATGCCTACCGCGACCAGCATACGCCCGAAACCGGCCAGGGCCAGGTTGGCGCACAGTACAAAGACGATATGTGCGAACCGGGCCCGTGGCATGTGTATGCCTACCTGCAGGGCGAAACCGTACCTAAGGAAAGCAACCATGTTAGGCTCAGCGGGGATAAAAAAGACCAGTGGGGCATCCCGTTGCTGGTAACTTCCGTAAGTTATGATGATAACGACGAACGGATGATTACGGATTTCCTTACCCAAACCAGCCAGATGCTGGAAAAAGCCGGGTGTAAAAATATCAGCACCTACAACAATAAGCAGGCTCCCGGGTTAGATATACACGAGATGGGCGGCGTACGTATGGGTAAGGACCCAAAAACCTCGCTGCTAAATGAATGGAACCAATTACACCACTGTAAAAATGTATTCGTTACCGATGGCGCTTGTATGGCCAGCACCGGCAACCAAAGCCCGTCTATTTTGTATATGGCGCTAACCGCACGTGCGGCAACCTACGCAGTAGGCGAAATGAAAAAAGGGAATTTGTAACGTTTTGTGAGATTGATAAACTAAGTACTATGAGAGGCTTTTTACTGTTAATATTTGCGGCGGCGCTCATGAGCAGCTGCAATTCGTCGAAAAAAAATACTACCGCAGCAACCACAGATAGCACCACCTCTACCGACACCACCTGGAAACCGCTTTTCGATGGTAAAAGCACCAAAGGCTGGCATACCTACGGTAAAACCGAAGCAGGCAAAGCCTGGAAGGCCGGAAACGGCATACTGCATTTAGATGCCTCGCAAAAGGGCAACTGGCAAAGCAAAAATGGAGGCGACCTGGTTACCGATAACGAATACGAGAACTTCGAGTTCTGTGTGGAATGGAAAATCTCGCGTGCAGGCAATAGCGGCATTATCTTTTTGGTGAACGAGGACCCCAGGAAGTATCCTTACAGCTGGCATACCGGCATAGAAACACAGATATGCGATAATAAAGAAAATGAAGATGGTTTCCTGATAAAACACCGCGCCGGCGACCTCTATGATTTGATGTCGATAAGCAAAGATAACGTAAAGCCCGCAGGCGAATGGAACAAAACCATGATATTGGTAAGCGGCGGCGTGCTGAATATTTTCATCAACGAAGAGCAGGTGCTTACCACCAAGCTATGGACCGATAACTGGAAAAAACTCGTCGCAGACAGCAAATTCAAGGACTATCCCGATTTTGGCACTTTCAAAAAAGGCCGCATAGCCTTGCAGGATCATGGGGCTGATGTTTGGTTCAGGAACATCAGGATAAGGAAATTGTAAGGAAATACAGTGAGTGAAGTACCGGGAGACTGCACCAGACAGATGGGGATGCGAAGCACCGTATTTCCCTTGCTAAGCCCCGCGCTAATTTCGATATTAGCCATCCCATGAAATTATATATCCAACTGCTTGCCTGTTTTCTGTTCGTCTCCCTTAATTCTTTTGCCGCCCAACCCGTAAACCTGCGTTGCGAGTACCTGGTAAACCCGCTCGGCGTCGATTCGCCGCATCCGCGCTTAAGCTGGATGATAGCAGACAACCGTCAGGGAGCCTCACAAACGGCCTACCAAATCATCGTAGGGATGGATTCAGCGGAGGTTAGCAAGGGAACCGGCAAAGCCTGGGCAACGGCTAAAATTATTTCTGCGGATATATTAACAACTTACCAGGGCAAGGGCCTGCAGCCCTTTACTAAATATTACTGGCGTGTTGTTACCTGGGATAAAAACGTCGTAAAAGCAACGCCATCGGCCATCAGCAGCTTCGAAACCGGCATGATGGGCATGGGCAACTGGAAAGGCAGCTGGATAAGCGACGAGAACGGCTTTAACGTAAAACCAGCCCCCTACTTCCGCACCACATTCAGCACGGGCAAAAAGGTAAAATCGGCAAGAGCATATATCGCCGCGGCGGGTTTATACGAGCTATACATCAATGGCCAAAAAATTGGCAACCACAGGTTAGACCCTATGTACACCCGGTTCGACAGGCGCACACTATATGTTACTTACGATGTTACGGCCCAGATAGCCGCAGGCAAAAACGCCATCGGCGTGTTGCTGGGTAATGGCTGGTACAACCACCAAAGCACCGCCGTTTGGGATTTCCATTTGGCCGCGTGGCGGGCACGGCCCACCTTCTGCCTCGACCTGCGGATTACCTACGACGATGGCACTTTCGAAACCATCACCAGCAACGAACACTGGAAAACTGATCTGAGCCCCATAACCCTCAACAGCATCTATACCGCCGAGCATTACGATGCCCGGCTCGATCAACCCGGCTGGAACACCACAGCTTTCGACGATACCAAATGGAAGCAGGCCTTTGCACGCCCCACCCCATCGCAAAATATCGTATCGCAGCAGGTGGTACCCATTCGCGCAGTGGAAGAAATCTCCACGAAAACCCTCAGCAAAATGGATAATGGCAATTACGTTTTCGATTTGGGGAGGAACATCTCCGGCGTAAGCAAGATAACCGTAAACGGCAAAGCAGGTACCGTTATCAGCCTGAAACATGGCGAAAGGCTATACAAGGACGGCCATGTAGATCTTTCCAATATCGACCTGCACTATCGCCCCACCGATGATAAGGACCCCTTCCAGGTTGATATCTTTACGCTGAGCGGCAAAGGCACCGAAACATTTATGCCCAAATTCAATTACAAGGGCTTCCAATACGTGGAGGTGAGCAGCACCGAACCCATAGAATTAACCAAAGAAAGCCTTACCGGTTATTTTATGCATAGCGACGTTGCGCCTGTGGGAAACGTAAACACCTCTAACCCCACCATCAACAAAATATGGTATGCCACCAATAACTCGTACCTCAGCAACCTTTTTGGCTACCCTACCGATTGCCCGCAGCGAGAAAAGAACGGCTGGACAGGCGACGCCATCATCGCATCAGAAACCGGCCTATACAACTTCGACGGCATCACCGTTTACGAAAAGTGGATGGCCGACCACCGCGACGAGCAGCAGCCCAATGGCGTTTTGCCTTCCATCATTCCAACGGCCGGCTGGGGCTATGAATGGGGCAACGGGCCTGATTGGACCAGCACCGTGGCCATGATACCCTGGAACGTCTACATGTTTTACGGCAACCAGAAAATACTGGCCGATAATTACGATAATATCCGCCGTTACGTAGAACACATCAACCAGCTTTACCCATCTGGCCTTTGCGGTTGGGGACTTGGTGATTGGGTGCCGGTTAAATCCGTGTCACCGGTAGAGCTTACCTCTACATGTTATTATTACGCCGATGTGGCCATCCTTACCAAAATTGCCAAACTACTGGGCAAGAGCGACGATTACACCAAATACACCGCCCTGCAAGTTAAGATAAAGAAAACGTTTAACGATAAATACCTGAACGAGCAAACCGGCAGCTACAACACCGGGCTGCAAACAGAGCTGAGCGTGCCGCTCTTCATGGGCATCGTGCCGGATACCTATAAAGCCCGTGTAGCCGCCAATTTGGCTAAACGCGTAGCAACTGATAACTTCCACCTGGATGTTGGGATATTGGGCGGAAAGGCCATCATGAATGCGCTTAGCGATAACGGCTACGCCGATGTGGCTTACAAAGTTGCTGCGCAGGAAACCTACCCATCCTGGGGTTGGTGGATGGTGAACGGTGCTACCACGCTTTACGAGAACTGGGCCATAGATGCCAAGCACGATATATCGCTCAACCATATCATGTTCGGCGGTATCGGTGCCTGGCTGTACCGGGGTATCGGCGGCATCGAGCCCGATGAAAAGCAGCCGGGCTTTAAGCACGTAGTGTTGAAACCGAACTTCGTAGCAGGGCTAAACCAGTTCGAGGCCTCGCACACCGGGCCTTATGGCAAGATTATTTCTTCGTGGAAACGCAATGGCGATGCGGTGGAATACAAAGTCACCATTCCCGCAAATACCACGGCAAGCATCAGCTTCCCGCAGGGTAAAAAAGCATATTTAGACGGAAAATTGGTAAACAGCGTTAAAGATTATGCCATAACAGCCGGCACCTTTCAATTTGAAGTGAAATGAAGATAGACGAAAGACCCGCGATATTAACGATTGACGACATAAAACTGCTCGTAGATACCTTTTACAATAGGATTCAAGCGAATGCCCTGTTGGGCCCGGTTTTTAACGAAGTGATACAGGATAACTGGCCCGTGCATCTCGAAAAGATGTACCGCTTTTGGCAAACCGTATTATTAGGCGAGCATACTTATTTCGGCAGCCCCTTCCCGCCACATGCGAAATTACCGGTAGCGCATCAGCATTTCGAAACCTGGATGGCCTTATTCATCAAAACAGTAGATGAGTTATTTGCAGGCGAAAAAGCCGATGAGGCCAAATGGCGCGCCGCCAAAATGGCCGAAATGTTTGAACTAAAGATTGCATATTTCAAGAACAGGTCGTTCGGGATTCAATAGCTTACACTAGCCAATTGAGCCAGTCCGCAATACTGTAGTCGTAAGCAAGCTCCCGGCCCACCACCTTACTATCCACAATTTTCCACTCTTTCAAATCCGGCAGGAAAACCGGCAATTCTAATCCTGCTTTAGCGCCAGCAATTGTATAAAATTCGCCTTTTGCAGGATGATGTGGCGCAACGGCGTTAATGGTTTTGCCGAAGACATCCTGCGCGATAATGGCTTTGGTAATGCCGATGCAATCGTCCAGATGGATGAGGTTGATGGGGCCCAATCCGTTAGGGATATCCTTTTTCCCGGCGAAGAACCTGCCCGGGTCGCGGCCGGGGCCAATGAGGCCGCCGAAGCGGATGATGGTGGTTTGAAACCCTGTTTGCCGCCGGAATAACTCCTCGGCATCAAACAGCACCTGTCCGGCCGGGGTGTTTGGTTGAGGTGGTGTTTGCTCGTCAACCTGCTCGTTCAAATCGGCATATACGCCGGTGGAACTGATGAGTATCGTTTTCTTTAGGGGCGATTTGTCAACGGCCTCAATCACGCGTTGCAATTTCGGCACATACTCGCTCCCTGCACCGGAGCGTGCTTTGGGGGGTATGGCGATGACGAGGATATCAGCTTCAAAAAAAGCAGCACTCAAGGGCGACTCATTGGATAAATCGATAAGAAATGGCTTTATCCCTTCGGCTTCCAATATGGGGAGCTTATTCGGGGAAGTGGTAGAAGCCTTTACCGTTATGCCATCGACCAATAGTGCTTTTGCCAACGCCAATCCATACCATCCACAACCTAAAATACTTATCGTCATGGTGGCGAAGATAGGTATCAGTTGGCAGTTGACGGTTTGCAGCAGGCAGTTTTTTGCTGCCGAGAACCATTTACCGAAAAGGTGCAGGTGAGGACACCGGCCCCGTGAGAGATGATGTGAATTTTACTCCTCCCAAATTGTCGGTGTCCTTACTGGCAATCTAACATCCGCTAACTGCCCACTGAAAACTGCTAACTGTTAACTATCTTCGCGTATGGATACGCCGCAATCTTTACCTGTTTTAACCGATACCGAGTTACGTGTTTTGGGTTCGCTGATGGAAAAAAGCAAAACCACGCCCGATTACTACCCCATGACGCTAAATGGCCTTACCGTTGCCTGCAACCAAAAATCGTCGCGCAAGCCGGTAGTGGATTATAGCGATAGTGAGGTAACGCTTGCTTTGGATACCCTGAAACGCAAGGGGTTGATATCTACTGCAACCGGCGGCAGCAGCAGGGCCATTAAGTATAAACATAACTTTGGCATCGTGTTTCCGGTAGTACCATCAGAAGTTACCGTGATTTGCCTGCTCATTTTGCGCGGCCCGCTTACGCCTGGCGAGATAAACTCCAATTCGGGCAGGATGTATGAATTTGACGATTTGGACGAGGTGCAAACCATACTAGAGAAACTTGCCGATGGCGACATGCCTTACGTAGAGCAAATGCCTAAACGACCCGGCCAAAAAGAGGTGCGCTACCGCCACCTGCTAGGCGGCACCATCCCCGAAGATGATGCTATCGACGAACCTGTGCGCCGCTCTTCATCTGAATTAGAGGCGAGGTTAAGTAAGATTGAAATCGAACTGGCGGAATTAAAGGAGGCTTTTGATAAATTGATGAAGGAGCTGATGTAATAATCAACCCAACTCGTCATTCTGAAATTTTTTCAGAACCCCATCATAAAAGTAGCCGATATGCCAGCGGCTTTGCATCGCCACGAACTAATCAGATGGGGTACCGAAATAAATTCGGCATGACGTATTTAATATTTACCCCAGTTCCGGCGTCCCCACCGGAACGTCTCTGAGCGATTATTCCGGAAAATCATTGTCCCTTTTATATTTATAAGGGCGGATGTTATATTTAAGAATCTGCGCTTTAGTCGCAGGAAAAAGAATCCCAGTCGGTTCTATTGGCTTGCCATCCAAACGTTCCGTGTAAGAACAGGCGTCGCAACAAAAAAACACTTCTTCCCTTTTGTCATCCGTTAACAATCTCAGGTTATCTTCTTTTAACAACTTGCAGTGTCTGTCTGTCTTAAAAGCTATAATCTCCCATAGAATATCTCTTACGATAAGCACCGCTGTCTCCAATCTGGCAGGTGTTGGTTTCAAAAAGTCATAATTGATAAGCTCATTGAAATCATACCACAAGGGTTCCAGTTGATATTCATCTATGTTAAAACGTTCAAAATATAAAAAGCTTGAATCATAGAAAGCCTTAATTCGGGAATCGTTAGACTCACGCAATAGCCTCGTCCATTCCATCAGCTTGAGATACAAACTTTTAGGAGTTACCGTATCCTTGCCAAATTCAACCGCAATTTGGATAAAGACAAATTCTTTTAGATATCTCCTTTCGCTCATTTTAGAGGCAACTCGCCGCGCTGACAAAACTTAATTATTTGATGACATCATTAAAACTCATCAAACATCGCCGTAGGTAACCCATCCATACTGGTGCGGTTCTTTTCGGCCTGGTATTTTTCTATGCCTTCGGGTCCTTTATTTTCGGCCCATTTGATGGCCTGGTCGCGCTCGCCCAGGTATTCGTAGTATGGGGTGCCGAAGCCGCAGGAGGTTTGCACCTTATCTATATCGGCCACGATTACCTGCCTGGCAGCCAGCGGCAGATGGAACAGCGCGGATAGTTCGTCCCACTCATCGTGCCCGGGCAAAACCGTATAGCCTTTACCATACAGGCGCAGGATATTGGGTGGGCCATCAAACGCGCAGAACATGACGGTAATACGGCCGTTCTCCAGCATATGTGCCGATGTTTCGTTGCCACTGCCGTTAATATCCATGTAGGCTACCCGATTGGCTGATAGTACCCGGAAGCTATCCATCCCCTTAGGTGACAGGTTTACATGCCCGGCGGCATCAAGCGGTGCCGATGCTGTGAAGAATATCTTCTGTGCGGTGATAAACTCACGATGCTTATCACCAATCTCATCAAAAAATTTAGCCACCTATCGGGCCCTCCTCATGCCCTATTTTATTTTCTATGCGCCTATCAGGTATAAACCAAATGCATGCCACTACCACATACAGCGCAAAACCAAGCCATGCATTAAAAAATGAAAGCGCCACTGCAGTTACATATATTCCCAGCGAAACCTTTCCTTTATAGTCGCCACCTAATGCCCGGGCCAACAGGGAATGCTCGCCATGGTGTCGTATGAGCACCCTTGCTAAAATGGTGTAGGCAACCGCGCACATTATCAATACCACACCGTAGCATACTACCGGCCAGGTGGCAAAGTGATTCTCGCCCATCCAGGAAGTAACGAATGGTACCAGCGAAAGCCAGAATAGCAAAAACAGATTGGCCCACAAAGCAGCCCCGTTTACAGATTTTACCGCATGGAACATGTGGTGGTGGTTGTTCCAATAAATGCCCACGTATATAAAACTAAGCGCATAGCTTATAAATACAGGCAACAGAGGTAAAAGCCCCTCGATATCGGCGTGGTGCGGCACTTTCAATTCCAGCACCATAATGGTGATGATAATGGCTATAACACCATCGCTAAACGCTTCTATACGGCCTTTGCCCATACTAATTTTCTACTTGCTTTATTAATAGGCTGCGACATCCGCAGCCTATTTTTTTATTTTAAACGCCGCTAAATACCGAGAACCCGCCATCTACACAAATCATTGAGCCGGTTACGAAAGCCGAGGCATCGCTCAGCAGCCATACCAGCGCGCCTATCAATTCATCCGGATGGCCAAATCGCTTGAAAGGGGTGTTACGGATAACCGACTCGCCCCTCGGCGTGTAGCCGCCCTCGGGCTTGGTAAGCAAGTTACGGTTTTGTTCTGTAAGGAAAAAACCGGGGGCCAGGGCATTCATGCGGATGGCATCGCCATAACGGTTGGCCAGCTCTACGGCAAACCACTGGGTATAGCAATCTACGGCAGCCTTGCCCATATTGTAGCCCAGCACCTTAGTCACCGCGCTTTTGGAATTCATGGAGGAAATATTCACGATACTCCCCCTACCCGTCTTCGCTATCTCCCGACCGAATATTTGTGTGGGGATAAGCGTACCCCATAGGTTAAGGTCGGCCACTTTTTTCATGCCATCCAGTTTCATGGCAAACAAGTCCTCTTCAGGCTGCAGCACGCCATCGGGCATGTTGCCGCCGGCGCCATTAACCAAGCCATCTATCCGGCCGAATTTGGCCAATATCTTGTCCTTTGCGGCAATCAGTTGTGCCTCGTCCATGGCATCGGCTATCAGCGCAATGGCCTGCCCGCCGGCTGCATTGATAGCGGCTGCGCGTTCTTCGGCAACTTGTTCGTTCCGGCCCAAAATGCCAACAGCACCGCCTGCTTCTACTATCCCTTTGATGAATGCATTACCTAAAATGCCCGTGCCGCCGGTTACTATAATCACCTTGCCGGCTAATGAAAATTTGTTTTCCAAGTCTGTATTTGTTTGTGTTATCTGATATCTGTTATCGCTATTGCATCCATGTCGGTATAATCGAGGTTTTCGCCGGCCATGCCCCAAATAAAGCTATAGCTGGATGTGCCGCTGCCGGAGTGGATGCTCCAGGGCGGCGAAACCACCGCATCGTAATTACCCAGCAGGATGTGCCGGGTTTCTTGCCCCTCTCCCATGTAATGGAATATCTTTTGCCCCTCGGGCAGGTCGAAATAAAAGTAAGCCTCCATACGGCGGTCGTGCACGTGGGGCGGCATGGTGTTCCAAACGTTGCCATTAGCCAGTATGGTAAGGCCCATTACCAGCTGGCAGCTTTTGATGCCTTCGGCGTGGATGTATTTGTTGATTACGCGAACATTAGCCATGGCCGTACTACCTGCATTAACCTTAACTACCTCATCGTTGCTTACCAACGTGGTAGGATACATGGCGTGAGCAGGTGCAGATAACAGGTAAAATACGGCAGGCGATGCTGCATCCGCGCTGGTGAACGTAACCGATTCAACTCCTTTGCCGATATACAGGCAGTCGAGTTTCTTCAGGCTGTATGCCTGGCCATCTGCAATTACCTCACCATCGCCGGCAACGTTGATGATACCTATCTCGCGGCGTTGCAAAAAATAATCAGCACGCAGATTGGGGTAGTTGGGCAAGTCCAGCTGACTGTCCGCAGGGCATGCCGCGCCTACGATCATCCTGTCGTAATGGGTGTAAACACAGTTGAGGGCACCGGGCTGCACCAGTTCATCTATCAGGAACCGCTCGCGAATTTGTTGGGTTTGGTAGTTCTTAAAGTCTTCGGGGTGTACACTGTGTAATACTTTCAAGGCAGAATTGTTTATATTTATGCTGTATAAAAAACTATTTTTATCCCGCCGCCAGCCGGGCGCCAATTATCAAACTAAACTATGAAACATTTATCAGCCTACAAAAGCTTGTGCGCGCTTATTGCCTTATTAATCCTCGCAAACGTTTGCATAGCGCAGAGTGGCCGTACCGTGTGGACCGAAAAAACGGCCAAAGCGTGGCTTAAACAACGCGTTTGGGCCAATGGCTTAAAGTTAAACCCGGAGCAGCCACTGAACGTAATAGAGTTTGCCAAACAATACGAAGCCAACAAAGCCGGCTGGGATAAAGTGATCGCCTTTTTGCGCGACCGTAACCTGGAACTGATGGCACCAGGTAAATACACCATAGATGGCGACAACATATTCGCTATTATCACCGAGCCTGAGCCAAAAAAACTCGATACCGCGGGTTTTGAAACGCATAAGAATTTTATCGACCTGCATTACGTCATATCAGGCAAGGAGGATATATACACGCAGGGCAAAAAAGACTCAGTGGTAATTACCAAGCCATACGATGAAACAAAGGATGTGCAGAATTATTACATCAAAGGCAAAGCACATACTGCAACGCCCGACTACTTTTTCCTGTTTTTCCCGGGCGAACTACACGAAGCGGGTATAAGAAACGGCGGCAAGGTGAAGAAGTTGGTAATTAAGATAAGGGCGGTGAATTAGGAGCATCCGCTCTCTCAGGTTCCCTTGTCAGAAGAACGTGAGGAGACATTTAAGAAATATCTTAGAATATGGAAACCTTTAAAACCATTCTACGCATCGTATTCGCAACCGCTTCGGTATTGTGTGTTTTATTTGCGATACACAATGTAAGTCATTTAGAAGGTGAAGCAAGATTCTTTGGTATGCTTTTATTTTACGCTAATTTATTTATGCTCCCATTATTTGTAGCGTTTATCTTCGTGATATTATACAGCTGCATTTTTAAGAAAAAGCACATCTCCTTTTTTAAAACTGAATTGATCTATTTGTTAATTCAAATCGGTACTATAGTTTTGTTACAGCTATCGTACATAAATTGCCCCAACTGTCCGGGCTAATTCGATATTCCAATTATTTCCCTGCAAACGCTGTATATCGCTCCATTGCCTCAACAAAATAGTAATCGGCATAGGTTAGCGGCACGTCAATCTCTGTACCGGCCGGGAAATGGCCCACGCTGTGTTGTAATATATACCCACCGTTGGTTTTGAGCTGTGCCTTATAGGTTTTAGACGATAAAGTCATCAGGATACTCTCCGCTGCTTTGAAGTATTTGCTTGCAGAAGGCTTGTCGCTGTAACGGCAAAGTTCTAATAAAGCAGACGCTGTTATGGCCGCAGCTGAGGCATCGCGCAAGGCGTTGGGGATGTTTGGCGCATTGTAATCCCAATAGGGTATCTTATCCGCCGGAAGGTTTGGGTTATTGAGTATGAAGCCTGCAATATGGTCGGCCTGTTCCAGGTATTTCTTGTCCTTTGTTTCGCGGTACATTACCGTAAAGCCGTAAAGGCCCCAGGCCTGGCCCCTGGCCCATGCAGACTCATTCGCGAAGCCCTGCGCAGTTTTCTTTTCCTGTACGGCACCTGTTTCGGCGCTGTAATTAATCACATGGTATGAGCTGTAATCTGCCCTGTAATGGTTTTTGATAGTGGTGTTGGCGTGGGTGACGGCAATTTTGTAATAGCTGGAGTCGCCCGTCTCGCGGGTAGCCCAGAACAGTAGTTCGAGGTTCATCATATTATCTATGATGACCAGGAAATCGGATGGCTTAGAATCCCACGATTTGATGCAACCCACCTTTGGGTTGAAACGGGTAGAGAGCGATTTGGCGCTGTTGATCAGTATCTGCTTGTATTCGGGCTTTGGCTCCAATTGGTTGGCCGTACCGAAGCTGCAATACATCATAAAACCCAAATCGTGCGTGTGGGTATTGTATTGCTCTTTGGCCAAAACGGCCATGATGCGGTCGGCCCCGGCTTTCAGGGCTTTATCATGGGTTTGGGCGTAAAGCTTCATTAAGGTGCCGGGATAAAAGCCGCTGCACCACCAACCCGAATTGCTGGTTTCCGTCGTCCCCGTTTCGGGGTGGAAAGTCTTGGGGAATTGCTCGGGCTGCAATAGCGTGGCCATGTACTTATACTGTGCATCTGCAAGCTTAAAATTGCTTTGTATATTGTCTAATAAAGCTTTCTGAGGTTTAAAAGGGCTTTTTTGCTGCGCGGATGCGATGTGGAACAACATCGCGAAGCAGAGTACCAACCAGGTTTTGCTAACTTTCATGAGGTAAATCTATAAACTATCAACCGAAATATCGAACACGTCTTTAAGCGCTTTTTTGGCCGACCAGAAACCACACATACCATGCACCCCACCCCCGGGAGGGGTTGATGCCGAGCATAAATAGATACCCTTTGCCGAGGTTTTATATGGAGAATAACGCAGGGCGGGCCTTGTAAATAACTGCCCGATATCTATTACCCCCCCGTTGATATCCCCGCCCACATAGTTGGCGTTGTAGGCCTCCATCTGCGTGGTATCCATCGTATGCTTGGCCAATATCCGCTCGCGGAAGCCCGGGGCAAAGCGTTCTACTTGCTTTTCTATAGCTTCCGTCATGTTTTTGGTAGAGCCGTTTGGCACATGGCAGTATGCCCATGCGGTATGCTTGCCCTCCGGCGCGCGCGAAGCATCGAACGAGCTTTGCTGAGCCAGCAATACGAATGGTTTTTCCGGGTGTTGTCCGGCCCAGGTCTGCTGCTCGGCTGCTTTTATTTCTTCGAAGGTATTGCCGATGTGCACGGTGCCTGCCTGCCTGCAACCTTCTGCGGTAAAAGGAATAGCGCCATCCAAGGCCCAATCAACCTTGTAAACACCCATGCCGTAACGGTATCGTTCCAACTGCCATTTGTAGATGGCCGAGAATTGATGCCCGGCTATCTGTAACAGTTGTTTTGGCGAAATATCGAATAACACCGCATGCGCGGATGGCAGCTGTGACAAGGATTTTACATAAGTGCCGGTCTCTATCTTGCCTCCTATCGAGGTAAAATAAGCCGCCAATGCGTTGGCAATGCTTTGCGAACCGCCCTTCGGGATGGGCCAGCCGCCCAGATGCCCCGCTGCCATCAGCACCAGTGCTATGGCAGATGTTGTAACATGGCTAAGCGGCTGCATAGAATGCGCCGCCATGCCCGCCAATAATGCCCTCGCTTGTCCGGTTTTAAAACCATTTACCAAAAAGGTTGCAGGCGGCATAGCTTTTAGCCCAAAACCGGCCATTACCAGCGGGTGTTTGGGAATATGCAACGGACCTAAAACATCGCTATCTATTTGCGGCCAGGCTTCTGTTACAGATGCCATTAATTTAGTATATGCGGCTTCGTCGCCGCCCAGTAAACGGGCAGTTTCGGTTACGCTGCCTTTTAACAAGCCTGCCGTGCCATCATCTAAAGGATGCGCGGCATCAACATCAGGTTTGAGATAGTTCAAGCCAAAATCGGCCAGCGGTAAAGTCTTGAAATACGGCGAGGCGGCAGCCAGCGGATGGATAGCCGAACAGATATCGTGCTTGAAGCCGGGTAAGGTCAATTCCGCAGTGCGCAGGCCTCCGCCTATCGTATCCTTGGCTTCCAGCACCAATACCGAAAGGCCCTTTTGCTGCATCAAAATAGCCGCAGCAAGCCCATTGGGACCCGAGCCTACTACAACGGCGTCATAATCTCGCTTTTCCAGCTTCATTCAGTAAATTTAAAAGTCAGAATATTCGGTGGGATGGAGAAAAACCATGTCATTACGCGATACATTGTTTTTGTATTGCACGTCGCCAATGAGGGCTTTCCATTCAGGCGCGTCGAAAAAAGCCTTCCAGTGCTTGTCTCGTTCCTGCATGTTATCGTAGCAGGTTAAATACATCAGGTTGGGCATATGGCTGCCTGCCACCACGCTGCCGTAAAACACCGCATTGGCACCAATCTTATCGAAAAGGTCGGTTTCGCCGCTATTGAACATCTTTACCTTGTTGATATGGTATTTTTCGGTTGGGCTCTCATAGCTGCGCAACTCGTAAACTCGTGCGGCCCTATCGCCTGTTAATTTGGGCGCAACAGGGGAAAGCCGCGTAGCAAATGCCGTAAGTACTATGGTTTCCAGCCGGGTATATGGCGCGCTTTTGTAGCCTGCATCCAGGTAATCCCTGGCGGTCGCCGCGCCATCACCTGCATCAATCACCTTCCGTTCGAAGCCTTCCAACTGTTTCCAGTTTTTAAATGGTATAAATACGTAGGTGCGGCGGGCGGTATCGGTATCGGCAGGTTTGAATACGCCTATATTGGCCATGCCCATTTTATGTAGTTGGGGCAAGTAGTAATCTTTCAAGTATGCATCGGTAGCTTGCTCCTGCGCCTTATCCTTAAAGTGGTATATCTTTAGCTGGTAGTAATATCCGCCGGAGGCCAAAGCATTGGCAGTTGCGGAAGTAAAGGCAAAAAACAACAATAGCAGCCCCACAATGCGGAACATTTTAGTTTGAGAAATTATCATAAATGATGTTTAGTTGGGGTAAAGTTATCTAAATTATAACGTAACTTAAATAGCCGTTTTGCTGGGTTCCCATTTTTCCAGCGCGTTCATTATTTCCTGGAGCTTGAGGGGCTTGCTCAGGTAATCGTTCATACCGGCCTGCAGGCACAATTCGCGGTCCTCTGTCATGGCGTTGGCTGTCATGGCGATGATTACGGGTTGGTGGTCCATATTCTGGCGGATGAAGCGGGTAGCCTCCAATCCATCCATCTCGGGCATCTGCACATCCATCAAAACCATATCGTATTTCTTGCCAATGAGGGCGTTAAGGCATTCGTGCCCGTTCTCTACTATATCGGGCTTATAGCCCATTTTATTGAGGATGTATCTGGCCAGTTTCTGGTTGATGGCGTTATCCTCGGCAATGAGGATATTGATAGGGTGCTGCCTGGCAAAATCTTCGGAGAACGGTGTTTTTACCGGTTGCACTTCGTCCTTGATTTCGATATTCAGCTTAAGTTGCTCAATTACATGCTTATACAGCACATGGTGCTTGGTTGGCTTGGTCAACGCCACGTTGAACAAGTGCTTATTTTTCTTGCTCTGCTCATTACCCATAGAGGTTAGCAGGATGATTGGCAGCGAAGGGGTTTTCTCCCGAATCTTACGTGCCAGGTGTATGCCGTCCATCTCGGGCATGTTCATGTCTGATATTATCAGGTGCACAGGTTCGTCGCCTGCCAGGGCCTTAAGCGCCGCATCGCCCGATTCGGCCATTACAGGCACAAAATCCCATTGCTTCAGTTGCTCTTCCAGTATATCGCGGTTGGTTTGGTTATCGTCTACCACCAAAATACGCTTGTTTTGCACTTCTGATAGGTTCAGGTGCACGTAATTGCGCTGCGTTTTTACGCCCGGCCTTGCTTTTATGCTAAACATAAATGTGGTGCCCTTGCCCACCTGGCTCTTTACATCTATATCGCCGCCCATCAGGGTAACCAGCTTTTCGCTGATAGCCAGGCCAAGGCCGGTGCCGCCATACTTGCGGGTGGTGCTCGAATCTACCTGCGAGAACGCCTTGAACAGCCTGTTAAGTTTGTTCGGCGGGATGCCAATGCCTGTATCGCGTATCTCGAACTGCAACTCGAATTGCTTATCATCGGTACTTTTCAGCTTTACGCATATAAACACCTCGCCTTTGGCGGTAAACTTTACCGCGTTGCCCACCAGATTGATCAGCACCTGCCTCAGGCGGAAAGCATCAGCAATAATCTGCACGGGTACGTTGTGCTCTACCTGGTACACCAGGTCGATATTGGTGCGGGCGGCTTTCTCGGCAAACACGTCGAGCACGGCTTCGATGCAATCGCGCAGGTCGAAGTCATGTTCCTCCAGTTCCATTTTTCCCGATTCGATCTTCGAGAAATCAAGTATATCGTTTATTACGTTCAGCAGCGCATCGCCGCAGGTTTTTATGGTTTCAGTATATTCCTGCTGCTCCAGGTTGAGTGGCGTGTTGCCCAAAAGGGTAGCCATGCCCATTACGCCGTTCATGGGCGTACGTATCTCGTGGCTCATGGTAGCCAAAAATATGCTTTTGGCCTGGTTTGCTTTTTCGGCTTCCTCGCGCGATTTCTCCGCCTCCTGGCGCAGCGCACGCTCGGCTTTGCTCATTTCTCCAAGCCGCTGGGTACGCTCCTCTACCTGCCGCTCCAGTATTACCTGCTGCGCTTTTATCGCGCTTATGCGCAGTCTGAATATAGCGATCACACCGCCCACTACCACCAATACAGCCAGCATTTTAAACCACCAGGTGAGCCAGAAAGGCGGCTGGACTATTATGGTTAAACCCTGCGTAACCGGCGACCACAGCCCCGCCATGTTTTGATACTTTACCTTAAAAGTATAAGTACCCGCAGGCAAATTGGTGTAGGTAGCCGTATTGCGCGAACCCACGAAGTTCCACTCCTTATCAAAATTCTCTAATATATAGGCGTATTGCTTTTTATCGGGCGAGGTAAAATCCAACGCGGCAAACTCCAGCGAAATAACCGACTGCTTATAATTTAGCGTGATGTGTTTCGCATCGGATATATCCTGTTTCAGGGGCGAAGCATCCGTGCTGTTTTTGGCTACAGGCACCTTTTTGTTGAACACCTGGAACGATGTGATCATCAGCGGTGAAAAACCCGCCGGCTTCAAAATCTGCCCGGGCGAAAACGCATTGAAGCCGTTTACCCCGCCGAAGTACAACCTACCCGAAGCGCCCTTGTACGCCGAGTGCGATTTAAATTCATCTTCCTGCAGGCCATCCTCTACCGAGTAATTCTTGAAAGCATGCGTGGCCGGGTCGAAAGCGGAGAGGCCGTTGTTGGTGCTTATCCATAGTTTGCCGTCGTCATCCTCGCGGGCAGCGTAAATGATATCGCTGGGCAGGCCATCCTTTTTAGTATAAGTGGTAAAATGCCTGGTGATGGGATCGAACTGGTTAAGGCCCGAGAAAGTACTTATCCAGATGCTGCCGCTACGGTCTTCAAAAAGGTCGGGCACGTTATCGTCGCTGATGCTGTTTTTTGCCGCGTTGTGTTTAAAGCGGGTAAAGCTGCCCGTTTTTTTATCGAAAAGATTCAAACCGCCATCAAAGGTGCCTACCCATAAATTACCGCGGCTATCTTCCAGCAGGGAATACACCCTATCGCTGCTGATGCTGCGGGGGTTGTTGGGGTCGTATTTATAATTGGTGAACTGCTTTGTTTTTTTATCGTAGTGGCTAAGCCCATCGTTGTAGGTGCCTATCCAGGTGGTTCTGTCTTCGGCGTTTACCAGCGCGTAGATGTTGTTGCCCGGCAGGCTGTTGGGGTTACCGGGCTGGCTTTTGATATTGGTAAAGACGCCGGTTTTAGGGTTGAAGATGCTTAGCCCATCTGCCCAGGTACCGAGCCAAAAATCACCGTCTGTGTCCTGGTTCACGGTGAGCACAAAGTTGCCGGTGATGCTGTTTTTGCCGGGATTGTGCGTGTAGTGCACCACATCGCCCGTTTTATAATCGAATTTATTAAGGCCGCCGCCATCGGTGCCTGCCCAAACGTTGCGTTGCGCATCTTCGTAAACCGCCAGCACAAAATCATTAGATAGGCTGTTGCCCGAAGAATTGTGCCGGTAGTGCGTAAAGCTGCCCGAGCTGCGCTTGAACAGGTTGATGCCGCCGCTGAACGCGCCGAGCCACATATTGCCCTGCCTATCCCTGGTGATGGCGTAAAGCGTATTGCCGGTAAGGCTGTTCTTGTCTATATCGTCGTGCAGATAGGTGTAGAATTTTTTGGTTTCGGGGTTGAAGATGCAGAGGCCACCGTTTTCGCTGCCTATCCACAGGTTGGCGTTCTCATCCATATTGAGGCTGTAGATGGTAGAGCCCGATAAGCTGTTCTTATCCGTATCGCTGTGCTTGTAACGGGTGAATTTGCCCGTTTTTACATCCAGCATGTTCAGTCCGTCTTTCTGCATGCCAACCCACAGGCGGTGCTTATTATCCTCGAAGATGCAGCTTATGAAATCGCCGGATATGCTTTGCGGGTCGGTAGCATTATACCTGTATTTGGTGAAGCCTTTTTTGTCGTTATCCAGCAGGTTGAGGCCGCCGCCGGTAGTGCCCGCCCATATGCGGTTATCGGCAGTGCGGTACACCCAGCTCACCTTATTATCTCCTAAGCTGCGCTTATCCGCAGCATTGTGCCGGTAATGGCTGATGACTTTGTTGGCTTTGGTATCCAGGTAATCCAGCCCGTTTTGGCCTGCTACCCAAAGGTTCCCTTTTTCGTCTACCGAGAGTTTGTTGAGAATATTGCCAGAGAGCGAATTGGGGTCGCCATCTTTGTGCTGGTATTTTACGAAGCGGCCCGTTCGGCGTTCCAGCTTGTTAAGGCCGATGATGGTGGCGATCCATATATTGCCCTCTTTATCTTCGGTAATATCGGCCACCATGCTGCTGCTTATGGATGAGGTATCCTGCGGATCGTGGCGGAAGGTGGTGAAACCGTAGCCATCGTACTTACTGAGGCCGTCGCGCGTGCCGGCCCATATAAAGCCGCGGCTATCCTGCAGTATGCAGCCCACGTTTATCTGCGTCAGGCCCTCCTTTTTCCCCAAATGCTCAAATTTGAGGCTCTGGTTTTGGCCATAGCTGCTCAAAGCGGAAAACGCAAGCACGAACAGGAATAAACGTTTATACATTTAACGCCAGGGGGATTAACAAAAAAAAAAACAAGTTTATAATTGGTAATAAACGGCTTATACGGCCCATTTACAAATAAGTTCAAAAGGTACAAAAAAGAAATCGACAATTGAACTTTTTTCTTAAAAAGAAAGTAGGGAGCGGTGAATGGTGAGTAGTTCAGAAAAATAAACGAAACCAACCAATGAACTAATGAACCAGTGAACAAATGAACCAAATCGCTGTTATCCCCGCATGACACCACATATAGCCACCGCCACTTTCGACGATCGCGACCACGCAAAGGATGCCTACGAATACCTGCTGGGCAACGAGTTCCTCGAAGGAGATATTGAGTTTATACCCGCCGCCTATGGCCCGCAGGTAATTATGAACATTAACACCGATAACGAACGCCTGGCCCAGGAAGCCGTAGACGTGCTGCGGAACTATGGCGGGATGGATATCAGCTGGTATGAGGTGGGGACTAACGCCATCTAACAACGACCGTTTGAGGGACATTCTTTTCCAGCTTTATTTTATAGAAATGTTGGAAAAAACCGGTGTAATCGCGCGGGACTGAGATGAGCATACCCGCCGGTTTTTGCTGTTTTTACCTGCTTAAATTTGCTTAAACGCGCGAAAAAAAACCGCGTTTTTCCTTGTTTTTCGGCGTTTTTCCTAACTTTTTGGGTGTTTTTAGGGCCTTTTGCATTTTGCAGCAAAAACCGCCTAATTTGCATGGAATAGCGGTTTTTGGAGAAAAACAGCATTTGCGCACCCCAAAAAAATTTCCAGCTTTTTCCAACTTTTGCGCGGTTTTTAGCTGTGGGTTTCCAGGAATTTCTAATGGTTTTTGGGGGTGGAAAAGGCAACGAGCTTGTGGGTTTAGTTGGGTAACGGGGCAGCCTGATGTCGCTTATTTTTAATAGCTCTATTACGGGAACCGTTTAACCAAATCGTCAAAATCCAGCCATTTACGCCAGGCCCACTGTATTTCCTGCGCTTGCCGTGTTATGCTGTCTTCCACATACTCATATAATTGTACAAAAACCACGTCATTGGCCAATTGCGCTATTTTAAAGGCTCCCTCGAAGCTTAGTAACCTTTCCTTTGGTACAACATGATAAAACTCCTCCCCGAACCACATTTTCCAGCAGGCCTGCAACCGGGCGCTGCTTATCATTTCGCTTCGGCCCGGATTCCCCGACGTATCAAATACTTTCTGACCGAACTCGTCTATAGTGTAAGGCAATCCTTTCGAAAGCGACAGCGGGACACCAAACACTTCATAGTAGGCTTCTTTTGATGAGGTTTGTTGCCGCTCGTATTTTTCATCGTACAGGTAAGCGCAGCAGAAACCCTCTCTTGTAATTATTTCTTCCATCTCCTGATCAGCAGGATTAAAAACAGCAGAACTCTGGGATATGAAAAAGTGTTGATAAGGCTTTTTTACTGCCTGCACAGCATTTATGCTAAATGAATTTCCACCCGGCGAAATAAAAATGAATTCTGCATCTGAAGAGAACTCTTCAATTACCTTTTTGTGTATTTTTTCCGTCCAATTCTTCTCGGTCCAATTTTTCACGTTGGTTTTATAGAGAATCTTTTCCGGTTGATGGCGCAAATATCTATTTATCATCCCGATGTGGAATTTCCCGTCCAACGAAAACTGCTTGAAATTCAGCGACAATGCCATAGTCACGCCCTCCGATACAGACGGCGTTTTGTTAAGGTAAACCGGCAGCACCTCTTTAGACAGGGCCCTCCTTAGCGCAA
The DNA here is from genome assembly GCF_056404435.1 of Mucilaginibacter sp. P2_D11. Taxonomy (NCBI): domain Bacteria; kingdom Pseudomonadati; phylum Bacteroidota; class Sphingobacteriia; order Sphingobacteriales; family Sphingobacteriaceae; genus Mucilaginibacter; species Mucilaginibacter sp. P2_D11. Next base: position 94,937 of record NZ_JBFUEA010000006.1, read on the forward strand.
TTACCCAGCCAACCAGCGTCCAGCCCAAAAGCAAGTTAAAGAGAAAGATAGACCGGAAATTATTTTTTTGCCTGCCTAATATTGCCGGGAAAAAATAAATGGGCACCGCAATAAGTATGAGGATTAGTTGAGTTGTTCCGAAGCCCATCTTGTGCAACAATTAGGTTTGTAGCTAATGTATCGAGTAGATAAAAGTAAGACTTTTTGTTGAATTGGATTCGGCCACAAATAGGCGCGCACCACCAGCCATTATGTTAAGATTTTAGATAGTAAGGTCAATGGGGCATTCAACTGCCTGGATAAAGATTGCTTCGAGTGATAGTTACTTGAACACAGCCCGAAGATTCTCGACTGAAACCCCTGCTACATTCAGATATATTTTATCATTAACAACTTTTTTGATTAACTGTACGTAAAAAATGCGAATATTCTAATTAAATAAAATTGATTTTATGAAGCAAACTTCTATTGAAAATAGATTAACAGAAAATCAAAATATACAAACGGTGATAGAGCGCGATCTGATAATCAGAGATGCTATAGAAATAAAAGAACAACTATTAAACCTTCTCAGAGATCATCGCAATGCCGAAATACATTTCAAAAATATTGAGAGAATTGATGTAGCAGGATTACAATTGTTGGTAGCTCTATCCAAAAGCGCTTCTAAAGAGGGAGTGTTTGTCAAATACATTTTCGAAGAAACTGAGTACATCACTAATGTTTTAAGTACGTCCGGATTTAATGAATTCTTTTCTATCCAATAGTTTGAAATGAGCAAGACTGTTTTATTAGTAGATGATTCAGATATGGTTATAAGGGTAATCAGCTTTATACTTAAAAATGCGGGCTACACTATTTTAACCGGCTGCGATGGCGATGATGCTTTATCTCATTTTGATGGTAAAAACATTGATCTGGTAATTACTGATTTAAATATGCCTAATAAAGACGGTCTGCAACTCATTAACGAAATCAGGAAAATGCACTACTACAGGTTTTTACCTGTGGTGTTATTTGTTTCTGATAGCTCGATAAACATACAGGACTATATCAAAACCTCCGGAGCAACCATGCTACTAGACAAAGATTCTATTAAAGAAAAATTGGTTTCGACAGTTAAAAAAATGATAGGATGATGGACCAATACCAACAAAACTTTAGCGATGATGCCATGGAAGTGATAGCCGACATGGAAAAGAGCTTGCTTTTAATGGAAACCAGCCCCGGCGACCCTGCACTAATACAACAGGTTTTCAGGGCTATGCATACATTAAAAGGAAATAGTTCGATGTTTGGTTTTAAAGTAATTACAGAATTCACCCACCACCTTGAATCTATTTACGAGCACGTACGCAGCGGGCAAAAAAAAATTACTAAAGAAATTATTGATATCACGCTCGATTCGCTTGACCACTTAACTTACCTGGCCAAAAACGAAGGTGAGTTAGATGTTCAGCATCAAAAAACACACAATAACCTCACGGCAAGAGTAGTAAAAATTTTAAAGGATATTTTGGCCGAAGTAAACACCGAAAGCAATACACTTGCCCCGGCTTCTCAGACAGCAGCATGTGAAAATAACGCGTTAAAAAATTACCATATCATTTTTGCACCCGATAAAGAGATATTTTATAACGGAACTAATCCTGTTTACCTGTTAGAGGAATTGCAAACACTTGGTAACTGCACTGTTATTCCAAATATTGAAGGTATCCCTCCTTTGGAGGATATTGAGCCCACATATTGTTATACTTCCTGGGATATTTTCCTGGCCACCAACGTTAGTATTGGCACCATTAGGGAGGTGTTCGTTTTTGTTGAGGGCAGGTGTAAACTGGAAATAAATTTAATACCCCACACCGAAGAAGACCTACCGCGGCAAAATGAAAGCGCAAGTTATCATGAAGAAATTATCAAAGATATTTTGCCACAAGTTTCAAAAACGGCAATTGCAGAACCCGCCAAAAAAAATGTGATATCCAGTATTAGGGTACCATCAGAAAGATTGGACAGCCTGATGAGCCTTGTAAGCGAGTTAATGACTTTACAGGCCAAACTTGGCACACTCACCGATCAAAACCCACAATCGGAGTTATTGGCAGTTACCGAAAATCTGGAAAAAATATCAACCAGGCTAAGGGATAATGCATTCAGCATGTGCCTTATACCAATTAAAAATATGCTTACCCCGTTTAACCGGCTGGTGCGTGATTTGGCAAACGAGTTAAATAAAGAAATAGATTTTGTTACCGAAGGAACTGATACAGAACTGGATAAAAATATTATGGAAGGCCTGTCAGATCCGATAATGCACCTGCTTCGAAACAGTATCGATCACGGAATTGAGTACCCTGATGAAAGAGCCAAAGCAGGGAAAAAAAGGCATGGCAAAATTTTGTTTAAGGCATTTTGCGCCGGGGTTAATGTGTATATCGAAATCCAGGATGATGGAAAAGGCATTGATGCGCAAAGAATAAGGGAAAAGGCGATACAAAAAGGCATTATTGGTAAAGATGAAGTATTGAGCGAAAAAGAAATTTTCAACCTTATTTTCCTTCCGGGATTTTCGACAGCAGAGCAGGTTAGCGAAATTTCGGGCCGTGGTGTTGGGATGGACGTTGTAAAACGCAGAATCGAAGATATAAGAGGGCAGATCAAAATCACGTCGCAACTCAACATCGGTACCACCATTACCATAAAATTACCCATTACGGTATCTATCATCGATGGCCTGTTGGTAAAAATCAACGATGTTTCGTTTGTAATTCCGCTGGCCGCTGTCGATCGTTGCTTTGAAGCGCCCGCTGTGCAGCAATTAAACCGCTTCAATAACCTGATCGTGCTTGATGGCGAACAAATTCCTTTCATCAGCTTAAGCGAAGAATTTGATGGTAAAGAAAACCTATCGGGTTCGCAGGAAATTGTGCTGGTTTACTACGATGAAAAAAGGGTTGCATTAATTGTAGACAGCATCGTAGGTAAATTTCAGGCGGTGCTTAAACCCCTCGGAAGATATTTTCAAAACATGGACAATATTTCGGGGGCAACCATACTTGGAGATGGTAAAATTGCCCTGGTATTAGATACCAATAAAGTTGCCGAACAATACTTACACCAGAAACGCCTTGCTATATGTCAATAAAACTGCAAACACAATCGTACTTAACGTTTAAGCTTCAAAACGAGCTTTTTGCCATCAACGTAGGCGACGTATTAGAAATTTTAGAAATGAGCCCTATAACTAAAGTGCCCAAATCACCGGCATTTATGAAAGGGGTAATTAACTTAAGAGGCAATATTTTGCCCGTAATAGATGCCCGCAACAAATTTGCCATGCCCGATGCCGAATTTACGATTGATACCTGCATCGTGGTATTGAATATCGACAGCGGAAAAGAACCATTGCTGGTAGGTGCCATTGTCGATTCGGTACAAAAGGTAATCGACATTCCGGATGAGGATATCCAGGTTTCGGCAAGCATGGGGGCCATGTACCGTGAAGACTTCATCACAGGGATTGGAAAAGTAGAGGACAATTTTGTGATGATATTAAATATCGACAAAGTTTTCTCGGCCGACGATGTGTATGCCATTACTGAAAGTTAATATTTAAACATAAAATGATTTTACAGAACATAAAAGTTTCAACCAAACTTTACATGCTGGTTGGCGTCCTGTTCCTCACTATAGGGGCAATTGGCATTAATGCAGAGCTTAATTTAAAAGAGGTAAACGGATCGCTTCAAACTGTGTTTGAAGACCGTGTAATGTCCCTTAAATCATTAAAAGTTGTTTCGGACATGTACCTGATCAACATCAAGTGGGTTTGTCAGCAAATAAAAGATGGCAGCATTGATTTAAAAACAGGTAAAAAGAAAATCATCAGGGCGCAGAAAGAAATTAAGACAAATTGGGCTGCTTATGTAGCTGCCGATTCTATCCCCGAAGAAAAAAATTATCAGATCAAACCGAAGAGTTAATGGCCAATGCTGACGAATCGATTGAGTCTCTTAAAGTAATACTGGACAAAGAAGATAAACAAGCAATCGCAGCTTTTGCTGTTAGCGACGTGAACCCAAAAATTGATTCCATCCTGAATAATGTAAACACGCTGATTGATATCCAGGTTTCGGTATCCAATCAGGAATATAACAATGGTAAGCAGGTGTATGCAACTGCCAAAACCAATTCCTATATCGTTATATTCTCAGGAATAGCAATTTCATTGTTGCTGGCCTTCTTTATCATTAGAAACATCAATAGTATTGTTGCAAAGCTTAAAGACCTGGTTTCTTACGCCCAGGTAGCGTCAGAAAATATATCATCGGCCAGTTCGCAAATGAGTTCATCGGCACAGCAAATGTCTGAGGGCGCTACAGAACAGGCGGCATCGGCCGAGGAGGTTTCGTCGTCAATGGAAGAAATCGTATCCAGCATACAGCAAAACACCGAAAATGCCCTACAAACCGAAAAAATTGCTTTAAAAGTTGTTGAAGACATTGTTGAAGGCAACAAGGCGGTTAATATTACCGTACAATCCATGAAAGAGATTGCCGAGCGGATTTCAATTATTGGTGATATTGCCCGTCAAACCAATCTTTTGGCTTTAAATGCCGCTGTTGAAGCCGCCAGGGCCGGCGATAACGGGCGCGGGTTTGCCGTTGTAGCTGCAGAGGTGAGGAAACTTGCCGAGCGTTGCCAGACAGCCGCACTTGAAATTAATAACCTGTCTAAATCCGGCGTAACAATAGCCGAACGGTCAGGGAAGCTACTTGATCTGATTGTGCCTGAAGTACAAAAAACCTGCAAGTTGGTACAGGAAATCAGTATTTCGAGTATGGAACAAAATACCGGCGCCAATGAAATTAATAACGCCTTACAGCAGCTAAACCAGGTTATACAGCAAAATGCCGCTATATCCGAAGAGATGGCCGCAAGTTCCGAAGAACTTTCCGGCCAGGCAGATCAGTTGAAAGATATTGTAAATTTTGATATCGGAAACGATGTTAAATCGCATATAGAAATACGGCGTGCGCCGGTTAATAAACCATATCACAAAACATTTGCCGCCACCAATTATCCAGCTAAAAAAAGACCAGTTAACGACCGTTTTCCAAAGGGCATCAACATAGATATGAACGGAAAAGACCCAATAGATGAAAGATACGAAAAATATTAAACCGAACTTAAACGATCAAATGTTATGAACAATATTAAAATATCGACAAAGTTATTTGTCATGGTCTTCCTTACCTCGTTTACCCTTTTGGCAATAGGTTTATATGGATTGAGCAATTTAAGTAATGTAAACGCATCGCTCGAGACGGTGTTTAAAGACCGAGTAGTATGCCTTAAACAGCTATCAACAATTAGTGATAGGTACACCCTCGATATTGAAGACGTTGCCCAAAAAATTAAAGACGGTGTAATTAATTTCAAAACCGGTAAACGAAAAATTATCCGTGCCCAGGAAGAAATTAAGAACAATTGGAAAGCCTATATCGCTACCAACTTAACACCCGAAGAAAGAAAAATGGCTGTCCAAACCGAAGAATTAATGCGCAATTCGGATGAAACCATAGAGTCGCTGCAATCAATAATTGATAGTGAAGATAAAACAGCATTAGCCCCATTTACCATTAATGAACTATATCCAAAAATAGACCCGATTATTAATAATATTAACGCGTTGATGGATATCCAGGTAGCAGTTTCTGAAGATGAATATAACAAAGGACAGGAAATATATTCAAATGCAAAAACCCACTCCTATCTCATTATATTATTTGGCATAGCTATTTCGCTATCCATATCGTTACTCATCGTATATAGCATCCGAAAAGCAATCTTAAATGCAACCAATGTAGTATCAAAACTTGCCGAGGGTGATTTGACCGTTGATATTAATGTAGTTAATAATGATGAGATAGGCTTTCTGCTCGAAGATTTGAAAGGGATGATCAATAAGTTTAAAAATGTAATCTCGTACGTAAACTCAGCTTCTGATAATATTGTGGCGGCGAGCCAGGAGTTGAGTTCGTCATCCCAGCAAATGTCTGAAGGCGCTACCGAACAGGCCGCTGCCACCGAACAGGTTTCGTCGTCGATGGAAGAGATGGTGGCAAGCGTACAACAAAACACCAACAACGCCCATCAAACAGAAAAAATAGCCATCAAAGCCTCGGCCGATGCCCTGGACGGAAGTGTTGCTGTGAATGAAGCCGTTAGCTCGATGAAATTGATTGCCGAGAAAATTACCATCATTAGCGATATAGCCAGGCAAACAAATATACTTGCGCTTAACGCTGCCGTTGAGGCCGCACGGGCCGGCGACCAGGGACGCGGCTTTGCCGTTGTTGCCGCCGAAGTACGGAAACTGGCAGAAAAATCGCAGGTTGCTGCAACGGAGATCAATGAGCTTTCAAAATCGAGCGTTACCATTGCCGAGAAATCGGGCAGGCTTTTGGGCGAGATTGTACCCAACATTCAGCATACCGCCAAACTGGTAGAAGAAATTAACGCTTCCAGCTCCGAACAAAATTTAGGTGCAGGGCAAATCAATAGTGCCTTACAACAACTTAACCAGGTTACACAGCAAAACGCAGCTACCTCGGAAGAAATGGCTGCCAGCGCCGAAGAACTTTCATCCCAGGCCGACCAGTTGAAGGAAATTATTTCATTCTTCAGATTTGAAAACGGCTCAAAATACAAGGCATCAATTGCCCAGGCCGGGCCCTTAACCAGGCCCAGGAGGAATACAGCCAAAGTAAGCCATCTTCCAAAATACAAATCATCCTCAAACGGGGTTAGCTTGAACATGGATAGCCTTGATGCAGATTATGAAAAGTTTTAACATAATGTTTTGAGCTATCCACATGGTGTATTTTAACATTGATAGTTTTGATAATTCTAAAATGACCGACCTGGACTTTAACAGGTTAAGTACATTTATATATACCAATTATGGGATTAAGCTGCCTCCGTCAAAAAAAATAATGCTGGAGGGGCGTTTGCTTAAAAGGTTAAGGACTTTAAATATACCATCATATAAAAAATACTGCGAGTTTATATTCAGTAACGAAGGCCAGCGCTCTGAGCTTATTCACATGATTGATGTGGTGACTACCAATAAAACCGATTTTTTTAGAGAATCTGTTCATTTTGATTATTTATCAAACAACATATTGCCCGAGATTTTTCGCGATTATTCCTCCGCAAAACCTTTTAAGGTATGGAGCGCGGGCTGCTCTACCGGCGAAGAGCCTTATACATTGGCCATGGTTTTAAGTTTATTTGCCGAAACACATATGGGGTTTAGCTTTAATATCTGGGGTTCCGATATTTCGAGCAGGGTTTTGCAGGCTGCGGCATTGGCGGTATATACCGAAGATAAAGTAGCCCCTGTACCAATTGCTTTGAAACGCCAGTTCCTGCTTAAAAGTAAGGATGTGCATAACAAAACTGTGCGCATTGTACCCCAATTAAGAGAAAAAGTAAAATTTGGCCGTTTAAATTTCATTGACGAAGATTTTGGCGCGATTGCAAATTTCAATATCATTTTTTGCCGCAATGTTTTGATTTATTTTGACAGGCCAACACAAGAAAAAGTGATACTGAAGTTATGTTCGAAATTAGAACCAGGGGGGTATTTATTCCTGGGCCATTCCGAATCGGTGTCGAATATGAATTTACCATTAACGCAAATACGGCCAAACATTTTTAAAAGAAAATAAACAGCCACTATTATTTTATAATGGAACGATATTATTTATACCCGGGATCGATTTTTGCGAGCAGAAAGCCTCACATTGTCGATACCATCTTGGGCTCCTGCGTAGCAGTGGCCCTTTGGGACCCGGTGTTGGAGTTTGGGAGTATCAACCACTACATGCTACCGCATTGGAATGGTGAAGGTGCCCCATCAAACAAATACGGCGACGTTGCCATACCGGCCATTATTAATAAAATGCTTGCCTTAGGCAGCAATAAAAGTAATTTAAAGGCTAAGGTATTCGGGGGCTGCGAAACAGGCACACCAAATGGCGTATTTCATATTGGCGAACGGAATATTGAGCTGGCTATTGAGGTATTAAAAAAGGAGCAAATACCGGTTTTAAGCCATAATGTTGGAGGATATCGCGGGCGGAAGGTTTTATTTTACTCGGAAAGTGGTAAGGTAATGATCAAATATATTAAACAAAACTTTCCAGATCAACAGATAGATACCAAGGGCTAACACCTCACCAATATGACGAATAAAGTAAAAGTTCTTATTGTTGACGACTCTGCCATATTCAGGCAATTGCTGAGCAAAACTTTAAGTGCCGACCCTGCAATTGAAGTGATGGCTACAGCTGCCGACCCATATATTGCCGCAAGCAAAATGACCATGCAGGTTCCGGATGTTATTACCCTTGATTTGGAAATGCCCCGCATGAATGGTATTACCTTTCTTAAAAAAATCATGTCTCAGCACCCTATCCCGGTCATTATTATAACGGGGCACACCGGCAGGGATATGGAAGTAACGCTTAAAGCATTGGAACACGGCGCTGTTGAGGTACTTTCAAAAGATATGTTTGATGAGCAGGCGCTTACCAATGAAGCCAGGAGCAGGATTTGCGAAATTGTTAAATCGGCGGCGTTAACCAAACTTGCCAGGAAATCCATTACCGAAAAACCCTCGGTAGTACCCAAACTGTCGGCCGATGCCGTACTGCAGTTTGTTAAACCTAAAAATCAAAGCATAATTAGCGATAAAGTAATTGCAGTTGGCGCATCTACAGGCGGCACAGAAGCAATAAGAACGTTTTTGGAGCCACTGCCTGTTGATATTCCGGGTATTGTAATAGTGCAGCACATGCCCGAAAACTTTACCCGCCTGTTTGCCGAACGCCTGAACAGTTTATGCAAAATTACCGTTAAGGAAGCAGAAGATGGGGATTTGGTTAAACCCGGCACAGCGTTAATAGCACCCGGTAACCGCCATCTTTTACTTAAACGGAGAGGGTCTCAATATTATGTCGAACTGAATGATAGTCCGCTGGTAAACCGCCATCGTCCGGCAGTGGATGTATTGTTCCGCTCTACCGCTATTTATGCCGGGCAAAATGGAATCGGAATAATTTTAACGGGCATGGGCGACGATGGCGCACGGGGCCTCCTTGAAATAAAACAAGCCGGCGGAAGGACCATAGCACAGGATGAAAGTTCTTGTGTTGTTTTCGGCATGCCAAAAGAAGCTATTATGCTGAATGCCGCCGATAAGATTTTACCATTAAAAGAAATTTCAAGGTATGTTGTTCAATTGGCTTCTACCATAAGATATATTTAACATCTTATTAGCTTTTGCGGCATTAACGCACGCCATTTTGTGTACATAAATCCATTTATTCTATATTCTCTTGACCAATTCGCTTCTTTATGCGGTTTGTTGCTTAACAGATCATTGATCGAAATTGAATCGTTAGGTCTCGGGACACGCGCCAGCAAGGGGAAATTTAAAGGCTGACGCCGCCCCATCCAACGATCATTATTTTTCAAATCTAAACTACAGGTCAAAGGTAATTGCCGATGATTGTACCCAAGCTGTTTTGTAATCACTATTGATTTACCAAAGTAACGGGATAGCGTTGTCTGATCTAAAACAACGAAATATCGTTGTTGAGATTTTAGCAAAATTTTCGGTATATCATTATGAATGAGGCGAATAAGACGATGACATGCTTTTGGTCATCAAATAGCATACTAAATCAACACTATCATCACCCGGTTTATCTGGTAATGTTTTTCTTTTCATAAAAATTTCGGCCTTTTTATACAACGTTAAATAAACTCTGAATGATAAAATCTTCAGTCTTATATGTCCTGATTATATTCCCCGTACTTTGCTTTGCGCAGCAACCTCGGGAAAAATTATTTAAACGGCTAAAAAACGCGCAAACTGACAGTATCCGTTCCAATTTATACATTCGTATAGCTAACGACTATTACCTACCCAACCGCAATAAAAGTAATTTAGATTCAGATATATACTATCGTATCCCTAATGATTTTTACCTGACTGACAAACATAAGGTGAAAGATTTGGACAGTGCAATCTTCTATTTTCAAAAAACGGTTTTACTAAGCACTCAATTAAACTTAAAAAAAAGGTTATATGATGCATATCTGGGTATGGGAAAAGCGTATCTGGCTAAAAACAACATCAGTGAATGCGAAAAAAATTACGCTAAAGCAGCAAATTCTCCCTTTATAAACCATGATCCGGGAAAGGAAGCAATGATTTGGCTCGACTTAGTGGATGGCCTTTTAAGAGCACGGCATTCTGGTAAAAAAGAGAAATGGAAGGAATTGAGCATGATTGCAAGTGCCTATTTCAGAAAAATCAAAACGCTCGCCCAACGAATCAAAAATGATGACAGAAAATCCATTATGGTGCTGGGCGACATGGCAATAATATATGACAGATATCGCTATACCAATCTGGCAGAAAAACAGTACATCGATATCATTACGCAGTTCCAAAATTCCAATGCCAGCAACATAAATATGGTCTATCTCTTCCTGTCACAACTGTACCGGGAACATGGAAGCCCGGATAAGGCACTATTTTATGCCTTGAAAGGTCTTAAAAGTGTAATGCGAATGAAGGATACAACCAATACCCATTGGATTTATGGTGAATTAGGATTGGTTTATTCAGAGTTGGGACAAATAGATAGCAGTATGACATGGTATAAACGAGCACTCAGAATACGTGAACGGATACCAGGTTTACCCCAGGAACATTTATACAGAACAGCCGGTTTTATAGTTGACCAATTAAATAGCCAACACAAATCGATTGAAGCGTTAAGTTTAATTAAGGGACTTGAAAAAAGCAATCCACCGGTAAACAATGTAGGCAAAGCTTTAATTGCACAAGTAAAAGCCTATTGCTATATAGGTTTAAAACAGTATAAATCAGCGGAAAAGTCTTATTTATTTTCTTTGCATTTATATCCTAAGGATTCTACCGTTTCTTTTTTTTATTGGTCCCTCAAATGCGATATAGGGGAGTTTTACCTTAAACAGAAAAAATTCAGGGAAGCCGCTTACTATCTCAGGGCACAGGATGATTTTCCATATTCTGATATTACAAAGCGAAGGGACATTCAATTTTTGCTTTTTAAGTTAGATTCTATATCAGGTCATTTAAATACTTCCTTACGGCATTTTCAGTTATATAAATTACTGAACGACTCCATTTTTAACACGACGAAAAGTAGACAAATAGCTGAATTACAAATAAAATATGCCAGCGAAAAACAAGAAGCGGCTTTCAAATCCTTACAAAAGGATAGTCAAATACAATATGATAAGTTGAAGCAAGCTGATCAGGAACGTAAAATTATCTATATGGTAATGAGTTTTATGTTAGCTTCAGTAGGGTTACTCTATTTCGTTTACTACAACAACCGGAAAAAATCGAGGCTGATCAATATTAAAAATATATCATTAGGCCGCTTAATCACCGAAAAAGATGCATTATTAAAGGAAAAAGAAACCTTGGTGAAGGAGGTGCACCACCGCGTAAAGAATAACCTACAGATCGTTATGAGCCTCCTGCAACGCCAATCATCATTTATCGCTAATGAAGAAGCATTAATGGCAATACGTAATAGCGAACATCGCCTATACTCCATTGCATTAATCCACCAAAAGCTATATCAATCTGAAAACTATACGTTGGTGCACATGTTTGAATATATCAACGAACTGATTGGCTATTTACAGGAAAGCTTTGACTTAAATGGACGCATCATCTTTGATACGTTTGTAGATAAAAGCGATATGAATATCAATATTGCCGTACCGCTCGGACTGATTCTGAACGAAGCGATAACTAATGCAATCAAATACGGCTTTAAAGAGGACAAGAATGCAGTAATAAAAATAATCTTTCAGGAAATATCCGACAATAATTATTTGCTTCAGATAAGTGATAATGGCAGTGGACTACCAACAGGCTTTGATCATCATCAGACGGATTCTATGGGCTTTAATTTGATGCGAGGTTTAAGTAAGCAAGTAGGTGGCAAACTTGTTGTCGAAAATAGTTCTGGTGTAACAATAAGTATTCAGTTCCAACCAGCGTGATCTCTTTCATGTGCTTATTGCATAGTGGCTAACCCACCCCTGCCTTTGCGCTCAGGCCCACCGCGCCCCCTCCCGAGAGGGGAATAAAAAAGCCGGCTCCCCTCACGGAAAGCCGGCTTTTCAATATCATAAGGTCGCGATTACAACTCCCTCACCCAGATATTCCTGAAGCTCAGCGGTTCGCTTTTGTCGCCGTGGGCTTGTAGCTTTATCGGGCTTGGGCCGTGGGCTGCACGGTAGCCTGGTGCGCCGATGTATTGGGTTGGGCCCAGCAGTTCGATGTTGTTCTCTACCAGTACGCCGTTAAATAATACGGTTACGCGGGCAGGGGTTTTTACTTTATCGCCATCGAAAGTTGGGGCGGTCCATATCACATCATACGTGTTCCAAACGCCGGGGGGCTTGGTTGGGTTAGCCAGCGGGATAAATTGCTTGTATATACTGCCTGCCATGCCGTTTACGTAGGTTTCGTTCTTGTACGAATCCAACACCTGCAGTTCGTAACCCAAATCGCCTTTGCCTATCGAAGCTAAGAACACGCCGCTGTTGCCGCGGGCCTGGCCTGTACCGGTGATGCTGGCGGGTACCTTCCACTCGATGTGCAATTGGTAATTGCCAAATTTACGTTTGGTTTCGATGTTGCCTGTTGCTTTGTTTACCGTCAGTACGTCGCCCTCAACGTTCCATTTTGCGGGGTTGCCGCTGGCTACGTCTACCCATTCGTCCAGGTTTTTACCGTCGAACAAAATAATGGCATCAGATGGGGCATCGCTGGTGGTTTTGCCGGCGGTAACTACTTTGGGTACCGGGGTCCATTTCTCGGTATCCTCGGGCTTTGCGCCTGTTTGGGCGTTGGCCACAACCACACTGCTCAAAAGCAATGCGGTTAATATTAGTTGCTGTTTCATATAAATGTGAGATAATTTATGCGCCTTAATTAAGCTTTCAGCAGGGTTTTTACGTAAGCGCTGCTTTGGGCTATGCTCTTGTATGGGTCGATATTGGTAAAGTTCTCCTGCTCTACAATAAAGTGCTTTATGCCGCCCAGCTTAGCCTGACCAAGTATCGCTTTGAAATCGATGGTGCCGGTGCCAATCTCGGTGTTCAGCTCGTGGTTGGTTTTATCCATATCCTTAATGTGCACAAAGGTGAAACGGCCCGGGTGTTTCTTGAATATCTCCAACGGGTTGTAACCGGCGCGTACTACCCAGTACAGGTCCATCTCCATATTTACCAATTTAGGGTCGGTAGCGTTCAGGATGGTATCGTAAAAAGTGGTGCCTTCGGTCTCTTTCCACTCAAAATTGTGGTTGTGGTAGCCCAGTTTCAGGCCCTGTGGTTTCAGTATCTCGGCAATCTTGTTCATCTTATCGGCAACGCCTTTAAAGTCGGCAGCCGTTTTAATGAATTCGTGGTTGATGCTTGGGATAATGATATAGGTTTGGCCGGTGGCGTGCGCGCTCTCGATATAGCTGTTCAACTGATCCATTTTGCCGGTACCGAAGTACTCGTCCAGGCCGTAATGTCCGCTTGGAGTAGTGAGGCCGTTAGCTTTGAGCAATGCGCTGAATTCTTTTGCGCTGAGGCCCCAAAAGCCGCCCTGTTTAGAGTAGCCGAAAGTTTCAACTTCCGAGTAGCCTGCCTTGGCGATGTTGGCTATGGTGCCTTTTACATCTTTAGGTAGCTGATCGCGCAGGCTATATAATTGCAGGCCCACGCCTTTTTTGCCTTTTGCCGATAGTAGTTGCGGCGCCAGCATCAATGCTGCCGAAGCCATGCCCGCCTGGGCCAAAAAATTCCGTCTGGTTGTCATTTATTTAGTTTATAAGTAGTGCTAAGACCTGTGCTGCCCCCAATGGTTTAAACGTCGCAAATGTGTACGGCTGTTTTAAGCGAGGCCAGCTTGTCTTTGTATTTAGGAATGAATTCCTGCGCTACGAAGCCCTTATGACCCGTTTCTACTATGGCTTTCATAATAGCCGGGTAGTACAGTTCCTGCGTATCGTCTATCTCGTTACGGCCGGGCACGCCACCGGTATGGTAATGGGCGATATACTTATTGTAGGCGCGGATGTTGCGTATCACGTCGCCCTCGTCTATCTGCATGTGGTAAATATCGTACAGCAGCTTAAAGTTTTCGCTTCCGATGCGTTTGCAAAGCTCGGCGCCCCACTCTACCCTATCGCACTGGTAATCTTTATGATCTATCTTGCTGTTCAGCAGCTCCATTACCAGTATTATGCCGTGTTTTTCGGCAAGGGCAACCATTGGTTTCAGGCCTTCTACACAGTTGGTCCATCCCTCCTCGTCGGTTTTACCGCGCCGGCTGCCACTGAAGCAGATAAGGTTTTTGTAACCTGCTGCGGCTACCTTGGGAATCATGTCGGTATAGCGCTTTTGCAATTCGGCGTGGTACACCTTATCGCCGAAACCATCGGTTAGGTTTATTTCGGCACCGTTGCACATGCTGGAGACCAGGCCATATTTCTTCAATGTAGGCCAGTCGCCCGGGCCAACCAGGTCTATACCTTTTATGCCTATATCTACAGCGGCGGCACAAAGGTTTTCTACCGAAATATCGCCGTAACACCAGCGGCACACCGCGTGGTTGATGTTTCCTTTCAATTTATCAGTCATTGGTTCTTTTGCATCAGTTGTAAAAGATGATAATACGCCCGATGCGCCTATGGCGGCGGTACCGGCAATGAGGCCTTTGATGGCCGTACGTCTGTTTGGGTTTGTCATGGTTATTATACTTCTAAACGCCCTTTTGGTTCGCCATCAATTTCTAGCGAGGGGCTGGTTTGTATTTGGTTTTTATCTTTAAAGAAGAGCAGAAATACTATTAAAACTACCGCAGCAATACCACCCGGAATAAGCCAAATGGTTTGCCAGTTGTGTGATGTTGCAGATGTTTTCCAATGACCTACAATAGGCCCCGAAATATACGAACCTATAAGCATACCCACGCCGTAGGTAGCAAGGGTAATGAAACCCTGTGCAGCGCTCTTAAAGCGTTCGCCTGCCAGGTTATCGGTGTATATCTGCCCGGTTACAAAGAAGAAATCGTAACAGATGCCATGCAGCACAATACCGGCAATAAGCATCCAGTAGTTGGAGTCGACGTTGCCATACGCAAAAAATATGTATCGCAACACCCAGGCAAGCATACCTACCGCCAGCATTTTCTTAACGCCAAGGCGGATAAAGAACAACGGCATTAATGCCATAAATGCTAACTCCGACATTTGCCCAAAAGATTGCTTTGAAGCAGCTTCGTTCATACCCACTTCATTGAGGAATGGGTTGGTAAAGTTGTAGTAAAATGCCAGGGGAATGCAAATTGCCACCGAAGAAAGGAAAAACACCAGGTATGATTTATTTTTTAATAGCCCGATGGATTCTAAACCCAATATATCTCTTAAACTGGTCTTCTGCCCTTTTTTTGCCGGAGGCGTTGAAGGAAGCGTAAAGCTAAGCAAGCCCAATATCAGCGAAGCTACGGCAGCTGTTTTAAATGTTAACATCAGTGTACCGCCGGCCAATGAATTTGAAAGGCCGCCGCCGATGATAGAACTAAAAGTTGTATTTAAGTTACCACCTTTCTCCCAGCCTAACCAGCCAATGAATAAACCAATAACTATCCAGCCTGCCGTACCGAACACCCTTATAGGCGGAAACTCCTTGCTTGGGTTTGTCATTTGCTTAAATGATACCGAGTTTACCAATGCCAGTGTAGGCATATAAACGATCATGTAAGCAAAAATTGCGGGCAAAAATGCGCTGAAATTGGTGATAGTGGTTATGTAATATAAAATGGCGGCACCGGTTAGATGAAGCACACCTAATACCTTTTGGGCAGAAAAAAACCGATCGGCAATGAGGCCGATAATAAATGGCGCTATAATAGCCCCCCACGACTGGCTCGAATAAGCATTGGCGTTTTGCACGTCGGTTGCTTTTAATGTATTCGCCAGATAAGTACCCATTGTTACGAACCATGCGCCCCAGATAAAAAACTGGAGAAACATCATGGCAGATAACTTAACACGGATGGTTAAGTTCATAATTAAATCGGTTTATGTAGCACAAGAAGCACGGGCAAATTACCCGGTATAGTAATACAGAAAAATTACGCCGGATGCCCGATATAACGCGGGCATCCGGCATAAATGTAGTAGGTTAACGCAGGCCGGTTTATTTAACCGACAGGATGTACGTTACCATTTCTTTGGCATCTTCTAAAGAAATCGCCGGGTGCGGGCTCATCGCAATATCGCCCCAGTTGCCGCTGCCACCGGCAATAACTTTCTTAGCCAGTTTCTCGGTATCGGCCGGGGTATATTTCTTCGCGATATCGGCAAACGCAGGGCCTACTATCTTCTGGTGCTCTTTGTGGCAGGTAGTGCAATCTGCGCCGGCAATTAAGCTCGCGCCTTTGCCTGCAGGTGCCGCAGTAGTGCCGGTTTTGTTGGTTGCAGTATCTGCATTAGGCTGTGCCGCTGTAGCAGTTTGGTTGGCTGCCGTAGTGCTGCCGGTATCGCTGCCATCGCCTTCGCCGGGTTTGCTGCCGCCGCAAGCTGCGATTACTAAACTGATACCTAAAACAATAAATACTTTTTTCATGGGGTGTTATATTACAGAATTAAAACTTCCGGGAAAAATACGTTTTTTCATCGGAAAACGAACTTCTTTTTTAAACTACCGGGTCTTTTATCGTCTGCGTTTTATGCATGCTGCGCATGTATATCACCAGCCCGGCAAAAGCCACGATCAGTACGATGGGTATTACCAACGTTGCCTGCAATACCATTACGCCTGCCTTAGCATTATCGCCTGCTGCCGCTTTAACAATATCATCATAATATTTACCCATAAATATGGTGTAAATAGATACCGCAAACATACCGGCACCGCCCATCAGGTTGAGGCCCAGAGCGCCTGTTTTGGGCAGGTTGGTGTTTACGAAACCCAGCATCATCGGCCAGAAGAAGCAAACGCCCATACCGAATATGATAGCCGCTAAAAACAGGGTGTTGCCCGATTGTGTACTTAATAAGTATAGGCCAAGCGCTGCAAGTATAGTTGAAAACAATAGCACGGTTTGAGGTGTGAACTGCTTCAAAATAGGCTTAGCAAACGCGCGGCCAACTACCATGATACCCGTTTCCAGCGTAAGCAGAAGGATGGCGTTGCTGCTCACATTCTTCAGCAATACATCTATCCATTGCCCGGTAAACAGCTCGGTAATACCGGTACCCAGCATGCATATCATCATGAAAATGAACAGCGGATTAAGCAGTGCCCTGTACATACCGGCCATACTTACGCCTGATGCCACGCGTTCGGTAACCGGGAAATCGAGTTTAGAGAACAGGTAGCCATAGATAAGCGTTGGGATGAGCATCGTGCCCACCTGTATCTGCCAGCCAAAGCCGAGTTTGCTAAACAAGGTAACCAGAAGCGTACCTATTACGATACCGCCCGGGAACCACAAGTGGAAATGGCTCAGTTTGGTGGTTTTTTCTTCGGTATAAAGCGAAGTTACCAGGGGGTTACAAGCTGCTTCTACAGTGCCATTAGCTAAACCTACAAGCAAGGTAGATAGGAATAAGGCCCAGTAAGGACTTGGGAAATAAGGCGCACAAATGGTCAATACGATGCCCAGCAAATGGAACACGAAAGCCAAAACAAGCAACTTTTTCATACCGATGATATCAACGATAACGCCGCCGAATATCATGGCCAAAGGGAAGCCCCAAAATGCTGTGGCGGTGATGGTGCCAAGTTGCGCTTTATCAAGGTTAAAATCTACCCCAAGTTTATTTAAGATACCCGCTCGGATACCGAATGATAATGAGGTTACCAGCAAGGCCAGGCAACTCGCCCGGAATAACTGTGTACGGTTAATTGTAGTAGTGGCCATTTTTTTAATTAGGTTTTTGGGGTTAATTGGTTTAAAATCTTCTCAATATTATAAGCCGATAAGTTTACGGTTAAAAGCTTCGTCGGAGCCGGAGGCTGCGAAATCGTCGAAAGTACGGTCGGTAACGCGGATGATGTGATCCTTGATGAACTGCGCGCCTTCTCTCGCGCCGTCTTCGGGGTGTTTTAATGCACATTCCCATTCCAGCACTGCCCAGCCTTTATAATCGTATTGGGTTAATTTGCTGAATATAGCTTTAAAGTCTACCTGCCCATCGCCCAATGAACGGAAACGGCCTGCGCGGTTTATCCAGTCCTGGTAGCCGCCGTAAACGCCCTGCCTGCCGGTAGGGTTGAATTCGGCATCCTTTACGTGGAACATCTTGATGCGTTCGTGGTAAATATCGATGTACTCCAAATAATCTAATGCCTGCAGCACGAAGTGCGATGGATCGTAAAGCAAGTTAGCACGCTTGTGGTTGCCTACCTTCTCCAGAAACATCTCGTAGGTGATACCGTCGTGCAGGTCCTCGCCGGGGTGTATCTCGTAGCAAAGGTCTACCCCGTTCTCGTCGAATACGTTCAGGATAGGTTCCCAGCGTTTGGCCAGTTCGGTAAAGGCGGTATTAACCAAACCTGCAGGGCGTTGCGGCCATGGGTAAACGGTTTGCCATATCAGCGCGCCGCTAAAGGTAACGTGCGCGTTGAGGCCCAGGTTTTGCGAGGCCTTTGCAGCGTATTTCAGTTGCTGCACCGCCCATTTCTGCCTTTCGGCGGGGTTGTTCTTCACGGCATCCGGCGCAAAAGCGTCGAACAATGAATCGTAAGCCGGGTTTACGGCAACCAGCTGACCCTGTAAGTGGGTAGATAGCTCGGTAATTTCTAAACCGGCAGCGTTTACGATGCCCTTTATCTCGTCGGCATAAGTTTTGCTTTCGGCCGCTTTTTGCAGGTCGATAAAGCGTGCATCGTTGGTAGGTAACTGTACGCCTTTGTAACCAAGCCCTGCTGCCCATTTACAGATGGAGCTTAAGTCGTTGAAAGGCGCTTCGTTGCCTATGAACTGTGCTAAGAATATTGCCGGCCCTTTTATAGTGTTCATGTGGTTGTATTAGATAACGTAATCGGTCCATTTTTGGTCGCTGTTGTTAGAAGCCACCACGTTATTGATGAATGCCATGCCGCGGATACCATCGTCTATCGACGGAAAATCGAGCCACTCGGCTTTAGGCTCTACGCCTTCTATTTTGGCGCTCAATGCCAAAGCAAAGTTGCGGTACAGGTTGCCGAATGCTTCGAGGTAACCCTCGGGGTGGCCACCGGGTGTACGGCAGTTTGATGTCGCAAAGCTCGAAAGCCTATCGGTATAGCCGCTGCCAGCGCGTAAAATTTGAGCCGGTTTATCGCTCCATTTTACAATTAGGGTGTTCGGCTCCTGCTGTTGCCATTCCAGGCCGCCATTTTCGCAATAAACGCGTATTTTAAGAGCATTCTCCTCACCCGCAGCAATCTGCGATGCCGTTAAAGTGCCGGTAACATTATCTTCGAAACGCAGCAGCACCGCGCCATCATCATCCAACATACGGCCATCTACTACGATATTAAGGGAAGCATTCAATTGGGTGATTTTTTTGCCCGAGATGTATTCTGCCAGATGCGCAGCGTGGGTACCTATATCGCCCATGCAACCGCTCTTGCCCGATTTTGATGGGTCGGTACGCCATGAAGCCTGTGCATTGCCTTCGCGCTCTGATAAGCGGTTTAGCCAGCCCTGAATATACTCTACATATATCTTGCGCACTTTACCAAGCGAGCCCTCTTTAATAATTTGCCTGGCTTCTTTTACCATAGGGTAACCGGCGTAGGTATGGGTAAGCAGCAGCATCAGGCCGGTTTCTTCTACTTTTTCTTTCAGCTTAAGGGCTTCCTCGAGCGTAAAGGTTACCGGTTTTTCTACCACCACGTTGTAACCGTTCTCCAAAGCTGCCATTGCCGGGGCAAAGTGGGCAAAGTTTGGTGTAACGATGGTTACGAAATCCATGCGTTTATCGGCAGGCTGCAATGCCTCGCCTTTAAACAGGTCATCGAATGTGTTGTAGATACGACTTTCATCCAGGAAAAGCATACGACCACTGTCCTGTGCTACTTCGGGGTTTACGCTAAGCGCGCCGGCAACCAGCTCTATCTGGCCATCCATATTGGCGGCAATACGGTGTATAGCGCCGATGAAGGCATCTTTACCGCCACCGATCATGCCCATGCGCAATTTTCTTTTACTCATATGTATTGTTGTAGATAAGCAATTTAAGCCCACCCGCTGCTATTGCAGTGGTGGGCTTAAAAGTATTAATTTTAGATTGAAAACAAAAACGTGCGGCCTTATAACTTACCTATATTTCTTATTTTACAATCGATTGCAACGCAAGAGGGTAAAACCAGGCCGGGCCGCATTGGGGCTTCCTATGAAAGTGCCCAGGCGTGGTCGCCTTTTTTGTAAGGGTAATCGCCTATGTACTTGCCCGGTACCGGTACGTAGCGCAGGGCTTTGGTGGCACCAACTTCTGATGTAAAATAGCCCAGCAGGGTTAGTTGCTTCATCATGGTGAAGTAATGGTTAGGCACATCCGGCGCTTTATAGTCTTTTTCGCCGGCATGCTTAATTTTATCTGCATCGGCATCAGCGCTCTTTTTCTTTGCGTATTCTTTTGCTTCGGCATCAAGCGCGGTTAAAAGCTCGGTGCGTTGCGCCGCGGTAATCTCCATGAATTTCTTGCTGAATTTTGCATTGCTGGCATCATCCAGCTTGCCAATACCTTCCTGGAATACTTTCTGGTCTGCTTCGGTGTAGCAATCTTTCACCATCAGGGCCATAAAGGCACCTACTTTGGCCGCTTTTGCACCAGGGGTGCTTGTTTCGGGCAAAATGGTTTCGCCAACCTCGTCTAAAAACGCGGTGGTTTCGGGTTTAGAAAGGTCTTCGGTATTTGCAGTACTACCCGATTTACAACCCGACATAAAGAACTCAGCGCCGATGATGGTACCCCCCAGGATTAAACCAACACGGCCAATGGCATCTCTTCTATTCATTTTGGTAATTATTGAATTAATGAATTATTGAATTAGTATTGCTGATTACCAGCCTTTGCGATATTCACGTTTTACAAACTGGTTAACCTCATCAAAGTTGGTAACCTTCATAGCGTTGTTATCCCAAAGCAATTTTATGCTTTCCGGGCGGCCTTTAGGCACAATATCGTGCCCGCGAACAGCAAGGTTTGCCATCAGTAATGCTTCGGTAAGCGGGCCGGCGGTTTCAAACGGAGAACTTACTTCCATTTTACCATAACCCGCCAAACAAGCTTCTACCCATTGCTTGTAGTGACCATCTGCCTGGCCTTCTACACGGGCGTAAGTTTGTTTTACCTTAACCTCTTTTGTGCGCGATGTTGGCAACAACAGCGGGTTAGAGCTGTAGGTGCTGGCTATCATTTTACCTTTTGTACCGATGAATAAGGTACCATTACCATCGTCGCCGAATTTTTCATCCGGGCCAAGCTCTTCAGGGCGTTCTGGTTGGATACCACCGTCCATCCAGTGCACGGTTACATCGCCTTTTGTTTTCTTGGTTTTTGGGAAGGTTAAGGTAATGTGACTCGATGGCGGGCAGCTCTCAGGGAAACGGCCACGTTTAAACTCATCTACATAGACAGTACCTACACTGGCCTGTACATCTTTTACATACTCTAACCCAAGCACACGGAACGGTGCTTCTACCAGGTGGCAGCCCATATCGCCCAGTGCACCGGTACCGTAATCCCACCATCCGCGCCAGTTAAATGGCACTAATTTATCTACATATTCTTTATAAGGGGCAGTACCCAGCCAAAGGTTCCAGTCAAGCTCTTTAGGCACTTCGCTTTTTGTAGCCGGCCATTGTATGCCCTGCGGCCATACGGGGCGGTTTGTCCAGCAGTAAACCGTATGTACATTGCCTATCAGCCCTGCGTTATACCACTCGGCCAATTGGCGGGTACCATCGTTTGATGCCCCCTGGTTGCCCATTTGGGTAACTACCTTATATTTTTTTGCAGCGGCAGTAAGCTCCCGTGCTTCCCAAATATCATGCGTTAAAGGTTTTTGCACGTAAACGTGTTTACCCAGCTGCATGGCGCCAAGGGCTACAATGGCATGGTTATGATCTGGCGTGGAAACAGATACCGCATCGATATTTTTTGCTTCCTTATCCAGCATCTCGCGCCAGTCTTTATAATATTTTGCTTTCGGGAACCTCTTTACAGAGTTAGCCGCGCGGCGGTCGTCCACATCGCAGAGGTACGCAATGTTAGCTTTACCGCTTTTGGCGAAATTGGCAATATCGCTTTCGCCCTTGCCGCCTGCGCCAACGCCCGCAACCTGCAGCATATCGCTTGGAGCCCTATAACCTTTACCGCCCAGCACAAAGCGGGGGACAATCATGAAACCTGCTGCTGCCAGCGAGGTATTCTTGATAAAATCCCGCCTGGAGGTACCGGCTTCGGTGGTTTCTTCTTTCTTCTCAGTCATTTTAGTGATGCTAATTGGATTAAATATTACCTTTTTTCAGTTGCTCAACCGCGTAGTTTGCTGCACGGGCAGTAAGCGCCATATAAGTAAGCGATGGGTTCTGGCAAGCAGAAGAGGTCATGGCGGCACCATCGGTAACGAATACGTTCTTGGCATCCCAAACCTGGTTCCACTCGTTCAATACCGATGTTTTTGGATCGCGACCCATGCGCGCGGTACCCATCTCGTGTATGCCACGGCCAAGTACCCCTTCGGTAGTGTAACCTCCTACATCTTTCAGCCCGGCGTTGGTCAGCATCTCCACAGCATCGTTCATCATATCTACACGCATCTTCTTCTCGTTGTCTTTCACCTCAACGTCAATCGCCAGCGTTGGCAAGCCCCATTTATCTTTGTTGGTTTTATCAAGCGTTATCTTGTTATCGTGGTATGGCAGGGTTTCGCCGAAGCCGCCCATACCGAAAGTCCAGCCTCCCGGTTCTGATAATGCATCTTTAAATGCGCCGCCTATGTTCATTTCAGCAATATCGCGGCTCCAGCCACTGCGGCTGCCGCTGCCCTGGTAACCAAAACCGCGGATATAATCGCGTTTTTCGCCATTAAGGTTGCGGTAACGCGGTATGTATATACCATTTGCCCTGCGGCCAAAGTAGTATTTATCCTCAAAGCCTTCCATCCTGCCGCCGGCGCCAACACCTAAGTGGTGATCCATTACGTTGTGGCCAAGCTCGCCGCTGCTGCTGCCTAAGCCGCCTTCCCAAACGTCGGTAGCGGAGTTCATTAGTACCCAGGCGCTGTTTAGCGCCGATGCATTAACAAATACAATTTTTGCGAAGTAATCGTAAGTTTTGTTGGTTTCGGCATCTACTATGCGTACGCCTTTTGCTTTTTTAGTGTCCTTATCGTACAATATCTCTGTTACTATTGACCAAGGGCGAACGGTTAAATTACCGGTTGCCATGGCGGCAGGCAAAGTTGACGACTGTGTGCTGAAGTATGCGCCAAACGGGCATCCTAACCAGCATTTATTACGATATTGGCAGTTGGTGCGGTTGTTATGCGGTACGGTAATATTGGCTACACGGCCTATAACAAAGTGGCGTGTTTCTTTGTAAAAATCCTTAAAACGTTTCTGAACGTCTTTTTCTACAACGTTCATATCCATCGGCGGCATAAAATCGCCATCCGGCAAAATTGGTACGCCATCGCGGTTGCCCGATATACCTGCAAACTGCTCTGCGTAGCTATACCATTTTTCAAGGTCTTTATAACGGATAGGCCAGTCAACGCCCACACCGTCTTTTAAGTTTGCCTCGAAATCAGTCTCGTGCCAGCGGTAGCTTTGGCGGCCCCACATCAGCGAACGGCCACCTACATGGTAACCCCTAAACCAATCGAAACGCTTAACTTCTGTGTACGGGCTTTCTTTCTCGTCAACCCAGTAATCGAGGTTGACCTCGTTCAGCGGATAGTCGCGCTTCAAAACCGGGTAGTCCTCAATCATTTTTTGGGTGCGGCCGCCACGGTGCGGGAACTCCCAGGGCCCCTTGGTAGCGTTCACATAATCCTTAATGTGCTCGATATTCCTACCGCGCTCCAGCATGATGGTTTTTAAACCCTTCTCGCTCAGTTCTTTTGCAGCCCAGCCGCCAGATATCCCTGAACCAATGACAATAGCGTCATAAGTGTTTGTAGACATAATATTAATGCGTTAAAGTAAATTTGTTTAGTATTGGTTACCTCGCCTAATGTAGGCATAAAAATTATTTTTCAAATATCTTTTTCATTGTGTTTTATTAACACATTTAACCAGTTAACAGTGGGCGGTTTTCAGTTTGCAGTTCTTTTTCAGCTAGTATTTGCCGGTTTCCAGTTAAAAAAGATGTGTACCAATACAAACCGCCCACTGAAAACTGCTAACTGATTTCTGCAACTGCCCACCGCAAACTGCTTACTGCCTACTGGTCACCCAATGATCAACCGCTCTCGCCGCAAAAGCCATATAAGTAAGCGATGGGTTTTGGCATGAGGTTGATGTCATGCTGGCGCCATCGGTTACGTAAACATTTTTGCAGGCGTGCAGGCGGTGCCATTTATCCAGCATGGATGTTTTTGGATCGTTGCCCATACGCACACCGCCCATCTCGTGGATGTCCAGGCCCGGCGCACGGTTATCTACCGATGCCTGTATATTGGTGAAGCCTGCCGAGGTGAACATCTCGGTCATCTGCTCCACGTAATCCTTTTTCATTTTGGCATCGTTATCATCGTATTCCACAGAAATTTTCAGCTGTGGTATGCCCCATGGGTCTTTCTGGCTTTTATCCAGCGCCACGTAATTCGTTTCCTTCGGGATAGTTTCGCCCATCATGTGCGAGCCTACGTGCCATTTGCTCAGGTCATCTTTAACGAGGTTCTTCTTCAGGTCCTCGCCTATGCCGTCGCTGCTGGTTTCGCGGTAGCGGTAGGCACTGAAGCCGGCTGCGTAGCCACGCAAAAAGTCGGTCTCTTGCTTGTACACATTGCGGAAACGTGGTATATAACCGCCGCCAGCCGGGTTGCGGCCATCGGTTGTCCATTCTTTATCGCCGTCCCACTCGGCATTGATGTGAGCCGAATAATTGTGGAAAGCCACATATTTGCCCAGCGTGCCGCTATCGTTGCCCAAACCATTAGGGAAACGATGCGAGGTTGAGTTGAGCAATACCAGGTTGCTGTTCAATGCTGCCGCGTTCAGGAAAATAACGTCGGCATAATATTCTATGGCTTCTTTGGTGTTGGTATCTATGACCCGCACGCCGGTGGCTTTGCCTAGTTTTTCGTCGTAAATGATGGATTCAACCACCGAGAATGGCCTTAAGGTTACATGGCCCGAGCGCAATGCCCATGGTATGGTAGATGCATTTGCGCTGAAGTAGCCGCCGAACGGGCAGCCGCGCTGGCACAGCGTACGTTTTTGGCATTGCCCCCTACCCTGATCCAAATGTATTTGGTTGGGTTTTGATAAATGGGCGCAACGCGCGCTGATGACGTGCCTGTTTTGATAATGATCTTTTACGTGCTTGCTGAAACGCTGCTCCACCGCGTTGAGGGGGAAGCCCGGCAAAAATTCGCCGTCGGGCAATTCGGCCAGGCCATCCAGGTTGCCGGATATGCCTGCAAATTTTTCAACATGGCTGTACCAGGGCGCAATATCTTTATAGCGGATGGGCCAGTCTACCGCGAAGCCATCGCGTGCCGGGCCTTCGAAATCGAAATCGCTCCAGCGCTGGGTTTGGCGTGCCCACAGCAGCGATTTGCCGCCTACCTGGTACCCGCGTATCCAGTCGAAAGGTTTTTCCTGTACGTAGGGGTGCTCTTTATCTTTCACGAAGAAGTGCTGGGCATCTTCGCCAAAAGCGTAGCACTTGCTTACAATAGGGTTTGCCTGGCGCAGTTCGTCGGTTATTTGCCCGTGGTGCGCAAACTCCCAGGGGTACATATTGGTGGTGGGGTAATCTTTCAAGTGCTTTACGTCGCGGCCGCGTTCCAGCACCAGTGTCTTCAGTCCTTTATCGCCCAGCTCTTTTGCTGCCCATCCCCCGCTCATGCCCGAGCCGATAACGATGGCATCAAACGTGCGTTCCTTTATACTATCTATATTTAAATTAGCCATGCTATACTGCCGCTTTCTTTTTAACCGGGAACATAGCATTGTACCTGCCCGGTATCAGTTCATAAACTATTTGCTTGGTCATGAAGTATTGCGAGGTGGTGTACCCGAATACCGTTTGCCCTTTTACGGTAAAATAAAAATCCTGCGCTTTTGTGCGTGGGGCCGGCGTTCTGTTATCTGCAGCAGCCGTGCGTAATTCGTCTCCCCGTTCTACGTCCTTCACAAAAGCGGTGCGTTCCGCCACGGTGAGTTCGTTGAATGATTTGCCGTACTTTTTATCCGCGGCATCTTCAAACTCTTTTAACCCCGCCATAAAATCGTCCTGCCCCTTTTTGTCGAAACAGTCGTCGATCATCTTGAAAACAAAAAGGTTTATGCCGAGGTCTTTGGCGCCGGGGGTGCTTGTTTTTGGGAGGATGGTTTCGCAGAGATTGCTCACCAGGTTTTCCTGTGCGGCATCCAGCTTAAGGTGCTTCAATTCTACGATGGGCTTGCCCTTATCACCGCTGAGGCAGGCCGGCAACAAGGCCGCGCTGCCCATAATCAAAGCCATGTTGCGGATCGCTATCCGCCTGTTCATTTGATGGTTCAAAATCCTGAATAATTTAGTTTATGCATACATAACGGGATATTGCGCTCATGCAATATCACGTTACCTATAAATGAAGCCGAAAAGTAGTGTTTAAACTACTAATAACCCCATTTTTTCATGGTTTGTAAATCAATTTTTACAGAGTCTATCGGATCCATGCCCTGGTACGACTCCTGTTCGATGATCAGATACTGCGTTCCGCCAATTTTTTTGGCTGCCTTCAGTACATCTTTCACCGGCAATACGCCTTTGCCCAATACGCAGCTTTCGTAGCCTGTACCTTCGTTGGGGTGCTCCGCGCTCTTTATTTCATCTTTTACGTGCATCGATTCGAACCGGCCCGGGTATTTTTTAATGAGCGATACCGCATCGTTCTCGCGGCCATACATATTACCGATATCCAGCTGTTGAGAAACAAGTTTTGGGTCGGTATGCTGCATAATATAATCGAACAAGCGCATATCACCTACCATGGTGGTAAATTCAAAATCGTGGTTGTGGTAACCGAATTTCATCCCCGATTTTTGGCACAGCTCGCCGCTTTTGTTGAATTGCTCCATGGTGCGGTCGAGCGCAGCCTTATCCGTACGTACGGCAACATCCATCCATGGGCTAAACACATATTTTTGGCCAAGCACGGCGGCGTCTTCAATCGTCCATTTCCAGGCATCGGTAAAATCATTTTTTGCTGCATCCCAGTGCGCGGATGTCATTACGGTATGGCCGCTGGGCATTACCAGGCCAAGGTCGTTTAATATTTTTTTGAATTCCTGCGCTGTGTAGCCATAGAATTTGCGGTTAATATAGTTGGCGTGTTCTACGTGCACGTAACCCATATCGGCCAGTTTTTTTAGTGTGCCGGCAGGGTCATCGCGCATGTGATCGCGTACCGAATAAAGCTGCAAGCCTACGCGTTGTATTTTTCCCGCTGCGAATACGCTATCGGGTAATAAGGCTGCGGCGGTAAGAGCCACTGCGCTGTTCTTAAGGAAACTTCTGCGGGATGTAGTCATGTTGTTTTAGGTTATTAGTTTTTTGCTATAGGGAATACTGGAAACAATAAATTGGAATTGCTTACGAAAGCGATGTGCTTGCTATCCGGCGACCATGACGGCGTGTTGATAGTACCCTGCCCGCCATATAAATAGGCCACCACTTTTGAGGGGCCACCTGCTGCAGGCATTACGCGAATATAAACATGTTTGTAAAAAGGATGGTCGCCCGGGGCAACTTCGTTCTTCAAAAAAGTGATATATACGATCCATTTGCCATCCGGAGAGATGTGCGGGAACCAGTTATTATAATCATCGTTGGTTATTTGGGTTTGGTTGCTGCCATCGGCATCCATGCGCCAAACCTGCATCAGGCCGCTGCGTACCGAGTTGAAGTAGATGTATTTGCCATCGGGCGTGTACTCGGGGCCATCATCCAGGCCTTTGGTTGTGGTTAGCCTTTCTTCGGGGCCGCCGTTTGATGGTATGCGGTACACATCGTACTCGCCGCCACGCTCGCCGCAAAACACCAGGAATTTACCGTCGGGCGACCAGCCGTGCATATAGCTTGCGCCCACGCCCTTGGTTGTAACCATTTTGGCATCGCCCCCGCCTACAGGCACGGTATAGCCGATGGAAGGGCCCCCATCGCCGCTGCTGATGGTAAGCATCTTGCCATCGAAAGAGATAACGTGGTCGTTATTATTGTTTTTGGCAGGGTTGGTATTGATAGCCGTTGGCGTGCTGCTGGCCAGATTGAAATTGTATAATGTACCATCGCTGTTGTAGATAAGCGATTTGCCGTTCTTCATCCAGTTAGGGGCCTGTAAGGATTTGGGCGACTGGTAAATTATGCGGCTGTTCTGCGTGGCCATATCCAATAATTCTATGGCGCTGCCGAGGTATTTTTTGTATGGAACCAGGTCGGCGGGTGCCGGGGTGATGATACGCACGTTGTTGTATTGCACCTTCTCTACTTTATCGGCATTGTGTGCACAGGCATAAACGCCTACATACACGTCGTCACCAAAGTCCAGGTCGATCTTTTTTTCCGGGCCGAATACATCGCCTTTGCGCGCTACGGATATATAATAAGTGCTGCCTTTCCTTTCCAGCTGCAAAACTTCTGCAGAAATAACGTCTGTCCTGTCCTCAGCAGTTTGGCCGCCGGTTACTTTACGGTATTGCATAGATGTTACCCCCATGCCATGCACCATTACGTTTACCTGTGCCGAATTCGCATCTAATGTTTTACGCACCATCAGGCCATATTTACGGTTTGGTTCATCGCCTGATAAGAAGGCGCTGTTTGTACGCAGGATAAAATCGCCGGTCATCTTTTTCCAAACGAAGTGGAAATCATCGTGATCGTTCCACATATCGCCCCCGGAGCCGGTGACCTGGTACTGCTGGTTTTTTGCGTCGTAAGCAACAGTGCCTTTGTGTTTAATAACACCAATATCGGTGTGCCCGTCAAATATGCCTAACGATGGGGATTGAGCATAAATAGTGAAACAAAACAGCGTACCAATAAATGCAGCTGCTAAAGAACAGGTTATTTTTTTCGACATTTAATTATAGGTTAGCAATAATTGGGTTTACTAAATTAAATATATTGGTTTGCAAACAATGCATCTTAAAAAATGCCTATTTACCGGCTTTAACCTTTGTGATGCTCACGTTGCTAAAAACGGCCTGTTCGGTAACATCGGCGTTGTGCGAGCACACGAAAATGCCCACGTAAACATCGTCGCCCAGGTCGATATCCACTTTTTCTTCAGGACCAAAAACATCGCCCTTGCGCGCCACCGACATGGTATAGGTATTGCCTTTGCGTTGCAATTGCACAATACCAGCGAAAGTGAGGGATGATTTTTGCTCTTCGGTTACCGCGCCCGTGGTTTTGCGGTATTGCAGCGAGGTAAGGCCATCGCCATGCACAACGGCGTTTACATGTGCCGAGTTGCCGTCTAAGGATTTGCGTACCATAAAGCCCCATTTTCGGTGCAGCTCGGTTCCTTTGCCAATAAATTCGGCGCTGGTGCGGAGGATGAAATCGCCGGTCATCTTCTTCCATACGTAGTGGAACTCATCGGTATTGGCCCATATATTGGTGCCCGAACCGCTAACCGTGTATTGCTGCGA
This sequence comes from Mucilaginibacter sp. P2_D11, assembly GCF_056404435.1. NCBI lineage: Bacteria > Pseudomonadati > Bacteroidota > Sphingobacteriia > Sphingobacteriales > Sphingobacteriaceae > Mucilaginibacter > Mucilaginibacter sp. P2_D11. The sequence continues at coordinate 124,953 of NZ_JBFUEA010000006.1, forward strand.
TTTGGCATCGTATTGTACATTGCCTTTATTTTTAACGGGACCAACATCGGTCTGCGCATCAAATATGCCTATCGGTTGGCTTTGCGCCATTGCACCGCCTGTGCACAGCATAGCTACCAGCAACACGCTAAACATGCAGTAAATTTTTTTCGACATCAGAAAATTTGGTTTGGTAATAATTGGTTTACTAAGTTATATATTCATTCGTAAACCCGTGCCCAAAAAATGCTATTAAATAAAAAAAGGAGCGTTTTTTGCGCCCCCGTATGTATCATTTATGTGATGAAGTTAAAATAGTACCATGTTTGGTTAAAAGGATTTAGGGCAAGCTTACCTGCTGAGTTTGGTAATGCCGAGGCGCACCTTGCTAAACTTCACCTTCTCTATTTTATCGGGGATGTGCGAACAATATTTTTTGGCTCCGGTGCCCCTCAGTCAATTGGTTTTTTCTGCAAATGGCTACCATAAAAAAAGGGGCGCTTTCGCACCCCTTCCATGTATTTACCTCGCGATAACTTTATCGCGCTATTTCTGTAGCAAATATCTGCTTGCCGGTTTCAGGGCAGTACACCGGCTCAGGCTTTAAAGCTGGCCTTACATACTCTTTTAAAAATTGCTCTTTCGAATCTTTATACTGGCTTACCGCGCCTATCATACTCATGAATTTGATGTAGTAAAAGGCGGTATCTATCTGGTGCGGCTTGAAACCCGAACGCGCACTTTTTGGGAAAAGGTGGTGGTTGTTGTGCCACTCGCCGGCCACAAAGCCCGGCCAAAGCTGGTTTACCGACATATCCTTGCGGTTATGGTCAACCCCGTCGCGGCGTTTGTCTTCGCCTTTGCCGTGGCCTTCGTAATTAAAGGTACGTACACCAACGGCCCAAAAGCCTGCGGCACCAAAAATTGCGCAACCTAAAGCTACGCCGCCAATTAAATAAAATACCGTGAACCAAAATGCCCAGTTGGCAATAACGCCAACAACAGCATGGAAAGGATTTGCTACCGAACCCCATTTTTGGTATTGCGCGTAGGTGTTTACCGATACGCCTGTATGTTTCATTAAAGTAACGCAGCGGGCGTACTCTTTCTCGTTCATATTACGGTTGATGGGCTGGTGGTTTGCATCGGCCAAAAAGCAGTACAAGAAACCGCCCTGTGCATTGTATGGATCGCCCGGTTGGTCGGATAACGCGTGGTGCACATGGTGCGATATAGCGTATATCTCCTCTGGGATAATTTTTAAGGTAAGGTTTTGGGTGAAAAAGCGCCAGAAGTTATTTTTAAACTTATATGCACCGTGGGTGCAATAGCGGTGGTACCAAATGGTACCGTGGGTACCCATTACTACCATGCTGTAAAGAAAGGCAATAATCAATCCCTGGATAGAGAAGTATTTGAAAATGAATAAAAGCAGGAATACCGACAGCGTTACCACCATCATCCAACTCATAAAAGAAAGCCAGTTCTTTTTGGTTTTGAAGATGTTAAGCCTCGAAAAAAATTCTTTGAAAATTTGACCGTTGGTTGGTTTGGAAAGGTTGCCATTTGCATCCTTCCACCCATAGGAAGGTTGTTCTAATACATCATGTATGAATGCCATTAGGGATCGGGAGGTTAGTTTATCAATTAGTTTTTATAAATGGGGACGGATTAAAGATAGGCATTCATTTCTGCAATTCCTAAAAAAAGGGTTAATAAAATTAATAAATAATTAAATTCATAGTTAAAAGCCATTCTCATTGCAACATTTGTATGACATTGGCATTACAATTAAACTTCTCTATACTTTAACCGTCATTAGCGGAGTTATCCCACTGCCATGACAAAACGTTTATCCTTATTGCTTCTCATCCTTACGCTTTCTGCGAAAGTACTATTTGCACAACAGCCTCCGCGCGCCGTTAGCGGCACCCTGATAGATAGCCTTGGCGCGGTGCCCGGGATGACGGTAAAACTCACCTCCGACAAAGACAGCATGGTGGTAGCCAGCGATACCAAAGGCGGGTTTAGTTTCGGAGCGGTTTTCTCCAGAAATTTCAAGATAACCGTTTCGGGATTGGGTTATGAAGCGATGAGCAGGAAATATGCTATGGACAACCTAAATACCGCCATCCGGCTGGACCCCATCAAACTGAAAGTACAAACCAATATGCTGGGGCAGGTAAATGTAACTGCCATAAACCCCATCACCATTAAAGAAGATACGGTTGAATATAAAGCTGCCGCCTACAAAGTGCGCGAAGGTTCGCCGGTTGAGGATTTGCTGAAGAAGCTGCCCGGCGTATCGGTAGATAAAGACGGCAACGTTACTGCGCACGGTAAGCAGATTACCAAGGTGCGTGTAAACGGCAAGGATTATTTCAATGGCGATGTGCAAACCGCCACCCAAAACCTGCCTGCCGATATCGTAGAGAACATACAGGTGATAGATGATTACGGCGATCAGGCCAACTTAACGGGCATCAAAACCGGCGACCCGGATAAGATTTTGAACATCACCATACAAAAAGGCAAACGGACAGGCAAATTCGGTCAGGGCACAGTAGGCATAGGTAACGACGACCGTTACCTGGCACGCATATCGGCCAATGCTTTTAGGGAAGACGAGCAGGTATCGCTCATCGGTACCGTAAATAATAACAATACCAACGCGTTCAACCTGGGCGCTGGCGGAGGGGGCGGCGGCAGGGCCGGACGTGGTGGTGGAGGCGGGTCTGCAGGTGGCGGCGTAAGCACGGCCAACGGTATCACGACCAACCGCTCGCTAGGCTTTAACTACCGCAACGAATGGGGCAAAAAGATAACCGTTTATGGCAGCTATAGCTACGCTAATCGCGATAGGCTAAGCACTACCACCTCGCAAACGCAGAGCCTGTTCCAGTCGGGTGCTATTTTGGGTGCCGATAATAGCGACGGGCGCACCCACAACCTTAACCACCGGATAGACTTTAATATGGAGTACCGGATAGACAGCCTGAATTACCTCAAGATAAACCCCAACTTCAACTATAATTCCTCCAACGATAACAGTACAGATGCCTTCAGCAATACGCGTAACGATACCACCGTCACCGGTAACGAGCTGGCCTTAACCAACTCTACCGCGCCAAGCGGCAGCATCAGCGTGTTGTATAACCATAAATTCGCCAAAAAGGGGCGCAACTTCAGTATCAACACCAGCCTGGGTTACTCCAAAAACACGCAGGACCTTAACGATCAATACACTACCGAACAAGCAGGCATAACCACGCCGCTATACCAGCAAATAAACACCAATAACAGCAGCAACCGCTACGGCATATCGTTATCCTACACCGAGCCCATAGGCAACGGCAATTACCTGGAAGCCAACTACAACCACAATTACAGCAATACCGATAACAACCGCTACAATTACCGCATAGACCCCGTTACGCTGGGCCAAACGTATGTAGACTCATTGAGCACGCTGTACAACTACCAGTTTATTACCAATAAATTCGGGCTTAACCTGCGCGGCGTAAAAACCAAATACAACTACACGGTGGGCATGGCCGTGCAACCCGGCTCGCTTGATGGGCAATCGCATAATTTCAGTACCAGCACGCATACCCTCAACTATATACCAACGGCCAGGTTTATCTACAACTTTGCCAAAAACCATTCATTGTCTGTCAATTATAGCGGCAGCAACAGTCAGCCTAGCTTTACCCAGTTACAGCTTCAGCCCGATTTTAGCAACCCCCAAAACCGCATCTACGGTAACCCCGACCTAAAGCCGGCGTTCAACAACAACGTCAGCCTGCGGTACAACCAGTTCGATATCGCCAGCGGCAACTCGCTGTTCACCAACCTATCGTTCACCAGCACCCAGGATAAAATAGTTAGCAATACGCGGCCTATCACCGTTGGCACCACTTCGGGCACTACCAGCCGCAACAACACCATACAGGAAACCCGTTATTTAAATACGGACGGCTTTTACTCGGCCAACGGTAATTACGCTTACTCCAAACCCTTTGCCAACCGAAAATTTACCGTTACGCTAAACGGTGGCGCCAATTTCAACAACAACATCAGTTACCTTAACGATGTGCGCAACGTGGGCAAGAACTGGGTATTTAACCAGGGGGCACGTATCCGCATAGATATCGATAGCCTGATGGATACCGAAGTGAGCGGCAATTACAGCGTAAATACCACTAATTACAGCATCCCGTCGTTCATCAGTACCGATGCCCGCACCTGGACGCTGGGGCTTGATGGCCGCAATTACTTTTTCAAGGGTTGGATACTGGGCTACAACCTTACCCAAACGATTAACCACGGTTTTAGTAGCACGGTTAAGGCCAACCCTACCCTGCTGAGCACTTATGTAGAGTACCAGTTTTTGAAGGGCAATATCGGCGCGCTACGCTTCCAGGCCTTCGATTTATTTAACCAAAATACCGGTGTAACCCGCAGCGTAAGCGGCAACCAGATCATAGATACCCGCACCAACCGCCTTGGCCGTTATTTTATGCTGTCGTTTGCGATAAGGCTGCAGAAATTCGCCGGCAGCAAAGGTGGCCGTAACCGTGGAGGTGGCAGGCGCGGCGGCGGTGAAGGCGGTGGTGGTTTTGGCGGCGGTGGTGGTAGGCCGGAGTAAAAAAATCGCTACTTTTAACCTGCGGTAAATCGTTCGCCGAAAAAAATTCAAGCAGCAAGATGGGTTCGATTATAGAAAAGTATCAGTTATCGTTTGTCACGACTGAAAAATCGGGGGCAAAAACCTATGCAGTTTTATTTTCGAACAGCGACCCATTATTGAATTATCATCTTTCCGGATATTTTTTGGAGCAATCTTTAAGTTTTTTATTGGAAGATGTTTTGCCGGAAATAGAAAAAGCAATTATTGGACAGCCCTTCGATGACGATGCGGGAGGGACATTGAATTTCTTAACGATTGGAATGCCGGCAAGCACGTTTTCCGGCATGGATGAATCCAAAGAAGACATTTCCATACCAACCGAAGACGTAAGGGATATTATTATTTTTTGGGTGGACCAGATTAAAGAATATAACTTGCACACTCCGGCTGTTATTACTTTATCTAACAAGTCAGATTCATGAAAAGTAGACCTAAAGCCATTTCATTATAACCACTCTGCTTAGTATTTTCACCCCATGTTAAACCAGAAGCAAAAATTCCCGTCAAAGAGGGGATTCGTTATCTTTATCCCGCTGATTATTTTGCTATTGATAGAAGTTGGCTACATTGCCGGCGGCAGGTACATTGGAGCCGTGTTGCTGCTCGCAGTAATGTCGGCAGTGTTTTTGCCGGTGTTTTTCAATACCAATTATACCATCCAAAGCGATGGCACGTTGCGGGTGAAATGCGGTATATTCTTTAACACCAGCCTGGATATCGGCAGCATAACCAAAGTAGAAGATAACAGCAGCATATTAAGCGCCCCGGCCCTTTCGATGGATAGGTTGGAGCTATTTTATAATAAATTCGATTCGGTTGTGATCTCCCCACAGGATAAAGCCGCTTTCGTAGCCGAATTACAGAAAATAAACCCGGGCATCCGGTACAATTCATAACCCGAACCGAAAATAAAACGCATGTTGAGGACACTCACCCTATTTTTTGCCTGCTTATTATTAGCCTATAACGGAAACGCACAGGAAACCACGAAGAAAAAAAACTGGCTTACCGATTCGGTACAGGAAGTTTCAACGGTGCTGAAAGCCAATAAGAACATCAAGCAAGGCCTGTACCAGGCGCTGTTCCAAAGAAAAACAGTAGTGGCCATGGGCATGTACGACAATAACAAGAAAGTGGGCTTATGGCGTTTTTTCAGTTCGCAAGGCCAACAGCTTGAGGTTTACGATTATACAGCAGCCAAACTGATTTTCGAAGCGCCGGAAGATACCACGTCTTCCCTGCGTTACTTTGTAGACAGGGAACTGCAGCCTACCGACAAGGTAACCAAACCCATTAAAATAGGCGGCCGGTATTACGGGTATATCCCCTACCTGCAACTTTTTACGCTGCCCGATTATATCGACCCATCAACCAAAAACTTCTTCGATGTAACCGTAGAATTGCTGATAAGCCCGCTAGGCAGGCTGGCCAGCTATAAGGTAAACCTGAACATCAAAGGCGAAACGGTAAGAGTAATTAACATGAGCACCAACCTGCCCGATGAGGCCGACAAAATATTCACTCCGGCCACTTTAAACGGCGAGGGAATTGCCTGCCGCATCATGATAAAAGCATACATCACCGATACCAACCACCTCGATTTTGACTGATGCACAGAAAATCGGAGATTGGTTAAAGGGGCCGGCATTATTACTGACCCTGCTGTTTGCTGCGGCCTGTTGTAAAGCACAAGATACACGCGAGATAACAACCAGGCTTACTAATTCGGTAAAGGAAATTTATCATGTTTTAAAAACTGATAAAACGATTATGCAGGGCTTATATCAAGCTATTTACAGGGATCGCCAGCCTGTAGCAACCGGCATGTACAATCAGGACAAGCGCATCGGCCTCTGGCGTTTTTACGATGCCGCCGGCCACCCCATGCAAACCTATGATTACGACACCAACACAGTAACATTCGAGGCGAAGGAAGACACTACGTCCAATTTCAGATACCTCCTCGATAACACCCTCGGCCCAACTGATAAAGCGCATAAACCCGTAAAAACAGGCGGGCGCTATTTTGGTTATTTAAACTACCTGAAATTATTTAAGCTACCTGCCGAATATGAATCGCATCCTGAGGTGATGCTGAACGAGGTTAAAACCACGCTCGAATTGCTGGTGAGCCCCGGCGGCAGGCTGGCGGATATTAAGGTAAACATCAACAACGGGGCGGAAGATCATTTTATCCGACTGAAACCAGACCTGCTGCCACCCGAAGACAAGATTTTTACGCCTGCTACCCTCAACGGCGAGCCGGTGGCATGCAGAATCATCATCAGGGTGTATATCACCGAAGAAGGCGGGATAGATTTTTATTAAAGATAGTTTATGCTCAAAAATTACTTGTTGATGGCTGTGGCGATACTTGTGGCAAGTATCGCCACAGCGCAGGATACCAAACAAAAAACTACCCGGTTAACCGATTCGGTTTACGAGGTGTACCATGTGCTCAAAACCAACAAAACGATAAAGCAGGGGCTTTACCATGCGCGTTATGGAGAAACGATACCTGTGGCATCGGGTAATTTTGATAACGACGTAAAAGTAGGTACCTGGCGTTTTTTCGACATACGGGGGCATTTGCTGCAGGTATATAACTATGACGCAAAAAAGCTGGAATACGAAGCCCCCGAAGTAGCGGGCAGCGACCTGCATTATTTTGTGGACGAGACTATCGACAGTACAGACGTGGTTACCAAGCCAATAAAAATCGGCGGCAGATATTATGGGTATATACCCTACCTTAACTTGTTCAGGCTACCGGAAGACATTTGGGATATAAATCGTATAAAATACACGGCGGTAGCAGAATTATTGATAAGCCCCCTGGGGAGGTTGGCTTACTACAAAGTTACTATTTTGGGTAAGGATGGTTATGAGCGGGTAATCAATATGAACTTAAACCTGCCCAACCAGGAGGATAAAATATTTTTCCCTGCAAAAAAGAATGGTGAGCCGGTGGCCTGCCGCATCATGATAAATGCCCGCATTACCGATATAGGCCGGCTTGATTTTGCCACAAACAACACAGGCGCACCGTAAACATACGATGCGCCTGTTGCGTTTTCTTTCAGACTTCCGTCTTCCGGCTTAGTGATGGTGGTGGCCATCCGGGCCGTGTGCGTGGCCGTGAGAAAGTTCCTCTGGCGTAGCAGGACGAACGTTCAATATCTCGCCTTTAAAGTGCAATTCCTGACCGGCCATAGGGTGGTTAAGGTCTACAATTACCGAATCCTCGGTAACCGATACTACCTGGCCCTGGAAACGGTTGCCGTTGTTATCCTGCAAAGGCAATACTTCGCCAATTTGCGGTATCTCGGTACCCTGGAACATCTCTTTCGGCAAATTAGCTACTGCTTCTTCGTCGAATTCGCCGTAGCCTTCTGCTGCGGATATGCGGAAATCATAGGTATCACCTGTTGAAAGGGTGCTTAAGTTCTCTTCGAATTTGGGTATCATTTGGCCCGCGCCGAACAAAAAGGTTAGCGGTTGCTCCTGCGTTGCGCTTTCTGCCAGGCCTTCGCTGCCGTCTTCTTGTTTAACATACAAATCGTATGTTAATGATACTACGTGTTGTGGTTCAATTTTCATTATGATGATTATTCGTTAACGATTGGATTAACGGAAATTCATTGCCGGTTGTTGTTTAAGGCAATGGTTTCGCTTGCTGTTTATTTATATAATGGAATCTTTATTTATTTGTTTTAAAGCATCCGCCGTATTATCAACCGGCAGGCTGCAGGTTTTATCCCGGCAAACATAAATCCGGCTCATATCTCCCGGCTTATCTGCCAGCAAAGGTAATGTTCCTTTTTTACCGCCCAACATTATTTTATTGGGGATGTAGTTTTGTTCCATCTCTTTACGCAGCGCATCGGCATCATCGCCGGTAATGGCCACCTCATAAGTGCCGAATAGCTCATCAAGCAAAAGGGCCGTCCAGTTGCTGTAACCGGTGCTGTATTTAGCCAGATGCGGAACGATGTTGCGCAGCATTTGTGCCGATATTGCATGATAGGTTTCTTCATCGAAGAACAGCCCAAGCTTTTTAAGGTTGCGCGCCATAACTGAGTTGGAAGCCGGTATCACGCCATCCATCATCTCGTATTTGCGGGCTATGAGGTGCTCGTCATCGTCGGCGGTGTAAAAGAACATGCCGCTGGGCTCATCGTAATAATGCAGGATAGCGTAATCGGTGATGCCCTTGGCGCGAAGGAGCCATTGCTCGTCGAAAGTTGATTCGTACAGGGCGATAAAGGCATCAACGATGTTGGCGTAATCATCCAAAAAGGTGGCTATCGGCTCATGGTCGCCGTTGGGCAGCAGCACGGGTTCTTTGAATATCCGTAGCAGTTTATCGCCCGATAGCATGTTGTTGCTCAGGAATTCTGCATTCCGCAGGGCGAGGTCAAGGTATGCCGGCTCGTCAAAGGCGCGGTAGGCATCGCAAAGGCCTTTCAGCATCAACCCGTTCCACGAGGCTAATATTTTATTATCAAGCCCCGGCCTGATGCGCTTATCCCTCGCATCAAAAACCTTTTGGCGGGCGAGGTCTATACGGCTTCGCAACTCATCCACCGACAGGCCCAGAGTAGCCGCCAACGCCTCATCATCTTCCCTGCGGAAGAATACGTTGGAATGCTCTTCTTCCCAATTACCGGCATCGGTAGCGTGATAATAAATGCAGAAGATTTCGGTTTCATCGCCTAATATTTCTACAAGCTCGGCCTTGGTGAAAATATAGTATTTGCCTTCCTTGCCCTCGCTATCGGCATCGAGCGCCGAATAGAAACCATATTCGGGCGAGGTTAGCTCGCGTTCTACGAAACTGATAATTTCATCGGCGATGGTTTTACAAAGCGGGTCGGAGTTCCAGGTATAGGCTTCAGCGTAAAGGCTGAGGAGCTGTCCGTTATCATACAGCATCTTCTCGAAATGGGGCACATGCCAAACACCATCCACCGCATAGCGGGCAAAGCCGCCACCTATGTGGTCATAAATGCCGCCGTAAGCCATTTTTTTTAACGTGAGTTTTGCCACTTGGGCAATCTGCTCATCCTGCATCAGGTGGGCGTAACGTATCAGGAACAGCCAGTTGTTAGGCATCGGGAATTTTGGCGCGCCGCCGAGGCCGCCTTCTTCTTCATCAATATAGCGCTTCCAGTTTTTGAGGATGGGTGCCAAATCGGCTTTGGTATATTCGGGCTGCTCGTGAACGAATGCTACCGATTCGTATTGCTTGATGCCATCGGTAAGCCTTACGGCGTATTCTTCGGCCTCCTGGGGCTTTGTTTTGTAGAAATCGGCCAGGTTGAAGAGCAAGCTCGTCCAATCATTCTTGCGGAAATAGGTACCGCCGTAGATTGGGCGTTGGTCGGGCAGGCAGATGCAGTTGAGCGGCCAGCCTCCCCTGCCGCTCATCAATTGTACGGCGCTCATATATATCTGGTCAACGTCGGGCCGTTCCTCCCGGTCGACTTTAATACACACGAAATACTCGTTCATTACCGCAGCAACGGCATCGTCCTCAAAACTCTCATGCTCCATTACGTGGCACCAGTGGCATGCGGAGTAGCCGATGCTAACCAGTATCAGCTTGTTCTCTTCTTTGGCCTTATGCAAAGCCTCCGGCCCCCATGGGTACCAGTTAACGGGGTTGTTGGCGTGCTGTAATAAATATGGGGAAGTGGAGTTGGCAAGGCGATTCATGAGGAGGATGTTTTCAGAATAAACGGCTAAAGTGTTAATTGTTTTTACAATGTGCAAATCAAAAACGAAAGGCAATTTGGACATGGCTGACAAAGCATTATATTTGAATATGCCCGAAACTAAGCCGCCAGTGCCCGGAAGATATATCGACCCATTAGTTGACTTTGCTTTTAAGAAGATATTTGGCAGTGAGCCTAACAAAGACCTGCTGATTGCCTTTTTAAACGTGGTGTTCCGCGGGCGTAAATATATTATTGACCTAACGTATAACAAAACCGAGCATCTCGGCGATACAAAGGATGAAGGAGGTGCGGTGTTCGATTTGCTTTGTACGGGCGACAAAGGCGAGCGTTTTTTAATTGAAGTGCAACGTGCTAAGCAAGGATATTTTAAAGAGAGGGCTTTGTTTTACACGTCGCGCCTGATAAGTGGACAGGCACCAAAAGGTAAGCGAAATACCTGGAGATATAATATTGATGAAATTTACTTAGTGGCACTTTTGGAGAACTTTAGTTTAGAGGGAAGCCCCGCCAATGCTTACCTGCACGATATTTGCCTATGCAACCGCGAAACAGGCGAAATATTTTACGATAAATTGGGTTATACTTATATTGAATTGAGTAAACGGCGAAGCCCTCATGAGTACAATTAAAATACATTAACTTCACGAATAATTTGCTAAAGGCGAGGCTGATTTGATGAGCGACCTTGACAAATGGCTTTATGTTTTAAAAAACATGAGCCGGATGGACAAAATTCCGGTTTATTTACGCAAACCCATTTTCGAAAAACTATTCAGCATTGCAGAATATACAAATCTTACAAAGGAGGAAAAAGACATGTACGATAGCAGCTTAAAATATAAATGGGATAACCAAAACGTGTTGGAGTATGCGGTTTCGACAGCTAAAGCGGAAGGTAGACACCTTGGTATTGTCGAGACTGCCCGTGAGCTTAAAAAAGAAGGCTTATCCGTGGAGTTCATAGCAAAAACCACCAAACTCTCCATTGAGGAAATAGAAAAACTATAAATTTAAAAATGATGTGGGATGCAAAGTTGAAACGGAAATGGGATAATCAGGCTGTACTTGACTATGCCGTTTCTCAGGCATCCGATGTGTATAATGATGCCTTTAACGACGCGTTAAAAAAGCTTATAAGGATGCGTATAACGATGCATTTGAAAAAGGTGTTAAGATAGGTAAGTGTAAAGCTGCTCTTGAAATTGCCGGCAGGTTGAAAATGGAGGGGCTTTCGACATCTAAAATAGCTCAATTCACAAAGTTATCTATCGAAGAAGTAGAAAAACTATAACTTCTCTCACTGAACATCAAACTACATCTATCAACCCTTCAAAAGCTGCTCTGCCACTATCCTACTCCCGAGGATGCAGGCCACAGTCCCCAAGCCCGGCCAGGTAGTATCGCCCACCATCCTGAAATTTTCAATACCGATATCATGAGGCATGGCCTTAAAGTTCGAATTGCTTAAATTTTGCCTCACTCCGCCTACTGTGCCGTTTATCCGCCCGGTATATTTTTCGTAACTGCGTGGAGTGCCTACTTCGTAAACCACCGCATTTCTGCCAAGCTCCGGGTAAACGCGCCTCGCTAAATTTAAAAGATGGTCCCCGATTTCGCTTTTCTTGAGTTGATAAGCTTCTTCGGTAAGATTTTGCCAACCGCCCAGTTTGCAATGCGTGGATATCATTACCGACCGGTATCCTGTGGGGGCACTTGCCTCATCGCCGGGCGCTGAAACCGAAATGAACATATTATTGCCATCGCCCAAAGGCAAATCGTAATCGTGAAATAATTGATGGTGCCTAAGCTCCGGGCAGGCTACCTCGGTTTCGGGCACGCCTAAAAACATGACCAGGGCGCTTTCGTATCGGGGCTTGTCGCGCTTTACATAGCGGCCCAGCGCTGTTTGTATATCCATGGGCGCAATCTTCATCGTATTTTCGGCGGGTATGGCACTCACTACCTGCCGGGCAATAAAAGTACCTTTACGGGTAATAACCCTGAATTCATCATCAGCGCGTTCAAGCTTTTCAACCCGTTGCCCAACCATCAATACGCCACCCAGCGTTTTATACCGGGCGGTTAAATGTTGCCAAAAACCTTTCATGCCACCTGTTGCTCTCCGCAATCCGGCACCACGGATAGTTATGCCCAAGGCAGCATTTATTACCGGGGCCTCATCTAAAGTGGTGTTCACCGTATCTTCTACCAGCATGCTTAAAACGGCTTTCAATTCGATATCATCATCCAGTTTGTACTTTCTTAAAACATCCATCATGGTGCAGTTTGCAAACCGGGCCAGGGGTAAATTGCTTATACCGATAGCCTTCACCGCGTTATAACCATCCCTTAAATTTTGCAGCGGAAGTTTAATACCGGCGCGGCTGGCCTTCCAGAACACATTGGCCAACTTATCCATCAAGGCCCAGAAAGCGCGGTGTGCCGGCGTGTTGCCCAGCTTTTCGGCCCGCTCGCGGTGCCATTTATCCTTGTCGCAGGGAAGGTATATTGATTTGTCGGGCAGCCACAGCCGATAATCGAGGACCTCCGATGGCGGCATTGACAAGCCAACGCTTTTAAAAAATTCGCCTCCTACTCCATCAGGGCCAAAATCCACCAGGGTAGTTGCACCCACATCGAAACTGAAACCCTTTTTTGAGAAATACCCGGCACATCCACCCGGCTGCCCGTGCGATTCTAATATCAGGGTAGACCGCCCCGCAGCCTGCAGCCGCATTGCTGTTGCCATGCCGGCAATACCGCCTCCAATTATTGCTATATCGTATTTGTGCATTTGCTTAAGATTAGCTTAACTAAAACTCCACTCCGTAAATGTAATTTAATTTTCAATATTATTTGAAAGTTTAGTATTTTCATTAAATTTGTAGCAGAATTAACCACCAAACCTCTTGTCAGATGCAAGCCACCACAAAACTCAAATACGCCAAAGCCATTATGCTTTTGGCTGCCATTTATAATATTTTCTGGGGATTAGTCATCTCGGCTTACCCGCAGATACTGCTATTCGGCAACCCGCCTACAGATTTCCTGCTGATTATCCTGCGCTGCGTAGGGATGCTGGTTGGGGTTTACGGCATCGCCTACTACTTCGCCTCCCGCGACCCGAACGCCTACTGGCCGCTTATTTTAGTGGGCTGGATAGGGAAACTGCTGGGGCCAATCGGTTCGGTGTACTATATTGTGTTAGGTAAACTAACCCCTGCCTTTTTCTGGGTAAATGTGTTTAACGATATCATTTGGCTTGTGCCTTTTGGATGGGTGATTTATATGGCGGTAAAGAAGAAGCTTTAACGCTTTGTTATTTTACGACCAAGAACGCAGCGTTTAGCTAATTTATATTGCACGCAAAGCCCCGAAGGCGCAAAGGTTTTTTTGCGGCTTGGCGACTTTGCGCGAAAAAAAACTTTTAAAACTTCGTGCTCTCTGCGCCTCTACGCTCCGCAAGTCTTAGTGTTCTCTGTGTTTAAATAACCACAAAAACGGACTAAAAAAAGATTCTCGAAGCATCATTATTTTTATTCTTTGTACTCTTGTGGTTAATCGTACCATCGTTCTCCTATATTTGCCCCGTGAAATTCCTTTGCATCCTTTTTTCGGTATATGTGCTGCTCCTTTCGGTAAGGCCCTGCTGCGCCGACGACTGCATCGCGAAGTCTATCACCAAAAAAGAAACAGCGAGCCAAAAACAGGAAAAGGACTGTGGAGGGTGCTCACCGTTTTTCTCCTGCGGTACCTGCGCGGGTTTTACGCTTACCAATCGCGTTATTAATGCTGGCAGCACAGCCACCGAAATTGTGGTTGAGCACAATTCGACCTATCAACAACCTGCGCTAAAACCGGTTATGCAATCCATATGGCAACCGCCTCAATTAAGTTAATACCATTCAATAAGCCGCTAGCGGCCTTCTAAATCGTATTAATTTAACACTATTCATTTCAATGAAAAAACTTATCGTGCTGATAACGGCACTGCTTTATACTGCTATAGCTTATTCGCAAAATACATTCAGGGCCACCATTAAAGATGCCAAAACCAACCTGCCACTCATTGGTGCTACGGCGTTGCTGCAGGGCAGCGGCAAGGGCGCATCGTCAGATACCGCCGGACTGGTTACTATAACCAATATCCCCAACGGGAAGCAGGTTATCCTATTCAGATATGTAGGTTACCAACCACTTACCGATACTTTGGATTTCCCGCTTGCACAAACAGAACCTAGGCTCATGCTCCTGGCGCCCGAGGGCAAGGGGGATGGCGAAGAACTGGAAGAAGTGGTTGTAGGCGCTACCCGCAGCAGCCGCACCATTGCCGGCATCCCCACCCGTGTAGAGGTAATTGCCGGGGAGGAGATAGACGAAAAAGGCAATATGAAACCCGGCGACATCCGCATGATACTGGCCGAAAGTACCGGCATACAAACCCAGCAAACATCGGCCACCAGTGGCAATGCCAGCATACGCATACAAGGGCTGGATGGCAAATACACCCAAATTATCCGCGATGGCTTCCCGTTATACTCCGGATTTTCGGGTGGATTAGGCCTGCTGCAAATTGCCCCGCTGGACCTAAAGCAGGTGGAAGTAATTAAAGGCTCCTCCTCTACCCTGTATGGCGGCGGCGCTATTGCGGGCCTGGTAAACCTGGTTTCAAAAGTGCCAACTACAGAAAGGCAACTCAGCATCCTGCTGAACGGCACGTCTGCTTTAGGCTTAGATGTAAGCGGTTTTTACGCCCAAAAGTTCAGGAAAACAGGTCTTACCATTTACGCCGCCTACAACCACGGCTCGCCTTATGACCCGTCGAATATCGACCTCACGGCTATCCCCAAATACAACCGTTTTACGCTCAACCCAAAATTGTTCCTCTACCTCAATGATAAAACCGACCTCAGCGTCGGCGTCAACAGCACCATCGAAAACCGTATAGGCGGCGATTTGCATTACATAAAAGGCAATGGCGATGCGCAGCATACCTACTTCGAGCAAAATAAAACCAGCCGCCACAGCACACAGGCCACCCTTAATACCAGGCTGAATGACAAAGAAGCCCTGCAATTCAAAAACAGCGTAAGCTATTTTAACCGCACCATCAACCTGCCCGATTATACCTTCCAGGGCATACAGCTTTCCACGTACAGTGAAGCCAATTACACCTACAAAAGCGCCAAAACCGATTGGGCGGCCGGCATCAATTACCTGGGCGATGACTTCAGCGAACACAAAACCAGCAGCTTCGCCCTACGCAGCTATAACTATAAAACCATCGGCGCATTCGTGCAGAACACCTGGGATATCAGCGATAAATTCATCCTGGAATCAGGCCTTCGGGGCGACCATCACAACAAATACGGCTTCTTTTTCCTGCCGCGCGTATCGGGTTTGTGGAAGATAAGTCCGCAGGTCTCTACCCGGCTTGGTGGCGGCCTGGGCTATAAGGCGCCCAACGTTTTCACTGAAGATGCCGAGCGGATACAATTCCGTAACGTATTACCCATTGATGTGGCCAACACCCGCGCCGAGCGATCCTACGGTGCCAATTATGATATCAATTACCGTACAGGTTTATTTGATAACAAGGTAAGCTTCAGCATCAATCAGTTGTTCTTCTATACCCGCGTAGAGCACCCAATACTGCTTACCGCTTTGCCAAACGGCAACCTGCAATACCAGCAGCCGCCAGGCGACCTCAACACCAAAGGCACCGAAACCAACGTCAAACTCACCTACAACAACTTTAAGCTTTTTGTGGGTTATACCTTTGCGCATGTTACGCAACATACCGGGAACACTATTAGCACCTATCCGCTAGTATCTAAACATCGGCTAAATAACGTTTTGCTGTACGAAATCCCTGATAAAGTGAAGATTGGTTTGGAGGCTTACTATTTTAGTCCGCAATTGCTAAACGACGGCAAAACCGGCAAAAGCTATTGGACCACCGGGCTAATGGTCGAGCGGATATGGGAGCGTTTTTCGCTCTTCATCAATTTTGAAAACCTGACGGACACCCGGCAAACAAAATTCGATACCATTTACACAGGCAGCATAACTAACCCCGTTTTCAGGGATATATACGCCCCGCTAGATGGTTTTGTGGTGAATGGGGGGATTAAGGTGCGGTTGTGATTCTGGTGCTCATCGTTATTTAACCGCAAAGAACGCAAAAGAAAAACCGCAAAGAACGCAAAGCCTTTAAAGCTGATTTGTGAGGTATAATTTTATAAGGCGTTACCTGTTTAATCTTTGCGTTCTTTGCGAATAAACGCATTGAAAATCCTTTGCGTTCTTTGCGGTTAATAACCAACGTTGCAAACTGTATCAATACTGTTAGCATTTTTTACCCGCCTTTATCTTCCCCTTTCAGCCTAAAACCTTAATTTCGCCTTTTAAGAAAAGAGGAAAAGGATTTGGATTATTTAGCTGGGTTAAACCCCGAACAAAAGGCCGCCGTACTGCAAATTAAAGGCCCGGTGATGATTATCGCCGGCGCAGGATCGGGCAAAACACGCGTTATTACTTACCGGGTTGCCCACCTCATCCGCAGCGGGGTAGATTCGTTCAACATACTGGTGCTTACTTTTACCAACAAGGCCGCCCGCGAAATGCGCGAGCGTATAAACCACATCTGCGGCCCCGAAGCCAAAAACATCTGGATGGGCACCTTCCACTCGGTGTTTGCCAAATTGCTGCGCGTGGAGGCCGATAAAATTGGCTATCCCAGCAACTTCACCATTTACGATACCGACGACAGCAAGAGCGTTCTGCGTGCAATTTTGAAAGAAATGAACCTAGATGATAAGCTGTACGCCGTAAATTTTGTATTGAACCGCATCTCTGCAGCAAAAAACAACCTGGTTGGCTGGCAGGAATACCAGCAGAACGACCAAATCCAGGCCGACGATCACAGCGGCGGCCGTGGCAAACTGGGTGTGATATACCAAACCTATGTTCAACGCTGCTATCGCGCCGGCGCCATGGATTTCGACGACCTGTTGTTTAAAACAAACGAACTTTTAAAACTGCACCCCGAGGTGCTGAACAAATACCAGCACAAGTTTAAATACCTGATGGTGGATGAGTACCAGGATACCAACTTTTCGCAGTACCTCATCGTAAAGCGCCTTGCTGCCGTAAACGAGAACATATGCGTGGTAGGCGATGATGCGCAGAGTATCTACGCTTTCCGCGGGGCAAACATCCAGAACATCCTCAACTTTGAGAAGGATTACCCGGATCTGAAAGTGTTCAAACTGGAACAGAACTACCGCTCTACCCAAAATATCGTAAACGTTGCTAACAGCATCATTGCCAACAACAAAGAGCAGTTGAAGAAAAACGTTTTCTCCGAAAAAGAAACCGGCGACAAGATAAAAGTGATGCGCGCCTTCAGCGATAACGAGGAGGGCAAAACAGTTGCCGAAGCCATTATGCAAGACCGTAGCAGCATGGGAATGAAATGGCACGATTTTGCCATCCTGTACCGCACCAATGCGCAATCCCGATCGAT
This sequence comes from Mucilaginibacter sp. P2_D11, assembly GCF_056404435.1. Lineage (NCBI taxonomy): Bacteria > Pseudomonadati > Bacteroidota > Sphingobacteriia > Sphingobacteriales > Sphingobacteriaceae > Mucilaginibacter > Mucilaginibacter sp. P2_D11. The sequence continues at coordinate 142,891 of NZ_JBFUEA010000006.1, forward strand.
GGAGGAGGCTTTGCGCAAGCTGAATATCCCATACAAGATATACGGAGGCCTGTCTTTCTATCAGCGTAAAGAAATAAAGGACCTTATCGCCTATTTCCGCCTCACCTTTAATCCTAACGATGAGGAAGCGCTTAAACGCGTTATCAATTACCCGAAACGCGGTATTGGGGACACAACTGTTGACCGTATTATCGTAGCGGCGGATAAGAACAGTATTACCCCTTTCGAGGTGATACTGCAACCCAACCGTTACATCGAGAAAGCACCCGCATCGCTATCGTCCTTTGCGGCTATGATACAGAGCTTCCAGGTGTTGGCCAAAAACCAAAGCGCCTACGAAGCTGCACTTTACATTGCCCAGCATTCGGGCCTGTTGAAGGACCTTTACGAGGATAAATCGGTAGAGGGCCTCAACCGCTACGAAAACATACAGGAGTTGTTGAACGGTATCAAGGAATTCTCTGAAAGGGAAGATATCGAAGAAAAAGGCCTCGACGTGTTTATGCAGGATATTGCCCTGTTAACTAACGACGATAAGGATAAAAACAAGGATGCCGATACGGTATCGCTCATGACCATCCACTCCTCCAAGGGTTTGGAGTTTCCGCAGGTGTTTGTGGTAGGGTTGGAAGAGAACCTGTTCCCCTCGCAAATGTCGCTCAACTCGCGCAGCGATCTGGAGGAAGAGCGCCGCTTGTTTTACGTGGCCGTTACCCGTGCCGAGCGCAAGCTGACCATCAGCTATGCTACTTCGCGCTTTAAATTCGGTACGCTGATCAATTGTGAGCCCAGCCGCTTTCTGGATGAGATAGACGCGCGTTACCTGGAGTTGGATTATTCGGCCAAGCCGGCGCAAAGCTCGTTTTTTGATGATGAACGCAACGCCTGGAGCCGCAAGCCCGATACCAAGGGCGATACCTTTTCTAAGCCAAAAGCCGCCACAACACCTCCGCCGGTTAAAACAACATCTATACTGGCCAAGGCGCACGTGGTATCAAAAGATTTTAAAATATCTGATACCAGTAACCTCCAAGTAGGCATGCAGGTAGAGCACGAGCGCTTTGGTTTTGGCAAGGTGCTTACCATGGAAGGCAATAAACCGGATATTAAAGCAACTATTTTCTTTAAGGAAATCGGGCAGAAGCAATTGTTGCTCAAGTTTGCCAAGCTGAGCATAATAGGCGGGGCAGAGTAACCATTTAACCCCATTTGTTGAGGAACTAATTCCCCAGTTTTTTCATGTATGTTTAACGTTGTGTTAATATAACGCAATAGGAGCACATTTTGATTAATGGCATTCCATTTGGATAGGTATTAATACCCTATTTCCCATTAATTAATTTTTATGTACATGATGAGCGAAACTATCAAAAAGAAGACCAACAAATCGGCCGGTAAAAACATCCGTACGCTCCGCCACGATCGCGGCTGGAGCCAGGAAGACGTTGCCAGCCGTTTAGGCATTTCTATCCCTGCGTTTTCTAAAATCGAAACCGGCGTTACCGATATTAATTTATCGAGGCTTGAGCAGATAGCCAACATTTTTGAGGTAAGCGTGGTTAACCTGCTTTCGCTTGAATACGTAGAAGAACCCAGCACGCAAGATGTGAGCCTTAACATCATCCAAAAGAAATTACTGGATAGGGAAACCGAAATAACCAACCTACAGCGCAAAGTAATTTTGCTGTACGAAGAACTGCTGAACAAAAATCACGTTTCGTAATAAAGTTTAGCCAACTGTTTAGTAAACAAAACAGTTGGCTTTTTACGATCAAATCCCAAATTTCATACTGTGTAAATAATTTGAGTAAAACTTAACAGAATTACACTGGATGAAATCATTGGTTTTTTTTATGCGTTATGGCCCTGTTTGGCATATCAATGGCTTTAAGTAATATACTGCATACAATGTGGTATAAAACAAGATCGATATGAGCAACTACATGATATCCATAGCCAATGATGACGCAGTAAAAAACGGCATCATACACGATCCGGCGACTAAGTTGAAAGTGAAGGCGTTCGACTTGCTGAAATCGAGGTTTAAGCCGCGCAAAGGCGAGGTACGCTTTTTTGTAACCGCGGGCAAAGAAACGCTGGCTTTTGAAACACAAGGCTACCGCAGGCACAAGCAACTGCTTATTCTGCATATGATATCCATATACTGCCTGTATTTGGGTTTGTTGGAGGCGCAGATACACGCTACCTGGCCAGCGCTAAGCTAAGGTTAAGGATTTAATAAACGGTTTTGCCGCTGTCGTTCAGCATATCGCTCATTTCGATGATTTTCTGATCGATGTCTGATACGCATTTATCCATCATTTTGATGCATTCTTTCTCATCAACCAACCCTTCCTTCTCCAGGTTCATGAGGCCGCGCAGGGTGGCAATTGGCCCGCGTATCTGGTGCGAAAGGTAAGAGGAGTATTCTGATAATTTCCTATTCTTCACCTGCAAATCCTTCGTTCGTTCATCAATGATTTCTTCCAGGTGATGGTTCACCCTATTCAGGTTATCTTTTTGCTTAGATACCTCGCCGTTCAGCTCGGTTAGTTTGGCGTTGGTATTTGCCTTGCGTTTTACGTTGGTTACCAGTAAAGCGATCACTACAAGCAAAAGGCCGGCAACTATTGTTACGGCCCAAAATTTAATCCTATCGTTTTGCTGTTGCAGTATAATGGCATCCTTCTCTCGCTGCGTGGCCGCCTGCTTGTACTGCTCCTGCAACATCGTTATCTGTGTAGATTCGTTAGAGCTGTGTATCACGCTATCCTGCCTGAAGATCAACTGCAGGTAATACAGCGCCTTTTCGTAATTCTTACGCTTCGATTCCAGCTGGTAAATGATGTAATTATAATCGTTGGTTAGCTTCTCATCTTTCAGCACCTTGGCATAGGCCTGCCCTTCGGTTACCATGCGGCTGGCATCATCAAATTTTCCCTGCGCTATGTAAAGCGTTGCAAGGGTAAGGTTGGTACTGGCTACCGGCTTGTTCAGATCGAGCTCTTTGCCGGCTTTATTGGCTGCGAGCAGCAGTGTTTCGGCTTTATCAAATTCGTGCAGGTTGTAGTAGATAACGCCCCTGTTTTGCTGCACCTGCACCAGGTTTATCGAGTCGCCCAGGTCAGAGAACATCACGTTGCTTTTATCGTAATAAGTAAGGGCCTGGTTATAGCTTTTGTTGCGGTAATACACGTTGCCAATGTTCATCATAATTGATGCTTTTACCGATTGGTCGTTGATGTTTTGGGCTATACCCAAAGCCTGGTTAAGGTATTCCAGCGCCTTGTCTTTATTATTGTCCAGGTACAGGTTACCAATGTTGTTGAGCACTTTAGCCTGGTTGCGGAGGTCGTTAGTGGCCTTGAAAACATCAAGTGCCTTAAGGTAATTATCAATGGCTTTGCCGGCCTGGTTAAGGTAATAATTGCCTATGCCTATTACCCTGTAAGCCTCCCCTATCCCCCGGTTATAATTCAACTCCTGCGCAAGCGCCAGGGCTTTGTTGGCTACCTCTATGGTTTGCTCGGGGCTGGTATAACGGTTATCTAATGCCTGTTTATTCAGTTTGATTACCTCAGATGTATCCCTTGAGTTAATATTTGCATAAACATTATTGGCCCCAACAGAACAACAAATAAACAACAGAACTATCAGGGGATAAATTTTAGTCATCGGGGCTCTATACATTGAAATGCCGTGAAAGTTATAAAATAAATACTAAGTATGGATGTTTGTATTAAATTTAGAAAAAAAATGAATAAAAAAAAATGAAATAGTTTCCCGAAAATTAAAAAACATATTTATATTTGCGTTGTTTAAATAACTGAATAACAATAAGTTATAAGCTATTTATTACGTTATTTTTGCGCCAAAAAAAATACATTTTCTGCTGATTGAAATTATAAACTATTGATTACAAAAGCCCAAAAAGCCCCGTAATATCGCTAATAACAGATGCAGCAAGCGAATTAATTTTTAATAAAATTTAAACTATTAAACAACATGAAAAAAATTTGCATGGCAGCGTTGATTTTACTTTCGGGCATAATGGCATCCTGCATTACAAAAAGCAGCGGCACCGCGCTCGGCGTAATACTGAAACCCTCTATCGGCTTCCGTAAAGACATTGGCATTGCAGATTAATCACCATTAAAAACCCCTGATATGAGAAAGATATTTATCGCAGCATTATTCGCAGGTACCGGCATACTGCTCTCTTGCACAAAAGAGGTAAACCCGCAGCCAACCGCAGCGGCCATTGAACATAGCACAACACCATTCCGCAAGGATATTGGCACCGCCGATTAATTAAAACATCAACCAGGAAACACCAAAGACATACCACAAATAAAAACACTTTTAAAAAATTACCCCTAACAACAAATAACATGAAAAAGACCATCATCGCAGCAGCATTAATCTTAACAACCGGCATCGTTTCGGCATTCACCATCGTACCTGCAAAACGCGATACCACTACCACCAAGCCATCAACCAAAAAAGATATCGGCCAGGCAGATACCAAGAAAGATATCGGACAAGCAGATACTAAAAAAGACATTGGCCAGGCCGATTAATTTGACATCGAAAGCAATAAAATCTCACATAAAAACACAACACCCCTAATTAATAACCACCATGAAAAAAGTAATCATAGCAGCAGCACTTATATTAACCACAGGCATCGTTTCGGCATTCACCACTATGGCACCTGCAAAACGCGATACCACTACTACCAAGCCTTCAACTAAGAAAGATATCGGCCAGGCGGATACCAAGAAAGATATCGGACAAGCAGATACCAAAAAAGACATTGGCCAGGCCGACTAATTAAATCATACAACAAAAAATCTCACAATAACATACAAAACCCCAAAACAAAAGCAATCATGAAAAAAGTAATCATAGCAGCAGCACTCATATTAACCACAGGCATCGTTTCGGCATTCACCACTATAGCACCTGTAAAACGCGATACAACTACTACCAAGCCTTCAACTAAGAAAGATATCGGCCAGGCAGACACCAAGAAAGATATCGGACAAGCAGATACCAAAAAAGACATCGGTCAGGCAGACTAATTAAATCATACAACAAAAAATCTCACAATAACATACAAAACCCCAAAACAATAACAATCATGAAAAAAGTAATCATAGCAGCAGCACTTATATTAACCACAGGCATCGTTTCAGCCTTCACCACTATAGCACCTGTAAAACGCGATACCATTACTACCAAGCCTTCAACTAAGAAAGATATTGGCCAGGCAGATACCAAGAAAGATATCGGACAAGCAGATACCAAAAAAGACATTGGCCAGGCAGACTAATTAAATCATCTATCCACAAACAAAGCAGAGCATAATAACCCCAATCATGAAAAAAGCAATCATAGCAGCAGCACTTATATTAACGACAGGTGTAGTTTCAGCATTTACCACCATTGCACCTGTAAAACGCGATACCACTACCACCAAGCCATCAACTAAAAAAGATATCGGCCAGGCAGACACCAAGAAAGATATCGGACAAGCAGATACTAAAAAAGACATTGGCCAGGCCGACTAATTATATACTTCTACCCACAAATAAAAGCAGCGCATAATAACCCCTAACAAAAAGCAATCGTGAAAAAAGCAATCATAGCAGCAGTACTTATATTAACCACAGGCGTAGTTTCGGCATTCACCACTATAGCACCTGTAAAACGCGATACCACTACTACCAAGCCATCAACCAAAAAAGACATCGGCCAGGCAGACACCAAGAAAGATATCGGACAAGCAGATACTAAAAAAGACATCGGTCAGGCCGACTAATTATAACACTCCCGCCCTGTTTTGTATCCATCGCAAGCAATACCTGTTGCGGTAGTTACCGGCAACAGCAATACCCCACAAAACGGGCTAAAATAAAAAATGCACCACAAGCATGGCGCATTCAATCAGTATAAGTAAACCGGGCAAAGCCGTGTTGCCCTAAACAGCTTTACTTTTTAAACTTTCCGCAGGTATCCATATTATATATGGTGATATAATCGGCTTTCGGGTCTACAACTTCGCGGCCGGTTTTAGCATCTAGCATCGAAGATTTCTGCGCAAGCTGTTGCGACGACAGCTTAAACTCCACCGCAACTGAATCAGTTTGCCCCTCCTGCATATAATGCCATTGTACTTTTATAATATTCCCATCTGCAGTGCCGGTAAGGGTACCTTTTCGCCTATCCTTTTCTTTTGGCAGCCAATACATGTCGCCGGTTACTTTACCGCCGTTTATGACTAAATGTACAGCCGTTGTGTCTTCCGCATTCATGCCATCGGTATGCAAAAAGCAATATTCCATATTTTGAGCCGGTGCTTTCAGTTTAGCGTTCGCGCTATCGGCTTTACCACTATCGGTTTTTAGCGTATCTGCGGTTTTGTTGTTATTACCCGTGCATGATGCCAGCGCCAGGGCAACTATCAAAATATAGGGTTTCATGTTGTTCATCAGTGTTTGCATAATTATACAACAATTATAGCGGCAAATGGTTAGATTTTTATTCGGATTATGCTTTCAAAAGCTATTATCAGTTATATTTATCCATCTCAAACACGCCTATGCTCCAGGTAAACCTGCACCCTTTCCCGGTACTGCAAACCCCGCGCTTAACACTGCGCGCCATAAATTTTGAAGATACCGAAGCCTTTTTTGCGCTGCGAAGCAGTCCCGAAGTGATGAAATATATCGACCGGCCGCCTGCAAAAACCACTGAAGAGGTGACAGATTGGATAAAAGTGGTACAAACGCAGCACGAAAAAAACGACGGCATTATGTGGGGTATATGCCTTAATGGCGAGCCCCTCCCGATAGGCAACATATGCTTTTGGCGGCTGGATAAAGAAAACCACCGGGCCGAAATTGGCTATATGCTTAGCCCCGCCTACCAGGGCAAGGGGATAATGCAGGAAGCTATGAATGAGGCAATTAAATATGCTTTCGAAGTAATGCACATGCATTCCATAGAAGCAAACGTAAACCCCTCAAACCGGGCATCAATCAGTACGCTGGAACGTTGCGGTTTTGTGCGCGAGGCCTACTTCAGAGAGAATTATTTTAGTGAAGGCCGCTTCCTCGATTCGGCCATTTATAGCTTAATTACCAACAAAAAATAACAAATCTGCATAAAATTTGTTAGTTAATTATTATTACATAACTTGCCTGCTTTAACCAATAACGCCCGTAGCAAACCTAAATTATTACGGCGGGCAACAAAACAAATTTCAATTAATACAGTTTACACTAAAAAAACTTAAAAAACATGGCAGCACAATCAGGAGGCATTACCGCCTATTCAGTAAAAACCAAAACCAAGAATGTTCCAATGATAGATCCTGTTATCGATATCAAATCGGGTCGTTACATTGCAACCGGTAAAGATGCAGACGGAAACAAAATGGCAGCTATAATGGGTAAAGCTACCGCAGAAGGGCACATCGCATCAGGCGCAGCTACAAAAGGCAGCGGCTGGTAAATAGCACTATACCAAAAACAACAAAACCTGCCATTTGAGCAGGTTTTGTTGTTTTAACAGCAAGGCCGTTTACAGGCTTTTGCCGCCCCAGTCTTTATAAGGGCTTACCGATAGGCTGGCGTTGCTGTAGCGGTGGTCGTCGCTCACCTCGGTAGTAACCCATTCGGGCTTTTCGAAGGCTTCGTCCTCGCTACTCAATTCTATCTCGGCCACTATCAGGCCCTCATTATCGCCGCTGAACACGTCCACTTCCCACAGGTGATTACCAAAAGGTATAAAATACCGCATCTTTTCTATGGCCGATATCGTTAGGCCGGCCAGTATCTCGTTGCCATCGGCAATGGGGATTACGTATTCATATTCGTTGCGGCTGATGCCCGTGGTGCTGCCCTTAAGGGTAAGGTAGGCAGCCTCATCAGTTACGCGCACGCGTACGGTACGCTTATCATCGCTAAGGATATAACCCTGCTTAAACAGTTTACCCGCCGGTTTGCCCAAGGACGCCCACAAGTCCCCATCAACCAAAAACTTCCGTTCTATTTCTATTGCCATACTATTTATCTAACAATACTGTTATAAAATGTTAAATCGCCCATGCTTTCAACACGTCGTAAAGCTAAATGTTTATCTTAGCCCGGCCACATTTCAACACAAATGAACTTTAAAAGATTTGCTTTTTTTATACTATTCCTCGTAGCCTGCACCCCTGTATTTGCCCAACGCGATACGATTGGCCTCAACACCATAGTTGCTAAAACAACCAAGCTCATCACCTCCTACCCTTTCGAGAAGGTTTACCTGCATTTGGATAAGCCATATTATGCCGCCGGCGATACCATTTGGTTTAAAGCCTATGTAACTATTGACCAGCACTCGCCAACCATATTAAGCAATATTGTTTATGTGGATATTGCCAACAGCCAGGACTCTTTGATGCGGTACCTTAAGCTGCCCGTGGTAAATGGCGTGGCCAATGGCAATATTGGGCTTACAACTGCCGAATTTAAGCAGGGCAACTACCACTTGCGGGCCTATACCGCCTATATGCGCAATTACGACCCGGACTACTTCTTCAATAAAAACCTGGTAATTGGCAACGCGGTAGATAAAACCGTAGCCACCAACATCGCCTTTACCTCAACAGCAGCAGCGGGCCTTACCAAAGTAAACGCGGGAATCACCTATTTCGACCCTAAGGAGGGCCTTGCCCTGGCCGGGAAAAAGGTAAGCTGGACGGTTGTGGCCAATAACGAGGAGCTAAGCAAAGGCAAAGGCACTACCGACCAGAACGGCTTGCTGAACGCCGAATTCAGCGGTGCGGCTACAGCTTTAAAAGGGGCCAATTTGATTGCCATAATTGATATGGGCAACCGCACAAGCGTAACGCGCACCTTCCCGCTTAAAGCAGCGGCTTCTGATAAAGATATCCAGTTTTTCCCCGAAGGCGGCGAGTTGATCACCGGCGTGCGCTCTAAAGTAGCTTTTAAAGCCATCAACAGCAATGGGCTGGGCATTAATATAAAAGGCACCGTAACCGATAATGATGGCAATGTAGTGGCCAACCTGGCCTCGCAGCACCTGGGCATGGGTATATTTGCGCTGATGCCTGAAACCGGCAAGACTTATAAAGCCAATATAGAATATGCCGATGGCAGCAAAGGCACTTATGATTTGCCGCGCATCAGGGCATCGGGCATAAACCTTTCGGTTTTCAATAACGATGGCGATAACCTCAACATCAAAATATCCGCCAACCCTACCTATTTCCCGCTTAACCAGGGCAAGCTGTATTATATTATTGCCCAAAACGGCGGCGCGGTTTATTTTGCCGCGCAAACTAAGTTAGATGCGCCTATTTACAGCGCCAGCATCCCCAAAAATAAGTTCCCTACCGGTATTGTACAGCTTACCTTGCTCACAGACCATGGCGTTGCCCTTTGCGAGCGTGTGGTTTTCATCCAGCATAACGATGCTCTTACCCTCAACATCAACTCGGCCAGCAAATCGTACGCCATCAGGCAAAAGGTGAGGTTGGCCATAACCGCCAAAAACAAGGCGCTGCCGGTTGCGGGCACCTTCTCGGTGTCGGTTATAGACGAAACGAAAGTACCGTTCGACGATGACGCCGAAACCACTATACTAACCAGTACCCTGCTCACGTCTGACCTGAAGGGCTACATCGAAAAGCCAAACTATTACTTCATTAGCAAGGATGCCAACGCCGCCGAAAACCTGGATATTTTGATGCTTACGCAGGGCTACCGCCGCCTGAGTTACCGCAACGTAATAACGGATAAAGTGCCGCAGATTACCGTTTTCCCCGAGCAGAACGGGCTGGAGATAAGTGGCGTGCTGCGCAACAACACCGGCATGACGATAGCCAAAGGCTACCTGCGCCTGCAAATACCATCGCGTAATTTTTATGCCGAAACCGTTACCGATATGGTGGGCAACTACCATTTCTCTAAACTCAACTTCAACGATTCATCTAAGGTTATTATCACCGCCCGGGCCAATGCAAACGGCAAAAATCTGGTGGTAACCGCCAACCCCGAAACCTACCAATTGCCAACCAGGAATAATATGGCTTTTGATGAAGTGGCCAATATAGATACCACGATGAAGAACTTCCTGCTGAATAGCTTAAAGCAATTCAACAACCTGCACCAGTTGAAAGAGGTAGTGATAAAGGCCGCCCCTGCAAAAAAAGTGGGTCATAACGACTTCCCCGCTTTTACAGGCCTGCCCATGCTGGCCGATCAGCAGATCGCCGGTTCGTCGCTACGCAATTGCACCAACCTGGCACTGTGCCTGCAAAGCTATATATTGGGCACTACGATAGATCAGAATAAGATCTATTTCATGAAGAACTACAACAGCCAGGATAAAAAGCCGTTACAAATCTTCGTGAACGGCATGCCGGTAGATTTGCTGTACCTGAATGGCGTAGCCACCAGCAATGTAGAATCGGTAGAGGTATTCAAAACGCCTGGCCTCAGCGGTATCGACGATTTGTACGGCACCTCGGGCATCGTGGAGATCAACCTTAAAAAGCAGGAAAAAGGCACCAAGATTTCTTTTGCCGATTTGCAGGAATTGATACCACCACCAAATATCCTAACCATAATGCCAACAGGCTATGCCGTTGCACGAGAGTTTTATTCGCCCAAGTATGATGTGCCCAAACCAGGCACCTTTGGCGGCGATTTACGCAGCACCGTTTTCTGGAGCCCAAAAGTGCTTACCGATAAGGTAACCGGTGCCACCTTTGTAGAGTTTTACAATGCCGATGGCCGCGGCACCTACAAAGCCATTATAGAAGGTATGGACACCGAAGGCAACCTGGGCAGGTATGTGTACCGCTATACAGTAAAGTAATACCGGTTTTAAGCCCCACAAAATATAACGTGCAGATACTCATGCTGTATATTTGTGGGGCTTAAAACCAAATCATAATATCTCAACTATATTCCATTAAGTTAAATCCTTATCATGTTTAAACTACTACCTATTATTGCCTTGTTTACAATACTTGGTTCCACTGCGTTTGCGCAAAAAATATCCCCGGCAGATTCTATTCAAAACAGTTACGCCGTCAAAAAGGCGCAAAGTATTTATTTTGAATTATTGGGCCCGGGTGCCGTATATTCTGCCAACTACGATACTCGTTTTAAAAACCGGCAGGATGGCCTTGGTGGCCGCATAGGCATAAGCTATTTTGCCGATGGCGGCGATCACCTTTTTACCGTGCCCGTTGTTATAAATTACTTATTAGGGAAAAAAGGCAAGTATTTTGAAGTAGGTGCCGGTATAACGTATTATAACGTAAACTCTAATACCGTGTTTTTTAATGCCTCGTATAATTACGAGGACGGCACAAACGATATCTACTATGGTCGCAATAACGAAAGTGGGATTTTTGGCAGCTTAAACTTTGGCTACCGCTACCAGCCTGCCGATGGCGGATTTATGTTCAGGGGGGCGTTAGCCCGATTATCAATTCGGAGCAGTTTGTACCATGGCCCTATGTGAGCTTCGGGTATTGTTTTTAATAAACACGGCGAAATTGTTAAGCCTTTTTTTAATTTAGCGAAGCTTATTTATAACCCTTTGATGAAAATTAAACTATTAGCTTTTACCGCCTGCCTGTTTGCAGCAAGCAGCGCCTTTGCGCAAACCCGTGGCCACGAATTCGGCCTGCAATCTGATAATGATTCGTTTTTGGCACAGGGCAGCGATAGGTACTATACCAACGGTATATTTGCCTATTACCGCGCCGCCTTAGATGCAAGCAAGAATGATAAACTAGCCAATAAGGTGTTCGGCCTGGAAGTCGGGCAAAAGCTATTCAACCCGCAATCTGCCGCCATACCATCGGTCGACTATCTGGATAGGCCTTTTGCGGGCTACCTATACGCAGGCGCATCCTTAAACCTACTATACAAAAACGAAAGTAATTTAAAACTGAGTGCCAAAGTTGGCGTTATCGGCCCCGCAGCAGGCGGCCAGGGCATACAGGAGTCCATTCACCGCACCTTCGGCTTTTACCCGCCCGAGGGCTGGGAATACCAGGTACGCAACAGCTTTGTTTTAAACATAGGTGGCGAGTACAATAAGCTCATCGGCCGCGATGGCTGGATAGATGTCACCAGCGCTTCGTACGCCAACCTGGGCACCGGCTTTGTTGGTGCAGGCACGGGCTTACTGTTCCGTTTCGGCAACTTAAACCAGTTGTTCCAGTCGGCCAGCACGCAAAGCACAGTTTCTAAAGGTAAGAACAGCCTGCTGCATGAGCACGAATTTTTCTTGTATTACAAGCCCCAGGCCAATGTGGTAGGTTATGATGCCACTATACAAGGCAGCATGTTTAAAGACCACCCTGTGCCCGGCACCATGGAAGTGACCAAAGACATCCGCCATTTTGTTTTCAGCAATGAGGTGGGCGTAAATTACGTAAGCGGCAGGTTTGTGTACGGCTTAGCAGCCATATTTAACACGCGCGACGTAAAATATATGGCGCATGCCCATCAATGGGGTTCGGCCACGCTATTGTACAGGTTTAATTAAAAGTCGAAATTCACGGAAATTCACGGCTAAACAGACCCCTTTTTTACAAAAAAGGGGCATAAAAAACCTGGAATTTCAGCTATTTTCTTCGGGAGAAAGGGTTGGGATTAGCCTTCTTAAAGCTAATGCGTACAGGTTTAATTAAAAATCGAAATCCCTTTTGCGGGTAGCTTTTTTGTCGGCCTGGGCTTTTTTGTTGTCCAGCCGGGCCAGTTTGGCGGCTTTGCTTACTTTAAGTTTCTTGCGCACTTTGGGTTTAACCAACGCATTGGCAAGCAACACCATTAGGCGTTCGAGGGCTATCTCTTTATTGAGGTACTGGCTGCGTTCCTCGTCGCAAACCACCTGCACCAGCCCGTCTTTATTGAAACGGCTTTGCAGCTTTTGGCTAAGCAATAGTTTCTCCTCGTCGGTAAACAGCACCGAGTTTTCTATATCGAACAACAGCTCTACCTTGCTGGATACCTTATTTACGTTTTGCCCGCCTTTTCCGCCGCTGCGCGATGTTTTATAGCTGATTGTTTTCTGCAGCCCGGCCTTATCAAAATTCATAGCGCGAATTTAATAAATTAGTTGATGAGCGTGGCGGAGGTATTCCAAAGGGTGTTCCACCTCAAAAAATCGGACGAAGCAGCATTTGCTTAACCTATTAATAATAAACAAATTACAAGGTTTATATCAACAGCAGGGATGTTCCAAAGTGTTCCACAAAAAACTATAACTGTTTGACTATCAATACTAAGTTAAAAATAAGTGCTCCACATTAAAAGTGGAACAGCTGCGCCCGGTCGAATACTATGCAATTGCAAAAGGCGGGCAAAAAAACGTAACTTCGCACCCGATGAGCAATAACATTATAGTAGCGATAGATGGCTACTCATCATGCGGCAAAAGCACGCTGGCCAAGGCACTGGCCAAAAAACTCCATTTTATTTATGTTGATAGCGGTGCCATGTACCGTGCCGTTGCGCTGTATTTCCTGCGGAACAACGTAGATATGGCCGATCATGCGCAGATAGAGCAGGCGTTGAAAAACATCCACCTCAACTTCCACTCGCGCGATTACGAATCGCACATCCTGCTGAACGATGAGGAGGTATCTGAAGAGATACGCCAGATGCCGGTATCTGAAAAGGTAAGCGCGGTATCGGCCCTTAAAGAGGTGCGCCGCGAAATGGTAAAGCAGCAGCAGCGCATGGGCAAATCAAAAAACATCGTGATGGATGGCCGCGACATAGGCACCGCCGTGTTTCCGCATGCGCCCGTAAAGCTATTCATGACCGCCGACCCAAAAGTACGCGCCGAACGCCGTTATAAAGAGATACATCCCAAGAACCCGGAGGTTACGCTGGAAGAGGTATTTGAGAACCTGGCCCACCGCGATTACGCCGACACCACCCGCGCCGAAAGCCCCCTGGTACGCGCCGAAGATGCCATTATATTAGATAACACCAATCTCACCCCCGAGCAGCAACTGCAGTTTGCATTGGATAAGGTGGAGCCGTTGATTGTCTGAATCGTTGATTTTATTGATTAAATGATTCCGTTGATTAGACATTGTGCTACTACACTGGTTCTCCTAACCTTTCAACATTGCAACTTTCCAACGTTTCAACTTCAAACAACCTTCACCGCGCTCACCCCAAACTTATTCAGAAAATCAACGCCCTCATCACTGGCCAGGCCTTTGTATTGCGCGTAAGATTTATCGAAGTAAACCTGCTTGATGCCGGCAGAAAAGATAAGCCTTGCGCACGGCAAACATGGCGATAGCGTGGTGTATAAGGTAGCGCCCTCCAGGTTGGCACCATTCTTTACGGCGTAGAGTATGGCGTTCTCCTCGGCATGCAGGGCAAGCGAGCAACTGCCCTTAGAGTCGCGTGCGCAGCCGTGCTCCGGGAACTCCTCATCGCAATTGTGGGTACCTGCGGGCGGGCCGTTATAGCCAATGGAGATGATGCGCGTATCCTTAGCCAACACAGCACCTACCTGTGCCTTAACGCAGTGCGAGCGCTTGGCCAGGTCGGTAGCCAGGTTCATGAAAATATGGTCGAAAGTGGGTTTGTTCATAAGTATCATTGAGTCATTGCGTCATTGAGCCATTTTGCCTACAATGCTAGTGACAGCGAAGCGAATGACTCAATGACCCAATGAACAAAAAATTAGTGCCCACCGCCTGCTTCCAGGTTATCCACATCTATGCCTTGTCCTTTTAATATCGAACCGGCTTTCCATGCAAAGAAAGCAAGGTAAGCAAAGCCGATAACAGGTATGATGTACGAGTGGTGGATACCTGCAGTATCGGCCAGTATGCCTTGCACCGGCGGGATGATAGAACCGCCCAAAATCATCATGATCAAAAATGCAGAACCCTGGCTGGTGTATTTGCCCAAACCGGTAACCGATAGCGAAAAGATAGACGGCCACATGATAGAGCAGCATAAGCCACCACTAATGAATGCAAATATTGCGATTATGCCGGTAGTGAATAAACCTATCAGCATGAATACAGCACCCAATATACCGAATAACGCGAGCGTACGTACCGGCTTTTGATCGCCGGCAAGAAACCCTATTACAAGCACAGCTACACAAATTGCATAAGGATAAAATTGTGCTATGTGCACACCGCTGATGCCATTAACTAAAAGCACAACACCAAATGCCGCAAAAGGCAATACTACCGTAAGAAGGAATTTGGCAATCTTAGATAAGTTGAAAGCGGCGATGGCACCTGTCCAACGGCCAATCATCAAACTACCCCAATAAAGCGAAATATATGGTGCTACCTCATCGGTTTTTAAACCGCCGAAGTCTTTGGTCTCTAACAATGCACCCATATTGCTTTGGATGGTAACCTCAACCCCTACATAGGTAAATATGGCCAGCATGCCCAATATAAGCTGCGGGTACTGCATGGCACCCCAGCCTTCTTTATGCTTGCTGCTGGTTGCTATGGTAGAAAGCAGGGTAATCAATATAATGGCAAGTGAAGCATAAACCATGTACGATTTGTATTGGTTTACATGCTTTACATAAAACACGAAGTCGGCCTTTTCTTGAGGCGTAATTTTTTTTATGTTTTCTATTTGCTCTAATGTTTCACCACCATGCTCTTTAAACAAAGTAGCATTTACGGTTATGTTATTTTCTTTTGCAGCTTTGTCGCCAAAATAGGTACTAACAGGCCCTGCGGCTAATATCAACAGGAAGGCAAGGAAAATGATAGCTAATGGCTTGTTGGCCTTGTTGCTGGGCTCTATTTTTTCATCGCTGGTTACTTTTGGCAGTTTAGATACCCAGAAGAATATCGCTACCGCAATAAATAAACCGGCAAGTATGTAATACAGGTTGTTTACCGATGATATCTGCACATCCTCTGGCTTTATCTTCTTCGAGGCGGAACCAAAAAGCACGATGCCTACGATAACCGGCCCCCAAATACTACCGAAGTTGTTTACGCCACCCGCAAAATTCAATCGGTGCGTACCTGTTTCAGCGCTGCCAAGGGCTACTACGAACGGATTAGCCGCAGTTTGCTGTAATGAAAAACCTAATGCGATAACAAAGAAAGTAAACAATATAAAGGCGAACGAGCCGGATCCGATGGCGGGCACCATAATCAAGGCGCCTACAGCAGAAATAAGGAGGCCGTAGATAATACCGTTCTTATAACCCATCTTATTCAGGATATCGATTTTAGTTGCTGCCGAAGCAAAGTACAAGATAAGCGAGCCGATAAAATAGCCGCCATAAAAAGTAAAATCGATCAGTTGCGATTCGAATTGTGAGAGGTGGAAATGAGCTTTGCAGAAAGGTATGAAAATCCCGTTCGAAGCTGCAAGGAAGCCCCAGAAAAAGAATACAGTTACCAGCGTGTACAACGCCGACCCATTACTCTTTGAGTTGTTTTGTTCCATTTTTAAAATATAGGTTATAGTAATAAACTTGGTAAGTTTGAAGCACTAAACTTAATTCATTTTTTATAATTAGGCATTAATTTTTTCAAAATATAAATCACAACGTTATGTTTTGTGTTTAACAGATAAAAGTTTGCATATTAGTGTCCTGATTTTTTTAACTGGATAGAAAGCAATATATACGCCTAACTTAATGATAGAAGCCATTATTTCGGGGATTGGGTTTGGATTGGTATTAACATTTTTAACCGGCCCGGTTTTTTTCGCTTTAATTAAAACCAGTATCGAAAAAGGCTTCCATGCAGGCGTAGCTTTGGCTCTCGGGGTGGTTTGCAGCGATGTGGTGTTCGTGGGGGCTATACTCTTTGGTTCGCAGTTGTTTACCGTAGCGCCGCAAACCAAAACCCTGATAGGCGTTTTAGGCAGCCTGATACTTTTTGCCGTAGGCGTTTATTATCTTTTCAAGAAAAGCGACGTTAATTACTCCAACACTGTACCCTCGGCCGTAGACCGTGCCGGGTACTTCTTCAAAGGCTTTTTGATGTGCATTTTCAACCCTACCATCCTATTTCATTGGACGGTAGTAATAGGCGCTGCCAGTACGGTTTACCATGGCGGCGTACATAATCGCACCCTCAAAATAGCCATTATGTTCATCACCATCCTGGTGGTGCAGTTCGGGTTGGATACCACCAAGGCTTTTTATGCCGATAAGCTGCGCGACAAGATATCGGTAAGACTGGTGCATCGCCTAAACCAGGTGGCCGGCATTGCCTTAATCATCGCATCGCTGGTGTTGGTTGATAGGCTGGTTACCCACTATGTTTTCTCGCCACCGGGAACAGAGACGCATAGCTAAACATCATAGGATTTTTATAACCTCTTCTTTAACATTTCATCTTTTCTGCGCATCTTCCGGGTATATTTACAAAAAAAATCACCTAATCGCGCACAATGAAAAGTTTATACAATACCGCAGACAACCAGGAGCTGCTTGCCCGGCTCGATAAGTTAACACCAACCTCCCCTGCCCTTTGGGGTAAAATGAATGCCTCGCAAATGGTGGCGCACTGCCAGGTACCCATCAAATTAGGTTTCGAAGAACTGGTAGTTAAACGCGGCATCATCGGTTTCCTTTTCGGTAAAATAGCCAAGAAGAAGTTATTGAGTGATGCACCTTTCGATAAGAATTTGCCCACCTTTAAAGAGGCTCGCATAAAGCACCAGCCGGATTTCGGTACGGAGAAAGAGAAACTTGCCGCCTACATCAGCCGCATGGCAGCCGGCGGCCCCGAAGCCATCACCAAAAAGCCGCACCCGTTTTTTGGCGCTTTAACTACTCATGAATGGGACCAGCTACAATACAAGCATTTGGACCACCATTTTAAGCAGTTTAATATATAGTGCCCCCCCAGCCCCCTGAAAGGGGAGCAGGATTTGGCATCAAGACGACAAGAAATAAGTGTTAAGACTAAAATAGGAAGAGGCTGTCTCAAAAGGGCAGCCTCTTTTTGTTTTAGGGAGATTTTCCGTAACTTAAAGGCATGGGAAAGGGGAAATCATCAACGGTGGTCTTTAAGCCATATGCGCCGGATCAACTGACACTACTGCCGTACAGTTTAGAAGAACTGATACCTCAAGGACATCCGGTCCGGGTTGTACAACAAGTGATCGACCAGGTCGATACCAAACCGATCAACCGCAAGTATAAAGGTGGTGGCGCATCCAGCTATCATCCACGCCTGTTGCTGAAAGTACTGGTTTATGGTTACCTGACCAATATCTATTCAAGTCGTAAACTGGAAGACCAGGTAAAACAGAACGTTCATTTTATGTGGTTATGCGGAATGGCAAAGCCCGACCATAATACCATCAACCGTTTCCGTAATGAAAAGCTATCAGGTATCTTAAAGGAGATCTTCTCTCAGATTGTTTTTCTTTTAGCAGAGCAGGGTGTCGTATCCCTGAAAGAAGTGGTATTTACCGATGGCACCAAGATCGAATCAGCCTCAAACAAATACACTTTTGTGTGGGGTAAGGGCATCAAACACCATAAAGAGAAGATCAAAACGCAGTTAGATGAACTATGGAAGTATGCCCAGGGTATCGCTGCCGAAGAATTGAAAGATGCCTCGCCTGTTGAATATGAGCAAATCAATCCTGAAAAAGTAAAACAGGCGATTGCAAAGATCAATGCGGTGCTGGAAAACAAAGAAGATGTTAGCCCCAAGGTTCGCCAGAAACTAAACTATGCTAAAAAGCACTGGCCGGAGAACCTGGCCAGGTATGAAGAGCAGGAAAAGCTGCTGGCTGGCCGGAACAGTTATTCTAAAACAGATACCGATGCCACTTTCATGCGGATGAAAGAAGACCATATGCTGAACGGTCAACTCAAGCCGGCTTACAATTTTCAGATCAGTACCCAGCGGCAATTCATTCTGAACTACTCTCTGCACCAAACAACCAATGACTACCAAACCCTGGCTTCCCACCTTGATGGGTACGAGGCTTTGTACCAGCAAAAGCCTAAAGCAGTTGTAGCAGATGCGGGCTATGGCTCGGACGAGAACTATAGTTTATTAAAAGCAAAACATATTGATGCCTATATCAAGTACAACACTTTCGATAAAGAACAAAAAGAAGGGGTAAAAGCCTTTAGCAACGATGCACTGCACTACAATGAACAAGATAACTGCCTGATTTGTCCGATGGGCCAAAAAATGAAGCACATCGGGGACGGGCAACGAATAACCTCATCCGGGTACATACAACTCATTAGCCGGTACCAGGCCGGGAACTGCCGGGGCTGCCCAATGCGGGGCGTTTGCCACCAAAGCCAGGGACACCGTATCGCCGAAGTAAACCATAGCCTTAGAAAACATAAGCAGCAAACCAAAGAGCGGCTTAATACAGAACAAGGCATCAAATACCGCAAGCAACGACCGGTTGATGTGGAACCAGTCTTCGGCCAGATCAAAAGCAATCATGGGTTCCGTAGGTTCCTGCTCAAGGGATTAACCAAAACAGAGGTCGAAATCGGGTTGCTTTCTATCGCACATAACCTCAGAAAATGGAAAGCATAGGGCTTTTCTTCTTTTCACCTTCAAAGCGCTCGCTAAACATTCGCTCAAAGACTTTTTTCATCAGTATAGCTTTGATCCCTAATAGCCCAATGTGAACTGATGCCAATAAAAAAACCGCCTCATAATTACTTATGAGACGGCCTCTTTTTTATCATTGAATTAGCTTTTCAAAAACTCCCCCTTCAGGGGGCTGGGGGGCTAATACGCCCTCTCGTTCTTGCCTTCCATCCAGTTAACGAAGGCGCGGTTCACTACTTTGTTACCGCCAGGGGTTGGGTAATCGCCGCTGAAGTACCAGTCGCCGGCGTGGCCGGGGCAGGCAATATGCAGGTTATCCAGGGTTTGGTAAAGCACCTTTACTTCACATTTTACACCTTTTGGAGTGATGATTTGCGCAATACGGTCTGATATCTCCTGATCGGTAAATGGCTCGTATATGGCTTGTACGTAATTGGTAACCTGCTCTTTACGCAGTTTCAAGCTATCTTTACATTTTTGGTAAACGCCCAGTATCACATCGTCGCGGCCTGCATCTTTCAACAGGCTGATCGCTGCCTCGAAGGCAACGAATTCGCCCATGCGCGACATATCTATACCGTAACAATCCGGGTAGCGAATCTGCGGGGCAGAAGAAACCACCACCACCTTTTTAGGGCCAAGGCGGTCTAAAATCTTCAGGATGCTTTGTTTAAGCGTGGTACCGCGTACGATGGAATCATCTAAAACCACCAAAGTATCCAAATCGTTTTTGATGAGGCCGTAGGTGGTATCGTAAACGTGGGCCACCATCTCGCTACGGTCGGCATCCTGTGTAATAAAGGTACGCAGCTTAACATCCTTAATCGCTATCTTCTCAACACGCGGCGCCATACTCAGCACTTCGGTTAATTCTTCTTCGCTAATCTTATCCTCGCGGTTAAGCAACTTGTCGCGCTGGTATTGTTTAATGTATTTATGCACCCCCTCTACCATGCCATAAAAAGCCACTTCGGCTGTATTTGGGATGTAGGAGAACACGGTGTTCTTCATGTCGTTATCAACAGCGTTCAATATCTGCGGGCAAAGCAACCTGCCTAATTGTTTACGCTCGCGGTAAATAGAAGCATCGCTGCCGCGAGAGAAGTAAATCCGCTCGAACGAGCACGACTTTTGTTCCTTCGGCTCGCTAAACATCTCCTCGGTTATCTTACCGTTCTTTTTAACAATAAGCGCATGGCCCGGGCGTATCTCCCTAACCTCGTCAATGGGGATATTAAAGGCGGTTTGTATAGCAGGTCGCTCGGAAGCGGCCACCACAATTTCGTCGTTATAATAATAGTAAGCGGGGCGTATGCCAACCGGGTCGCGCATTACAAAAGCGTCGCCGTGGCCCAAGATACCCGCTATGGTGTAACCACCATCCCAGTTCTTGGCAGATTTTCGCAAAATTTTTGCCACATCCATATCATTGGCTATCAGCTTGCTTATCTCGCGGTTGTCATCAAGCCCTTCGCGTTTGTACTGGTCAAAAAGGCCCTGGTTCTCGGTATCGATGAAGTGACCCATTTTTTCCAGCACGGTAATGGTGTCGGCTTGTTCTTTAGGGTGCTGACCAAGATCGTACAGTTGTTGTAGCAGTTCATCAACATTAGTCATGTTGAAGTTACCAGCAATAACCAGGTTACGCGTCATCCAATTGTTTTGGCGCAGGAAAGGGTGGCAGCTTTCGATGCTGTTTTTGCCGTGCGTACCATAACGCAAATGGCCCAAAAGAACTTCGCCGGTAAAGCTTACATGTTCTTTGAGCCATTCAGCATCCTTCATTTTTTCAGGTTGCTCTTTCTCTATCTCGGCAAATTTCTTCTGTATATACTCGAAGATATCGGCCACCGCGTTCGACGCCATCGACCGGTGCCGGCTGATGTATCGTTTGCCTGGTTCAATATCCAGTTTAATGGTTGCAACGCCCGCGCCGTCTTGCCCGCGGTTATGCTGTTTTTCCATTAAAAGGTATAATTTGTTTATGCCGTACAACGCCGTGCCGTACTTTTTTTGGTAAAAGGATAACGGCTTTAACAGGCGGATAAATGCTACTCCGCACTCATGCTTTATCGAATCGCTCATGCACTTGTATTGAGCCGCAAAGGTAAGGTTTTATCTTAATTGTGTTTAAACATATTGTCATTATAATGCATTAATATTTGCTTAACCGTTGCGTAGGGATAAGGGGCATTTAAAACCTTGATTTAATGCGTTCGAACAGGGAACGGGATAAGCCGTTAAAACAAAAAACCTTAATTTTGATTATCAAATACATCATGAAGAAAACATCATTCCTCTATATTACAACGGTGCTTGCCCTTGCGGGCTGTTCGGTACCTAAATCGGCAAAGGTTGCTCAAACGAGCCAAAGTTTATTCACTGCCCCAATAGGCGTGCAGGCTTATACCTATCGCGCGAGTTTCTCGGCCCGGCCCGAGGCTGTTTTAGATAGCGTAAAAGCACTGGGCATTACCCAAATGGAGGGCCCCAACCCAAAAGGCGTGGATATTTACAAGTTCAGGCAGATGCTGAATAAGCGCGGCATCAGCATGCCATCTATTGGGGTAGATTATGATTTACTGGTAAAAGAACCGTTGGAGGCCGTGCGTATGGCCGGCATTCTGGGTTCGCAGTACGTGATGGTGGCCTGGCTGCCCCACGGCAAAATTTTCACAATAGACGATGCCAAAAAAGCCGTGGCCGGCCTCAACAAAGCAGGTCGTACGCTAAAAGCCAACAGCCTGACGCTATGCTACCACATACATGGTTACGAATTTGGGCAATACGAAGATGGCACCTTGTTCGATTACATCGTAAAAAACACCAACCCGGCTTATGTTAAGTTTGAAATGGACGTGCTTTGGACCTTCCACGGCGGTGCCGACCCGGCCAAACTGCTGCTTAAATACCCCACCCGCTTCAGGCTGCTGCATCTGAAAGATATCCGCAAAGGCGTGGCCAACGACCTTACCGGTGGCACCGACATCAAGAACGACGTAGCCCTGGGAACCGGGCAGATCAATATCCCTGAAGTATTGAAAGCTGCCAAAGCCGTTGGCATTCGCCACTATTTCATCGAAGACGAAAGCCCCAACCATGCTAAGCAAATACCGGAGACGATAAAGTATTTGAAAAGCTTGTAGGGTTGATTTAACCGCAAAGGGCGCAAAGAAAAAAACGCAAAGAGCACAAAGCTTATTGAGCTTCATAAAAGATTTGAAGACTTTTTAGCAAACTCGCAAGGCTTTGCGCTCTTTGCGCTCATCCGTTCGCAAGACTTTGCGCGCTTTGCGGTAAAATCACCACCGAACTATTCGATATTCAAACCCGTTGAACTATCTTAGTATCACCATGAAGATAGCAGTCGCCTCCCCTCCCTATCCAAAGTCAATCCATGATGGTATCAAATGGATAGCAAAACTAGCCAAAGAAGCCTCGGACAAACAGGCCGTTGTAGTTTGCTTTCCCGAAACTTACCTGCCCGGTTACCCCGGTTTTGGTGCGGAAAAAGCTACGCCCGAGAATATGCAGGCTGCCTTGGACAAGGTTTGCGTAATAGCTGCCGAAAACGGCATCTGCATCATCATCCCCATGGATTGGTACAAAGATGGAGAACTGCTGAACGTGGCCTGGGTTGTATCAAAAACCGGAAAGCTATTGGGCTACCAAACCAAAAACCAGCTTGACCCGAGCGAAGACAACATCTGGACCGTCGGCACCGAACGCAGCCTTTTTGAAGCTGACGGCCTAAAATTCGGCATTACCATTTGCCACGAAGGTTTCCGCTACCCCGAATCTGTGCGATGGGCTGCACGTAATGGTGCAGAGGTAGTGTTCCACCCGCATTTTACCGGCAGTGATACCGAAGGCGTACAGCTAAGCGAATGGGGCGACAAGCACAGCCCCTACTACGAAAAAGCCATGATGATGCGCGCCATGGAAAACACCGTCTACTTCGCCAGCGTAGGATACGCCACCAAATACCAGGAAGCAGCATCGTGTATTGTTACTCCGCAGGGTGAGTGCCTTGCCTACCAACCTTACGGCGAAGCAGGGGTTGCCGTTGCGGAGATAGATTTAGATAAAGCGACAGGGTTATTGGCAAAGAGGTTTAAGCCGGAGTTAGTGTGATGCAAATAGTAGATATAAACGACCCGGACATGAGAATCGTGGGTGTTGATGTTGGCGGAGGTGAAATTTATCACTATAAAGGCACGCCCTTTACCGGCGTTGTTGAAGAAAGATTCCCCAACGGAAATTTGTTATTGGAAACGCAGTGCTTAAATGGTTACCCGGACGGTTTCGTGAGGGGATATTTTGATAACGGGCAGTTGATGCAAGAGGCTTTTATCAAATATAATTTGGATTATGGATTGATGAAGGAATGGGATGAAGGTGGTAATCTGACTGATGAGTATTATTGGGGGCCGGAACCTAATTTCAACGGCATCCATAGGAAAATGATATTAGCAATTGATGTTTACTATTTAGAAGATTCTGCAAAAGCCGTTGGGGCTTTGTTTAAATGGGACGACACTGTCGCGGCTGATGTAATTAGTGTACAGGTTGATAATATCGAACCTTACGTACCCGGAGAGTTTTACAAACGAGAATTGCCCTGCATTTTAAAAGTTATAGAGCAGGCAGGGGTCGATCAAATAGACATTGTTATCGTCGACGGCAATGTTTACATCGATAATGAAGGCACGTATGGTTTGGGCGGCAAATTATTTGAGGCACTTGGTGGCAACATCCCTGTTATCGGCGTAGCCAAAACGTCGTTTAAAAATACAGAGCAGAAAGTAATTCCCGTAGAACGCGGACAAAGCAAGAACCCGCTATTTGTATCGGCCATTGGCATGGATACTGAGGAAGCCGCTGCGCTCATCAAAGGCATGAAAGGCGAACACAGGATGCCGGATATCCTAAAACATGTGGATACGCTAACAAAGCAAGCGTAAATAGCTTATCTCACTGCGCAGGGTAAAAAGATTGTGTTACCACTATCTCCCCCACAATATGGTCGTTAAATTCCTCCAAGTCTTCCGCAGGCACCCATAACTCATTGTGAATTCTCCCACCAACGTTTTGCACTTCGTATTTCGACAGGTATTCGGCAGGCAAATGGAATTTCGTTACGAAGCCTGAACCCGATGCCGGTACATTCCAATCACGGGCAATTTGCGCGGCGTATTCCTCGTTCATTACCGGATAAAATATCGGTTGCTCTATCAATCGCTTCGGGAAGCGCTTCCATCCCGATTCTTCTATCAGCTTAAGTTCTTTAGGGCCAACCGGCCTGTATAAAGTTGTGAGTTCCATTAATTCCTTTCAATTAATTCAGCTGAAAATTGAAGCAATGTGCATCACGAATTGAAAACTCGCGACAACGTTTCTGAAAAAATCGGTACAATCAAAAAAATCGGTGCAATCAAAATTTACTTACTGAAGCCTACCATCTTGTGCAGCACCATCGGGCTATAAACCTTGCCTGCCTTTATCACCACCTTCACATTGCGGATATCGCTGATATTAGTAAGCGGGTTACCGTCTACAATGATGATATCGGCGTTTTTGCCGATGGTTATGCTGCCCGTCTTTTTATCGAGGCCCATTACCTGCGCCGGGGTGATGGTAGCGGTTTTGAGCGCCTGTGCAGGTGTTAAGCCAGCAGCTACGTATATTTCCAGTTCGCGGTCAACACTAAAGCCGGGGAAGCCCATATCGGTACCGGCCACAATAGGCACACCCGCATAGTAAAGGCGTTTTACCAATTGTTTCAGGCTTTGGAGCAGCGGCTTAAAGCGGGCAGCAGTTGCCGAATCCTCTCCCGTGTTTTTAAATTGTATTTGTAGCGGCAAGGGCAGCGTATAAAAAGCCGGTTCCATTTGGGTGATATCGTCCTTTACATTGCGGTAGGCCATATCATAAACACCAATGGTGGGGTCGATAACCACTTTACGGTCGACTAAAAACTTAATGGCCGCTATGCTGATGGAGTCGTCGAAATTTACCGAGCGGTCTTTGTTCCGTTTCATCATGCTGTACACGTATTGCATGTGGTTCACCATATTCATACCCGAATCTACGCCGGCCTTCAGTGTCATACCATTGGGGATATGCCCTGTTACGGTTAAGCCAAGCTTATGCGCTTCACCGCAAACGGCCTTTACTATAGCCGGTTTCATGGAGCTGTAAATCTTTATCTGGTCGAAGCCGCGGGCTTTGTAAGTATCTACGGCTTTTATGGCTTCCTCTTTGGTATCGGCCTGGATAATGCCCAGCGCCATCGGCCCCTTGCCATCAATAATCCCCGCCATTAATATCTTGGGGCCTATGCCTTTGCCGCTATCTATCGCGCGTTGGATGGCATCTATAAAACCCAGTTCGTTACCGCAATCGCGCACGGTGGTTACGCCTGCTGCCAGGTAGGCCGGCCCCCATTCTGTTTGCTCGAAGTGGGCGTGCATGTCCCAAAGGCCGGGCAATATGGTTTTACCCTTAGCATCTATCACCTGCGCACCTTTTGGTATAACTGTACCGGCTTTGCCTATCTTGGCGATGATGCCGTCTTTCAGTATCAATACCCCATTGGGGATAGCAACGCCGTTCACTACATCAACAATGTTGCCGCCGGTAATTGCCACTACCCCGAGCCCCTTTACAGGCACCGCCGTAGATCTGGCGAAAGCCGCCATGCCATAACCAGCAGCGCGTTTGATTAGTTCGGGCAATAGCGCCTCGTAGGGTTCGCTCATCATTTCGGTTTTATCACCCTCGGCATCAATGGTAAGGATGCACATCAGCTTGCCTGCATTGTCGGTCCACAGTGTTTCGTCGCCCCAAATCAAGCCGCTGATGGTGTAGTGTATAAGCGGTAGCGGCTTGCCATTGAAGGTGAGCACATCTGTACCTGCCTTTTTTATCTGCAAAGAGCCGAACGGCAGGGTATTGATAGTTGCCGGCTGCTTTTTGTTGTTCCAGTATTTCAACAGCAGCATTTGCACCGTAGCGGGCGAGTAACCCGTAATGGGGAACGAGTAAGGCAAAAGCTTTTTGCTGTAGGTAGAATCGTTTACGCGGATGACAGCCGTGTTACCGTTTACCTTGATAGAATCGTTCACGTCCGAAAATCGGGAGGTCTTGCCTTTTATCACCAGTTCCAGCGGGTCGGCAACGGGGTTTACTTTAATGGTGGCCTTTAACGGCACAGGGCTGCCCCTATCCACAAACTTAAAATCGAGAACGTACTTCTTCGAATCCTTATAATTATAAACCTTATAGGTTTCTTTGCCTATGCGCTGCTCGAATTTATGAAGCAAAAAGGTGCCGCTATCGGCGGGCATATCCTGAGCTTGCAGCGTTGCTGCGAAAAAAGACAACAGGAATAATGAGAGTAGATTTTTCATGGTAGATAAAGGGCTTGATACCACCAAATATAAGCTTATGCCCTTCAGAAACTAAGGCCCCGCCAAAAAATATATCTTACCTTGGACTAAGCACAATCCGCTGCCCAGGCAAAGTCTGCAGCACGATAAGCTTGCCGCTTACCCGCTTTTTTCCTGCGGATGTGGCGACTGTAGCCCCGTTGCCCCATGGCGAGATTAACCGGAGCGTTTGCCCTTTCTCGCTCAGTATATTAACAGTGCTTACTTTCCCCTTAACCTGCGTTGCGCTTACTAAAAATGCACCTGCCGCCCGCAGATTTTCGAAACGGGCATCCTTGTCTTTTGGCCAGTTGGGGAACAGGCGGATGGCCCCGTTGTAGCTTTGCATCAGGCATTCGTTGATTACTGCGGGCAACGCAAAATTCTCAAACCAAATGCCCATGCCCGCCATGTAGGCGTAGTCGGTTTGGTCGCTGTAGCGGCCTTTGGTTTGCATCACCATATCGGTAGCGGTGCCATTGGGCAACAGGGAATAGTTTATCTGCCGCTTAAAATCATCCAGGTTCAGCATGCCAATGCGCGCTGCCTGCAAGTTGATAAATACCAAATCGTTGCCACCCTCGTTGAGCTGATTTTGATAGCTATCTTTTAACAACTGCTGCGTTTTACTATCCGAGTGCAGGCCGTAATCCTCGCATGGGAAAGCCGCGAAAAGGGGGATTGGAAGGTTATAAACCGTACCGGCCTCTTCGCCGGGCACCGCTACCATCACCTTGTTGCCTGCTGCTGACAAGGCAGTGGGGTATTCCGGGAAATGTGCCAGTATATCATCAACGTCGGCCAATAGGGCCTGCTCCTGCCCCGCCGTCCCCAATATCTGGCTTGCCTGTTTGAAGGCCTTGAAGATGAATTTGGTGAGGGACAGGTCTACCCCGCAGTCGTAATTAAATTTGAATCCAGGTCGCAGCCCGTATAGCTCCGGCGGCACCGTGGGGAAGATATGGTATTTGTCGTCGTTCCAGCGTTCGCCGCCATGCGCATCGGGACGTTTCATGTAAGCGGCAAGGAATTGTACGGCTGCTTTTATGGGCTCGTAGGCCTGATCACGTAGGAAAAACCTATCGCCCGAGTACAGATAATGCCACCAAAGCCCCTGCACGGCCCATGGCGTTTCGCTCACCTCCCAGCCCCAATCGGGCAGCGGGTATGGGTTTATGCTCATCTCCACAGGGTAGGCCGAGTGCGGGAAATAAGCGCCCGGCAGGTTGTAATATTCCTGCGCCCACTTGCGGCTCAGCGGCATCAGCTTTTGGATAAGGCTGACATACGGCAGATTCTTCTCCAAATGGTTGCTGCTGAAGGTTACCCAAAATGGTTGCTGGGTGTTGTAATTCATGTGGTAATCGCCATGCCAGGCGGTGCCGATGTTGTTGTAGCTCCAGTTGGCAAACAAACCCGGGCAGGTAACGCCGGCCTTTGCCGCGCAATTGAAGAAATAAAGGTTACGATACCAGGTTTGCTCCAAAAGAGTGTCCGATAAAAGTACCGCAGATTTTGCCCAGTACACTTTCCAAACAAGCTCGTTGTTCAGCCTAACGCTATCAAATTGGGTCATCCCAGGTTTGCTGATGGATGGAGTACCCACGCTTACTGATGTAGCCAGGCCCTCCTGCAGGCTTACCGAAGCGTAAAAGGGCGCAACAGGCAGGGCAGCTTCAAGCATAGCCATGTTTTCAGTAATGCCATTCCAGTTTATCCGGCTAGTTTTAGTTAACGGGCCGTTTACTTTTACCGTTAGTCTGAAGGCTTTATCCTTTGGGTGCGCGGTATCTACCTTGCGTTTAGCGGGTTCTTCAAAGGGTAATACCTGCCTGAAAGAGAGCGTGCCTGCGGATAAATCTTCCTGGGTTTGGGGTTGCGGGATGTTACTGGGCGTGGAGGGGTCGGGCATTACCTTTATCCTATCGAAAACGTTGTTTGCAGGGTTGCCTTTATCATCAACCAGTTGCATCAGCAGGCGGTCGGCAGCCATATCCGTAAATATCAGGAGGGATAAATGCTGCTTGTCGGCAGTCAGCAGTTTTACCGTGCACAGCCCATTGGAGATATCGAGCACATGGCCCAGCACCTGTACCTTACGCCTATCAAACCCCAGCAAAACCGAACCGCAAGGGAACGGCCGCGGGTATGGCTGTCGGTAATTCTCGCCGGCCATATTGCTGTATTGGTTGTACCAGGCATCGTCGCTCAGGTTGGCATAGTTTGCTGGTATATTCTTAACCTTATCGAATACCTGCGCAAAGGTGCCAAGCTCATCTTTATGGTTTTCGGCAAGCCGGATATCCCACACATTGTTGTGCCCAAAGTACAGCACGATGCCATCGGGACGGGTAGTTACGTTTACGCCCATGCCGCCATTGCCCAGCAGGGCACCCTCAAAAAAACCAGGGGCAGGCCTATTGGAGATAATAGCATGTTTTTTAGCAATAGTATAGCCCGAGAGCTGCCCGTAGGCCTGCACCAGGTTTATAATGCATAAGCAAAATGCCACAAGGCATGAGAATAATTTAGGCATACTATAATGGTGGTTTAGCACCAAATTTAGCTTTGCCATAACATTGAAGCAATAACTTAAACGGGGATTTTGATGGATGATACAGGGAGAGTATAATTACCCCGTCGACTTATCCTTCTTCCCATCGGTTAAAACCGACGGCAATGCAGATTGGCCCTGATTACACGCTGTTGTCATATTGCGCGGTCCACCTTCCACACCGTCCCATTCATAGGACGGATGGAGGGTAAAATTACTGAGGCACAACCAAATCACCATTGTCATCAAATCCAAAATCCGAAATAACATAACCGGTTTCCTTACACAGCAACGTAACAACAGCATAAAAAACCACTGCAGGCGTCGTATCTAAGATCATCCCGTGCACGTCGCTAATTGTCAATTTGTATCCGGACCTGGGATGCAAACCATACTTACCAGAGAAGTAGCCAAAGCCCGATATAATTTCGTTGTACCAGGGATCATTAGGATCAAAAATAACTTCGCTTTGTTCGATTCCCGGGCTATCAAACTCGTAGGTTATCTTACAATATAACCCTTTCCTGCCGATTAATTTCTTGAATAGAAACTCCTTCATGATGACCTTTAACGTGTTTAATGGAAGTTACGAATTAAAAACTTAAAGCCACCATAAAACATCAAACGCCAAAGGTTTTTCCTTCGGCGTTCGGCATTCGAAATTCATCATTCGATATTAGAATCCTTCCCTACAGTTTCTCCCCGTGCTGGCTAATATCCAGCCCAACTTCTTCTTCTTCCTTAGATACGCGCAGTGGCGATATCATATCGGTTATCTTCAACAACAACAGCGAACCAAAAAACGAGAATATTGATGTGGCAACAAGCGCCAGCAACTGTACAAAAAACAAATGCGTATGGCCAAAGAACAGCCCGTCGCCGGTGGCATTGGCCGCGTTAACGTTATGGTTAGCAAATACGCCTGTTAGCAGCATACCCACCATACCACCTACCCCGTGGCAAGGGAATACATCCAGCGTATCATCAATAGTGGTGCGGGTGCGCCACTCTACCACCAAATTACTTACCACTGCCGATATGATGCCGATTGCCAGCGAATGCGGCACGCTCACGAAACCCGCCGCCGGTGTAATGGCTACCAAACCAACCACCGCACCTATACAGGTACCCATGGCCGATGGCTTGCGCCCGCGCAGCATATCGAAAAATATCCAGGTAACACCTGCTGCTGCGCTT
Organism: Mucilaginibacter sp. P2_D11; assembly: GCF_056404435.1. NCBI lineage: Bacteria > Pseudomonadati > Bacteroidota > Sphingobacteriia > Sphingobacteriales > Sphingobacteriaceae > Mucilaginibacter > Mucilaginibacter sp. P2_D11. The sequence continues at coordinate 173,678 of NZ_JBFUEA010000006.1, forward strand.
GCCGTTGTGCTGGTTGCCAGCGCAGTAACCGCCAAATGATTGGCCCCGAACGCCGAGCCTGCGTTAAAACCAAACCAGCCGAACCATAATAAGCCCGTGCCTATCATTACATAAGTGATACGCGCCGGGGAGTGGTTTGCTTCGTTGCGACTTTTTAAGTATAAAGCTGATGCCAATGCTGCCCAGCCTGCGCTCATGTGCACCACGGTACCTCCGGCAAAATCGAGCACGCCCAGTTTGGCCAGCACGCCATCGGGGTGCCAGGTAGCATGGGCCAGAGGCGAGAATATGAATATGGAGAACAGCACCAAAAAGATGATATAGGAGTTGAAGCGGATACGCTCGGCAAAGGCGCCGGTGATGAGCGCCGGGGTAATGATAGCAAATTTTAGCTGATACATGGCAAACAGCAACAGCGGGATGGTTGGCGCTAAAGGCCAGCTGGTATTGCCCAGCATGCCCTTCATCATAAAATAAGTAGATGGGTTGCCTATAATGCCGCCCAGGCTATCGCCGAAGGCCAGGCTGAAACCAAATATGCCCCACATTACCGTGATGATAACCATACACACGATGCTTTGCAACATGGTAGATATCACGTTCTTTTTATTCACCATACCACCATAAAAGAACGCCAAACCGGGTGTCATGATCAAAACCAGGGCGGTAGACATCAGCATCCAGGCGATATCGCCGGTGTTGAAATTTGCCTTTACCGATTTATCGTATTCTATAGAGGGAAAGGCAAAAGTAAGTCCTAAAATTATAAGGATGATGAAGAAAGGAAGGTAACGTTTCATATATTATCAGCACTTTTTACAATAAACGGCTGAAATTATATATTTTCTGCAATATTTTTACGAAAAATGTAAAATTACTACAAATCAGCTATAGATTATCAAGAGTTTGCAGGCACAAGTATGCAGTTAGCTCGTGTTCCCAAATAATAAACTTAAATATTGGCAGCATAAGCTTGTGACATGAAAATATCGGCAACCACCTAACGAGTTGCCGGCTTCATGCCGGACAATCAGTTTCTCAAACATTTTTTATGGAATAGTAACTGAATCCGCATCTTAACAGGACAAGCAGAAAACCTATATTTAAAACCCGGGGGTATCATCCCACAATAACCTTTATATGCCGCAATTATTTACCAGAATTATCACCATATTCACATTATTGTTTGTTTGTGAAACCGCATTTGCCCAGCGCCCCTTAACAACAAGCAGGCAAAGCAGCTACTATACTTATGTTTATAAGCTGAGCGCACCCGATGTGCTGGCGTTTTACAAAGCGCCCCAAAAGCCATTAGACGATAAGCTCTTCCACAACCCGGTAGATTCTTTCCTTACCGATGGGTATTGGGAAAACACGCTGCCCGCAGGCAACTACGTAAAAGTGCATGCCGATGAGAACAAACTGCAATACGCGGTCATCGAAAATCATTCTGCCTTTTTAAAACTCTTTACCGGCAAATACGAGCACCGTTTTGCCCTTACCGATAAAAAAGGCGCATATATAACCAATGCTATGGTGCTGCTGGATGGTAAAAAAGTAGCATATGATGCCAATAGCGGTACCTGGCATTTTAACCGCGCCAAAGCCACCAGCATTTTACAGGTGGACCATGCCGGGGTGAGCAACTTTTACCAGGTTAGCCCGGCCCTTTATTATAACTATGAAAAGGGTTGGTGGGCAAAGTTGTGGTTGTCTGTAAAAAATATTTTTAAACATAAAAACAACTATTCTTATAAGCCCAAACCCTACACCGGCTTTATGGCGTTTAACAAGCCTATTTACAAACCCCGCGATACCGTAAAATTTAAGGCCTTTATACTGAACCTAAAGAGCAAAAAACCTATTACGAACAAAACACTGCTGGTAAAGCTGGTTACCGATGACGGCACCAAAAAATTGGGTACGGTAAGCAGCTACCGCGATGGCGGTTTCGAGTACAGTTTTGTATTGGCAGACAGCCTGGGCCTCGACCTGGACCAAGCTTATAAAGTTTTACTTAGCGACCCGGCCAAACAACTAAAGAAAAAAAGCGGAGAGGGTGATAACGACAGCAACAACCAGGAGGAAAACAGTAACGATGTTATTTACTCGGGCAGTTTTAAATACGAAGAATATGAATTAAAGTCGGTCCGTTTTACGATGCGGGCCGATAAAAAAGAACATTGGCCGGGCAGCCCGCAGGTGGTTTATTTAAAAGCCACTGATGAAAACGACCTGCCGGTGGCCGATGGGCGGGTAGTTTTGAACATTATAACAACCGATGTAAACCGGCAGACAGCCAACCACCAGTTTGTACCGGACACGCTTTGGACACATCGGTTTGCGCTGGATGCTGTTGGAGAAACAAAAGTAACCATCTCCGATTCCATCTTCCCGAAGGCGGACGTTCAGTATAATATAAATGCGCAATTTTTAAACGCCAACAACGAGCAGCAGAACCGCGGAGCAGAGGGTGAATTTAAATACCACCGGTTCCATACCATAACCGATGTGGTTAACGATTCATTAAAAATAAGCCACCAGGAATATGGCAAGCCGGCTGCCACGATGGGTATTGTGAGCGCCTTAAACGCCGATGGCGATACGCTTACCCGGCAAAAAATTGCCCTGCCCGGTTTTGTGTTGGTCAACCCGAACGCCAGCGAATACAATATCAAGACCGACAGTACAGATACCGATGTGAACATGATAAATTTTGAAGGCAATATCTCCCTTTCAACTGAACGCACCGCCGATTCGGTATTTGTAAATGTGGCTAACCCGCGCAAACTGCATTTTTTTTACTCGGTTTTCGCCAGTGGCAGGTTGATAGATCAGGGGCAGGCCGACAAGCTTTTTTACCGCAAAGCCTGCAACCCGGGTACACCTTTTGCCATGGTAGTAAATTACATATGGGCAGGTTTTGTTAAAACAGCGAACGTGTCTCCTGCTTACAGTCCCGGCCAGTTAAGCATAGCCATAAAGCAACCCGTATCGGTTTACCCGGGCCAAAAAGTACAAACCGTTGTAGTAGTTACTGATGCTGCCGGCAAACCCGTTGCCAATACGGATGTTACCGCATGGGCGCTCACCAAAAAATTCAGTTACAGAATGCCCAATATACCTTTCCTGGGCAAACAGGACAGGTACATTAAACCAAAAAATGAGTTTAACCAGAGTACTCCCTACCTGCAGGGCTATTCAAAACTAAACTGGCAACGCTGGAGCCATGAGATTGGGCTGGACAGCATTGTTTATTACCGGTTTACGCACCCCCAAAACAATATCTACCGCATAGAGGAAGCGGGCATTGACACCGTAACGCAAATAGCCCCTTTTGTAGTGAACAACGGCGACATAGTACCTGTACACATCCTATACATAGATGGGCTGCCGGTTTATTTTAGCCAGGCACAGCAATTACAGCCATACAGTTTTAAGGTTTCTCCCGGCTACCATTCGCTGATGCTGCGTACAGCCGGGCAAATTATTGAAGTGGACAGTGTGATGGTGGAGCGTAATAAAAAACTCATCCTCGGCATAAACGCCAATGCATACGCCACGCAAAAAGCACCTGATACCTTATCCATCGCCGAGGCCAATAACATCAACAAATACCTCGTAAGCGTTATAAATAATTTCGACGGGCGGCGGGCGATGATAGCACAAACCGACAGGATCTTCTTTTTAAACCCTGCCGCTAATTCTGGCAGAGCCGTGCTTACGGGCCCGCTTGCGCCAAATTACACTTTATACGATCACCAGGGCGACAAACCTCAAGGTTTTTTGGCGGAGCCGAACTATAATTATCTTTTTGAGCCGGGGCTCATCCGGCAAAAAAGCATACCCGCAAGCTATCCGTTTTCCCGTTGGCTGGGCAATATCAGCGGCACAACCAATTACAAGCAATATGTATTAACCAACAACGCTGTGGACAGCCTCTGGCAGGATTACCTGGATAAACGCGCCAACACCACCCAATTATTTACCAATACACTGATAAACGGGCACGATGTGGGTAGGTTAACGATAGACCGCCTGCCGATAGAGAACGAAAAAATGGCCCTTATTAAAAACGTCATTCTTTACCGCTACAATAACCCCGATTACATTAGGGTGTACCCCGGTAATACTACCGACCTGGGCCAGCTGGAGCAAGGGAAATACAGGCTATTCTTTTTGCTGCAGGGCGACCGGTACGATATAAAAGATAGTATCGAAGTTAAAATGCATGGTTTGAATTATTACAGGTTCGGTATTTCGCCCACGCACGCCAGGGATTCGGTAAGTATAAAAATTGCGCGGGTAATTGATAACCGCAAGAGCGAGCCATACCGTAACGCGGATTATCAAATTGAAAATGACGCCCTGAAATTAAAAGAAGCATTTAACCAAAAATACTTCAGCACCGGCAACTTTAGCCAAACCTTAAGCGGTAAAATTATCGGCAGCGACGATAAACAGCCAGTTATTGGCGCTATGGTGAAAATTAAAGGCACAACTGTCGGCACCGTTACCAATATTAACGGCGAATTTAGGTTGCAAGTTCCTCCGCGAGGCAAAATTATAGTATCGTACCTTGGCTACCTCACGCACGAAATGGATTACGTGCAGGGCACAAACATTACCCTTAAATTAACATCTTTAAGCAACCAATTGCAGGAGGTTGTGGTAGTTGGTTACGGTACCGTAAAGAGAAGAGATGTAACCGGTGCGGTCGGCACGCTTACGTTCGACCAACTTTTAGAAGGGCGGGTTGCGGGCGTTATAGTAACCCAGGCCACAGGCACACCCGGTGGAGGGATTAGCATCCAGATTAGAGGGAACTCATCCATTGGTACCAACGCACCTTTATATGTTGTGGATGGTGAAATAGTGGCCAACCTGAACGGGCTAAACCCAGGTATGATAGGCGATATAAGTGTATTAAAAGACGCTGCCGCCACGGGCATATACGGCTCGCGAGGTGCCAACGGTGTGATACTAATCTCTACAAAGCCAAAAGCAAACGCAGTAGTTGCCCCTGGCAATGCACCACAAGGTGGCGATGCCCACACCCTCCGCAAAAACTTCTCCGATTACGCCTACTGGCAACCCAAACTCACTACCGACGAAAACGGCAAAGCAAGCTTTACCACTGTTTTCCCGGATGATATCACCAACTGGCGCACCTTTGTGGTGGGCATCAACGGGCAGCGCCAAAGCGGCTTTGCAGAGAACCAAATCAAATCTTTTAAGCCACTTAGCGCCAACTTTATTGCGCCGCAGTTTGCTGTGGAAGGCGATGAGATGAGTTTAATAGGCAAGGTGATGAACTATAATTCCACCCCGGTTAGCGTCAGCCGCACTTTCAGTTATAATGGCAAAGTATTAACAAATGGCAACTTACAGGTAAGCAATGCCAAAATAGATACGATGAATATCGTGGCCTCGGCTACCGACAGCCTGGAGTTTGAATACAGCATTAAACGCGACAACGGCTATTTCGATGGCGAACAACGAAAAATACCGGTAATCAAACAAGGCGTGCAGGAAATCAAAGGTATTTTTGCAGCTTTGGACAGGGATACCACCATCAGCCTCAAATTCGACCCTGCGATGGGGCTGGTAACTTTTAGGGCCGAAGCCTCTGCCCTGCCCGCGCTGGCCGAAGAAGCCAAACGCCTTCGGGAGTACAAATATCTCTGCAACGAACAACTGGCATCTAAACTTAAAGGACTATTAGCAGAGAAACGCATCAAAACCTTTTTGGGTGAGCCCTTTAAATACGAGCGGAATATTTTGGATGTGATAAAAAAACTACAGGGCAACCGCAAGCCATCCGGCATATGGGGCTGGTGGAGCGATAGCGACGAAGAACTGTGGATAAGCCTGCACGCCGTAGAAGCCTTAACGGACGCACAAAACATGGGATACACCGTGCAACTGGATAAACAAAAACTAACCGATTACCTGGTGTACCAGATGGAAAGTTACCGAGGTGAAGAAAAGCTAGCCTGCCTGCAATTGCTTCATAGGCTGGGTGCCAAAGTAGATTATCCCAAATACTTCGGCCTGATAGAAAAAGAATACAAAACACAAAAGGAAGTATCGAATTACAACCGTTTCCAACTGTTACTATTGAAACAGCGATTTGGCTTAGCAATTAAAACCGACAGCCTGATTGGCGCGGCGCGTAAAACGATGTTCGGTAATCTATATTGGGGCGAGGAAAATTACCGCTTCTTCGACAACTCTGTACAGTTAAGCCTTATTGCTTATAAAATTATCCAGGCCGAAGGCAAACACCCCGAACTGCTTGCGAAAATACGCGGGTACTTTTTAGAGCAGCGCAAACTGGGCGAATGGCGCAACACCTACGAATCGGCCCTGATACTGGAAACCATCCTGCCCGATCTGCTGCAAAACGGCAAGGCTTTAAAACCAGCGGAATTAACCATAAAAGGCGCAATAACCGAAACGGTTACAACTTTCCCGTACACCACAACACTTAAAGATAACGCCATCAGCATCAACAAAACGGGCAGCCTGCCAATTTACATCACGGGCTACCAGCAGTTTTGGAACGGTAAGCCCCAAAAGGTAAGCAAGGACTTCACGGTGAACACCTGGTTTGAGCGCAACGGCGACAAAGTAGTTAGCTTAAAAGGCGGCGAGGCGGTACAGCTTAAGGCTGAAGTTACTGTACGCGGCGATGCAGATTTTGTAATGGTGGAGATACCTATCCCCGCAGGCTGCTCTTACGAAAGCAAGGACCAGCAATGGGGCAACAACGAGGTACACCGCGAATTCTTCAAGGAAAAGGTAAGCATATTTTGCCGCAAGCTTAAACAAGGCACCTACACATTTACCGTAAACCTGATGCCCCGCTACAGCGGCAAATACAGTCTAAACCCCGCCAAAGCAGAGCAGATGTATTTCCCGGTGTTTTATGGCAGGGAGGGGATGAAGAAGGTGGTGGTTGGAAATTAGTCGATATGAAAATTTTTAATAATTTTAACAGTATGTATAAAGTTTTGACATTTGTTTTTATAGTGGCTAACTGCCCCTGCTTTGCCCAAAATAGTGCAGGTTTAGGCCGGGTTGAATTTTATTTATTAAAACGGCACGTACCAAACGTAAGCAGAGCAACAAGTGCCATAAAAGACTTGTTTAAAATAGAACCAGCGGACCTCGAAGACACAGCCTTTATCAAAGATTCCGAATTAAAATTGATGACAAAAACGGATACTGTACGAAACCCGGCAAATAATCAACTTATACAAGAACAATATCGGTTCACCGTGCCGGAAGCCGTTGTTAAACGAATATATAGCCTCAATATCCCCCTATGCTGCGGGCGGCAGTTTGTTGTAGTCGTAAACGGCAACATATCGTATACTGGTTATTTTTGGAACCATTTTTCAATTAAAACTTCAAATGCTTAACCGTTAAGCCACCATTGATGAGTTGCTTCAATGATTCGATACCTACGTGAAGGTGGGTTTCTACGTATTGCTCGGTAACGCTCGAGTCGCTCTCGGCGGTTTTTACGCCCTCGGGTATCATCGGCTGATCTGAAACCAGCAACAGCGCGCCGGTTGGTATCTTGTTGGCGAAGCCTGTGGTGAAAATGGTTGCCGTTTCCATATCAATGGCCATGGCGCGCAAATCTTTCAGGTATTTCTTAAAATCTTTATCGTGCTCCCACACGCGGCGGTTTGTGGTGTAGCAGGTACCGGTCCAGTAATCGCGGCCGTAATCGCGTATGGTGGTAGAGATAGCTTTCTGCAGGGCAAAGGATGGCAGTGCGGGCACTTCGGCAGGCAGGTAATCATTAGATGTACCTTCACCACGGATGGCTGCTATGGGCAGTATAAGGTCGCCTACGTTGTTCTTCTTTTTAAGGCCGCCGCATTTGCCCAAAAATATCACTGCCTCTGGCTTTATAGCCGTAAGCAAGTCCATTATGGTAGCAGCTACTGAGCTACCCATACCAAAGTTGATGATAGTGATGCCGTTGGCGGTTACGCTTTGCATCGGTTTATCGATGCCCATGATGGGTGCATTCTCGTGCCACTCTGAAAACAGCTGCAGGTATTTAGAAAAGTTGGTGAGGATGATGTACTTGCCGAAACCATCCAGCGGGCGGCCGGTGTAGCGCGGCAACCAGTTGGCAACAATGGCCTCCTTGGTTTTCAAGCCCGATTTGATGGGCGATTGTACTTCTTTAATCTTTTTTGCGTCTGATGTTGCTTCGTCTTTTTTAACATCTAATTGTTCGTTCATTTTTGAGTTCTCCTATTATTTATCCCATCGGCGAATTCCTTTGGGGGCGTTTAAAAACCTTTTTATACAGCAAACCCCGGCGGGTTATCGCCAGGGCTGCGTTGTATTGTAATACAAATATAGCTATTTAAAGCCAAATTATTGTTATGCTACCTTTAATTTTTTCAGGTCGGATTTTTCGAACTTCTCCCTTGCGTATTCTAAAGTTACGTTTAAACGCTTAACATCCTTCTGCGACGGGAATTCGAACATGGCATCTATCATGATCGCTTCGCAGATAGAACGCAGTCCACGGGCACCTAATTTAAACTCCATTGCCTTATCAACAATAAAGTCGAGCACATCTACATCAAACTCCAGCTTTACGCCTTCATATTCGAACAGTTTTTTATACTGTTTCAGCAACGAGTTTTTAGGCTCGGTGAGGATGTTATGCAGCGCTTCTCTATCCAGCGGATTTAGGTAAGTAAGCACCGGCAAACGGCCGATGAGCTCGGGTATCAACCCAAACGATTTCAAATCCTGCGGGGTGATGTACTTGTACAGGTTCTTCATATCCACTTCGCCGTCGTCGCGCTTCATTTTATAACCTACGGTTTGGGTACGCAACCTGTTGGCTATCTTCCTGTCGATACCGTCAAAAGCACCGCCGCAGATAAATAAGATGTTGCTGGTGTTTACGGTAATCATCTTCTGGTCGGGATGCTTACGGCCGCCTTGTGGTGGTACGTTCACCATGGTCCCTTCCAAAATTTTCAGTAAGGCCTGCTGTACGCCTTCGCCGCTTACATCGCGGGTGATGGACGCGTTATCGCTTTTGCGCGCTATTTTATCTACCTCGTCGATATACACGATGCCGCGTTCGGCGGTATTCACGTCGTAATCGGCACTTTGCAGCAAACGGGTAAGTATGCTTTCCACATCCTCCCCAACATAGCCGGCTTCGGTAAGCACCGTAGCATCGCAAATACAGAAGGGTACGTTCAATATTTTGGCGAGGGTTTTGGCCAGCAGGGTTTTGCCCGTGCCGGTTTCGCCCACCATAATGATGTTCGATTTCTCTATCTCCACCTCATCCTTATCAACACGCTGGTTAAGGCGTTTGTAGTGGTTGTAAACCGATACCGCCAGCACTTTCTTAGCGTCGTCCTGGCCGATGATGTATTGGTCGAGATGGCTCTTTATTTCTGCCGGTTTTAAAACAGCGGGCGATGATGGCGATGCCTTTACTTTCCGCACCTTAAGCTCTTCTGCAAGTATCTCGTTGGCCTGGTTAACGCACTTATCGCAAATATGCGCGTCGAGTCCGGCTATCAGCATCAGTGAATCCTGCTTCCCTGCCCCGCAAAACGAGCACCTGATCTCCTTGCTGTTCTTGTTCATTTGTTAATTGGTTTATCAAAAATAATCAATTAAATATTTAATTGCAAAGCTTGCACAACGCATAAACGTTGCACAAGCTTATTAGATTATTTCCCTTTGTTCGTATTCCCTCTCAAAATCTCATCTACCATACCAAATTCTTTGGCTTCTTCGGCAATCATCCAGTAATCACGATCTGATGCTTCCCAAACCTTTTCGTACGATGCGCCGCTATGGTCGGCAATAATCTGGTACAGTTCTTTTTTCAGTTTAGTAATTTCGTGATACGTAATCTCGATATCGCTTTGCTGACCCTGTGCACCACCCGATGGCTGATGTATCATCACCCTCGAGTGCGGCAACGCTGCCCTTTTGCCTGCTGTACCTGCGCATAACAATACGGCACCCATTGATGCTGCCATACCTGTACAGATAGTGGCAACATCGTTAGAGATGAATTGCATGGTATCATAAATGCCCAAACCTGCGTAAACCGAGCCGCCCGGCGAGTTGATGTAGATCTGGATATCGCGCTTAGCATCTGCCGACTGCAAGAAAAGCAATTGAGCCTGAATAATGTTTGCGTTTTGATCATAAATAGCATCGCCCAGGAAAATGATGCGGTCCATCATCAGGCGCGAGAACACGTCCATCTGGGCCACGTTCATCTGGCGTTCTTCTATGATGTAGGGCGTCATGCCGGTTGGGTTGTAAATGCCGGCTGGCTGGTTGTTACGATCGAATGTGGAAAGGTATTTATCTACAGTGAGGCCATTTATGCGGTGGTGCTTAACGGCATATTTACGGAATTCGTTCTTATCGATATTACTGCTCATGATATATGTGTTTGTTATATTGTAATGCTTTGGGTAATGGGGCTAATATAGTTTTTAGTTGAATAGATTTGGTGATATAAAGTTTGTATAAAGTAAAAATTGTTTGCGCTTCTTATTTCATAAGCTTGTCATTTCGAACGAGCGATAGCGAGGAGAAACCTTGTTAGTTGCGCAATGCCGACACGCGGATCCGATTTGCAAACCGAACAGGTTCTCTCTTTCGCCCCTACACTCTTACCTCCCGCTGCTCCATCGAGATGACATAATGGATATTGGTATTTAGGTGAGGCTTTAAACGCCAAAAGCATCTGCTTTGGGCAAATGCTTTTGGTAAAGGATATTAAAAACGGGGAGCTGCTTAGTCTTCCAGTTTGTTGAAATCTGTAAACAGTATCTCTTTTTTATCTAAGGTAATTACGCTTTTTACGTAATCGAAAACCTTAACGGCTTTCACTTCCTCAAATATCTTGTTGGCCTGTTCTTTGTTTTGCAGGTACTGCACAGTGTATTGCGACAGTTGATCCTCCGGCAATGATTGCTGGCTATACGCGCGGAACTGCTGATCTAAGCTGGCCTTTGCGTAGTTGAACACTTCCTCGTACTTAATATCGATGTTTGCATCGCGTACCAATTTGTTGGCAATCAGTGTCCATTTCAGGTTTTTTGCGAAATCGTCGTAACCGCCTTCCAGTTCTTCGGCGCTAAGCTTATCGTTAGTTGCCTGCAACCAGCGCTTCAGGAAATCATCGGGCAGGTTAAACTGCACTTTGTTGAGGCTGTAGTTGTAGATGTCGTTCTGCAGTTTGCGTTCGCTATCCTGCTGCATCATGGTCTCCACTTCCTCGGTAATTTTTTCCCTGAAGCCGTCTTCGGTTGTTACGGTACCTTCACCAAATAATTTGTCAAAGAACTCCTGGTTCAAATCGGCTTCATCTAAACGGTTTACGTTTTTTACCGTTAATTTAAAGCTCGATTTCAGCTCGGCTGCTGTTTCCTCGTCAATCTTCAATAAACCTGCAATCTTAGCTGCATCGTTATTAAAGGCTGCCTGCAGGTCAATCACTGCCTCGTCGCCTTTTTTCAAACCTATCAATGATGCTTTTATGGCTTCATCGGTTATCAGGTCTAAACGTACGGATGCGGTGTTGCTAATGCCATCCTCAAAAATGCTACCATCCGGAGAAAGCTGCACCAATTCGGAATAAAGCACGTCACCATCTGCCGATACGTCAGGATTTGTCATTTTGCCATAAGCACGACGGATGCTTTTCACCCTTTGGGCAAGGGTTTCCTCATCGGCTTTGATGATGTATTGAGTTATCTGGTCTTTAGAAGTAAAGTCGATATCGAAGGCCGGGGCCAAACCAATTTCGTAGTTGAATTCAAAATCGTCGGCAAAATCCCAGTTGTATTCTTTGCGGTCGTCTTCGCGTTTTGGCAAAGGCTGGCCCAATACTTCCAGTTTTTCATCTTCGAGGTATTTGTTCAAAGTATCGCTCAGCAGGTTGTTTATCTCATCAACCAGGATGCTTTTGCCATACATTTTCTTGATATGCGCAGCAGGCACCATGCCCGGGCGGAAACCCGGTATCTTGGCTTTTTTGGCTTGTTCTTTAATAAGTTTTTCAACGCGTGGCTGATAATCAGCCGGCGCCAGGTTGATTTTTACGACCGTGTTCAGGCTATCGATTTTTTCCTGTGATATATTCATCTTTTTTTACCGGATATTGTTTTTAATGCAAAAACCGCCATGCGGATTACAACAACGCATGGCAGCTTTTTAGAGGCGCAAAAGTATGAATTTATTTTGAAAGATTATTTACACCACTACGCTAATATGAAGTACTAAAGGTTAATTTATTTTAATGGCTGTAGACACTTAAAGTTATGATTGCGATTTGATTAAGTCAAAACCTAAGTGATTTTTTCCTGCCGGAAAAGCAAACTCAAAATATTTAGCACGTCTACTGAAATTTTAATCATTTCGGATAATATGCTAAATTTGATTTGTATGTTCGACCAATCCTTATCATATCAACTTATACAAATAAGAAAGAACAGGTATCCATTGCAAGAATCCTTCCTGCGCGAATTTATTTATAGATTTTATTGCCATAATTCGCGTTCGTGTATCAAATATGTGGTGTCTGTAAAAACTTATCCTGAAGGACTGATGACATTGGACTATTATCCGAAGATAGATTTAACTCCAAAACAAAATTCGGTCGATAGCATCCAAGATTTAAGATACCGTATGATGACTCGGCAAAACTCGTTTGGGCAAATCGGAGGAACCATACTCGATATAATGGTAGAAATGGAGTCACGTACGACCACAAATACCTGGGGATTTTTAGCTGCAAATTTAATTACCGAAACAACTAACGAGAATAATAAGCGTTATCAGGTATATAAAGAGATACTACGCCGTACATTTATTAACCATTTTCAAGTATTGGGGAATAAAGAAAATAGCGCTATATTTGTTATACCCATAAGCAGAATAGCTGATACAGAACAGATAATAGGATATTATGAGCAAATCTTTGCAGAAACCAACTAACGGAAAAACCGACGTATCCAAAAGCGTTTCCAAGGCTGTCACCCCTCAAACAGGCCAGTGGATAGTTCGCTCTGCAAGCACCGGCCGCTTTGCAGGCATGGCAAAAAACACTGAAAAAATCGAAGCCGTTATCATACCAGGATATAAGATAAGAGGATAACCCTTGTTGAAATATTGAGCAAAAAAAGAAAGCGACTTTTGACGAAGCCGCTTTTCTTCTTTTATAATCAATAGGTTAAAACTACCACTGCATTCTTATTTGCCTAGTCTATCTTCGTTATCGATGCCGAGCCCGATTTATCGCTGCTTACGTTTGATGGGCTGCCGCGGTATTCTATTTCAGACGACCCGCTGCTGTGTACGCCAAGATCTTTAAGCACGTTGATGCGGCAATGGCTGGCGCCGGATGTTTCGATATCGTATTTGCCTACTACAAAATCCAACGCGTCTATATCGCCGCTGCCGCTTAGGGTTACGTGGTGCGATGCTGCCTGCCCCTTCAGCTTCAATTCGGTACTGCCGCTGCCATCGGTATGCACATCGGCAGCGCTGATGTCCAGATCTACGTTGGTAGAGCCGGAGAAGGCCAGGTCGAGGTCTTTGGTGGTGATACGGCCCACGGATAATACTTCTACCGCGCCCGATGCTTCCAACGATTCGAGTTGTTTCAGGCCGATGGAAATCAACACCTGAGTTTGGCTCTGGATATTGCGGGTGGTGTAGACGTGCAGCTTGTTGCCTTCAATCTCGGTTTTAATGTATTTAAGCAGGTTATCGTCGGCTGTAACGGTTACAGTAGATGAGCTATCCTGCGTAAGGATAACTTTCAATCCGCCCGATACGTCTATTTTGCTAAAACTTACTACGGTACGCTTTTCGGTACCTGCCACGCCCGAGCCATGTACGGGCCTGAAACGCCTGCACGATGAGGTGAGCAAACTAACTGAAAGCATTGCTAAAATGAATATTTTGGTAAAGGTATTTTTCATGGTTTGTGAGTTTTTTGGTTTTGACGCCGATATACGGCTTGAAGTTACATCAAAAACCTAAAATAAAAAAGCCGTTGCCAGGCAACAGCTTTTAAGATATATGTAGGGTTGTGAAAGATGTTCATTATAAGCCGGCAATATCTCTTCTTGCGTCGATTTGTATTTTGCTTTCATTTACGGTGACGAAGTTATCGTTTACCACGGTGGCAGAGTCGGCGTATTTTAAGCAGTACTCGGTAACGCTGCCGGTTAAGGTTACTTTTGCATTGTCGTTTACCATTAAGGTTGCGCGGTAAGCTTCCAAATTCAACCGGGCGGTAGCGTTGTTGTAAAGGTTAACGTCGAGGTCTATCTTAGATAAACTGCCGAATGATTTTATGGCTGCGTTATCGTAAGCGGCAATCTCGCGCAAATCGGCTGCGGTAACCCATACTACCAATTTTTCGGCTTTGTATGATGATATGCGTAACACACCGTTTTGGCTCTGTACCAAAGCGCTTTCGGCGTAGTACTGGTTGTAAACCTTTACTTGGTCGGCGTTGCCGTCTGATACGTAAAGCTCAACGTTTCCGTGTACTTCTATTTTGCTGATGTGGCTTACGTTTGTTAAGATAGTGCTTACTTCCTTGTTATCGTTTTTTACTGAAGCGAAGCTTGAATTTGTGCTGCCCAAAGCTAATGATGCTGTAGCTAAGATGGCGAATATTGTAGTTTTCATGGTATTTAATATTTTGATTTTGAATGCCTTATGTTGTTTAGTAACTTAATACACTAATAAGACGAGCCCAACGCCGAAACGTTACAGGAGAATAGTGTGAAATAGACACAGTGCGGGTTTATATCGGTGAACGACAGAAATGAGTCGGCGAAGTTGGAGAGTGGAATTAGAAGCAAGAGGGCAAGGCAAAAGAAGTAAGAGGAATATAAATAAAAAGAAGATGAGCGTGGGTTGATATCGCTGCTACATCCTTATATTTGGCTTGAACCCTACACCAAAAAATGAAAGCATTCTTAACGCTCGTTATCATTCTTATTTCAATTTGTTCCGTAAAAGCACAGGACCATACCCTCGGGAAAACCAGGGAACAGATCTGGGCGCTTATTGCGCCGAATCCCTTGATCACACTATCTAAAGCCGACAATACAGATACACTTGCTGTGCGCGACGCCGGAAAAATAATTATGTATTATAAAGATAACATTTGCTATTCATCTAAAAGTTATTTGTCGATGTCGATTATGCCAATGGTGACCGATAAGATGAACAGTAGTTACAAAAAGTTGAAGGAGAACACATGGTTAAGCCCAGGCGGCCTGGTAAAAGTAGAAATCGTGGTTCTTAAAGACTCCGATCAATTTACGGTGGAGACTTCCCAGGTTTCCGGCCAGGAAAAAAATTAAAAACGGAGTACAATTCCCTCTCTCCCCCCTTTTTGCACAATGGCCCGAACTAAAAGGCCAATTCGGTAATTCTGAAGAAAGGCAGGCTTAACTGCTTGATAGCTACAGAATATATATCAAACTTTTGCAAAAGTACTGCTTACAAGGTAGCTAAGTATTATGAAAAAATAATTTGCATTTATCGCCGCGATAATTAACTTTGTTTTTCAAAGAACTTTTAAAATGAGATTATCTGCAAGACTTGACACCTTACACGCCGAAGTAAGGCGCAATAAATGGATGCGCTATTTTACAACATTCACGCGCCTGTCGCTTGCCGCAGGTTTTTTGCCTGCCGGCTATGTTAAGATCATTGGCGAACGCTTTACCGATCTGCACAATAACCAACCCATGGGCCACTACCTGGAGGCGCTGCACCATACGGGTTATTATTACACTTTTATAGGTTACGCGCAGATCCTCGCCGCCCTTTTGCTGCTCATTCCGCGCACGGTGGTATTAGGCACCTTGCTTTACCTGCCTATTATCCTCAATATTTGCATCTTATCGCTGGCGGTTAGGTTTGAAGGTTCATTGCTTACTGCGCCGCTCATGGTGATTGCCTGTATTTACCTGCTATGCTGGCATTATGACCGGATCAGGTACATATTTCCGTTTAACACCCCGCCGGCTACTCCTTTGGTACAGGACAACCGCTTTCCTAAATGGTTTTTCGCCGGCGTATTGGCCATCTTTTTAGCCGTAGGCTTTACCGTTACCCATTTATATGCCCTGATGCCCCGCAACACTTTAACAGGTTGCGAAAGCCAATGCGGCAGCAGCGAAAACCCAAAAGCCTGCAAGATATTTTGCGAAAGCATACATAACCAGGGGCAGGATCTGGATAAGTCTTTGAACGAATACAAACGGGCCATAAAAGCTGATAAAAAAAACAGATAGCTAATGAGTAAACAAACTACCGCCTTTTATAACAATTTCTCATTGTTCTATCCCCTGGTAGATGTAATTCTAAAACCACAAAAACAACGGTTGTTTAATGAGGTAAATAAACTACCTCAAGGTAAGCTGCTGGAAATCGGCGTTGGGAACGGCGCGCATTTGGGGCAATATAAAAAACACAAAGTTACCGGAATCGATACCTCTGCTGCGATGCTAGAGGCTGCGCGCAAAAACAGCGTGCAGGATACCGTGCTAATAGAGATGGACGGAGAAGCGCTCTTGTTTGACGACAACTTTACGATTTTTAAAGAAAAACGCAGAAAAACACAGGTTCCTTGAAAAGAGCTGATCCCATAAAAAAAAGCCACCGCTTACGCGATGGCTGCAGAATATATATTGAACTTTTGCAAAAGTAGTGCTTACAGGGCGGCTACGTCTTCTTTAGCCAGGGTGTGCTTGTTGGTTGTTTTATCGGCTTTGTTTACTGCTACCAGGTTGGTTTGGTTTACGCTTGCGCTTTGGTCGTGGGTTAAGTTGTAATCAGTTACGTTACCGGTAAGGTCGGCTTTGGCGCGGTCGTTCACGGTGATGTTTGCTTTAAAGGCATCCAGGCTCAACTGTGCAGAAGCGTTGTTGTACAGGTTAACATCCAAATCGATTTTAGACAGGTTCCCGAATGATTTTACTTCGGCGTTATCGTAAGCAGAGATGGCGCGCAGGTCGGCAGCGGTTACCCAAACTATCAGGGTTTTTGCGTTGTATGATGCAATGCGCAGTACACCGTTATCGTTTTGTACCAGGGCGCTTTCGGCGTAGTAACGGTTGTAAACTTTCACCTGGTCGGCGCTGCCATCTGATACGAACAGCTGCACGTTACCGCGTATTTCTATTTTGTTTATCTGGCTAACGTTTGTTAAAACGGTGGCTACTTCTTCGTTGTTATTGCTGGTGGCTGCAAAGGCGGTGGTTACGGTACCTAAGGCTAAAGTGAAGATGGTTGCTATGGTTAAAAATTTCGCTTTCATGATTCCTAATATTTTGATGGTGAGTACGTTTTGTGTTTTTTCGTTTTATTAAATACACCCATATGACGCTACCAGTTAGGAAACGTTACAGCAAAATACCGCCTATTAGACGTACAGGGCAATTACATCGGTGAACGGTGGAAAAGGGTCGGCGAAAAAGATGCGGATGTGTCCCGAAGCTTCGGGATATAGATTTCGGATGTGCAGATAAAACGAACATGAAGATTCGGCTCGATTCGTGCCTTTTAGAAAAGAAATCCACATGGTGAACTGGCTGATTAGGAGTACGCAGAAATGATATATATATTTACGAACCAAGTGTTATAAATATGTTTGATTTTAACCAACGTGGCCTTCTTATCCCCGAAACCACGATAGCTTGTAGTTTGGCAGCGTTTGAAGAGGAATTTGTTATTAGACCCGATAGTGAAAAGCGCCGCTATTTATTTGAACAGTACAAATTGTATTGCAACGATTTGAAAGTTGTTTGCGGTAATAGCGATATAAAACAATGGATAGATGGATCCTACGTTACAAAAAATAAAAATCCACTGGATATTGATATCGTTTCCTTTATAGATTACGATGTCGTAAAGGCTAAAGAAAAAGCTTTAAAACAATTCATCTACCCAAATAGCGTGCATAGCTACGGAATAGACGGCTATATTGTGGTTGTGCATTCTTCCGAAAGCAAGTCGTTTTATATCACCGAAGCCGACAAAGCATACTGGTTAGACCATTTTGGTAAAACAAAACCAACCGCGCAGCGAAAAAGAGTGCCAAAAGGTTTTTTAGAAATAAATGTTTAAATTTGAATTATGAGGCGTATTCATCATTTAAAAGAATTGATTGAAAATATCAAAAAAACTGAAGAGATGATTTCCTTGCACAGGCAGGATGACCTTGGTTTGATGTCTGCTCAATACGAAATTTTAAAAGCAAAGCAAATTGCTGAATTTATTGATGAGTTGGCAAAGCCGCCTTTTCAATCTGTTGAGAGTTTTTCTTTGATAAAATTAATGATTAATAAATATTACCCATCCGACAAAGTAGAACAAAAGGAATTGAAGGAATTGGCATTAGCAATTTAGTCCCCCCTACAAATAATACTTCTCCCCGTCCGTTTTTATTTTCCCGGCATCCAGCAGTAGGCGCAGCGTTTCTATCTTTTCTTTTTCAGTGCCACGCTTCAGGCTCGTTATCAGTTGGCCAATGTTGTGGGCATCTACGCTTAACAGCTCCACTATTTCGTTGGTGATGTTCTCGAATATCTCCGACGCATTCTTTTGCCGCTTTTCGGTAAGGCAAACATCGCATACCCCACATCTGGCGGCGTTGGTTTCGTCGAAATAGGCCAACAACATCTGGCTGCGGCAGCGTTTGTGCTCGGCATAGGCAAATACGGCCTCCATCTTTTTGCGGTAGGTGGCCTTGCGGGCCTCTATATCTGCCTTGTTGATGAATACATTATCGTTGTGTTGCCGTGGCATTAGCCAGGTTATCTGCGGCTTGTCAGTTTGAGGCAGGTAATTCAGCAGTTGGTAGCCGCCCAACTGGTTCAACCCATCTACCACCTGCTGCACGCTCATGCCGGTGCGCCGCGCTAGGTCGAACTCTTTCAGCCGTACGTAATTCTCGAAGGAGCCGCCATACGATCGCAGCAGCGTTTTGATGAATGGGTCCCAGCCGGGGTTCTGTATCTGGAAGTTGTAAAGTTCTTCGTTAGTCACCTCGAACCTGAAGCGCGAGGGCAGGAAAACGCTCTCGGTAAATGCCACATATTCGTTCTGCTCTAAAAACTTCAGCGCGTTAAGGGTTTTGATGGCATCGAGCTTATAGGTGCTGCAAAAATCGGCCAGATCCAGGTCGAAGCTTAGTCCCTCCCCGCTATCATACGCTACCCGGCAGTAATTGGCCAGGTAATGGTAGGTTTGCTTGATTTCTGCAACCGAGGGGAAACTCTGCGCGAATACTTTCTCGCGACGCAGCCTGTCTATGCCATCGTAAAGTAATACCCCGTATGCCTTTTGCTCGTCGCGACCGGCGCGACCGGCCTCCTGGTAATAAGCCTCCAGGCTATCGGGGGCCTCCAGGTGTACCACTAAACGCACATCCGGTTTATCTATCCCCATACCGAAGGCATTGGTGGCTACGATGATGCGGGTTCGGTTGTTTTTCCAGGCCTCTTGTTTTTCGCTGCGCTCATCGGCGCTGAGGCCACCGTGGTAATAATCGGCCTTGTAATTGTGTTCGTTTAGGAATTTGGCCACATCGGCAGTGCCTTTGCGTGTACGCACGTAAACAATGCCGCTGCCTTTTACCCCGCTAACCACATCCATAAGGGCGCGGCTCTTGTTTTCGGCATGGCGCACTACGTAGCTGATATTTTTACGAGCAAAGCTTTGCTGGTACAGCATGCTGCCTGGTTTAAACAAAAGCTTCTCTTGTATATCTACGCGCACATCGGCCGTGGCTGTTGCCGTGAGGGCCAGCACAGGTACTTTGGGGTGCAGGTCGCGCAGTTCGGCAATATGAAGGTAGGGCGGACGGAAATCATAGCCCCATTGCGATATACAATGTGCTTCATCTACCGCAAAAAGGTTTACCTTCATGTACTTGATGCGTTCTCGCACCAATTCGGATAACAAACGCTCTGGCGAGAGGTACAGGAACTTGGTGTAGCCGTAAATACAATTATCCAGGGCGATATCCACCTCGCGGCGGCTCATGCCCGATACGATGGAAACCGCATCGATGCCCTTCTCCCTCAGGTTCTCCACCTGGTCTTTCATCAGCGCGATGAGCGGCGATACTACGATGCAGATACCATCCTTAGCCAAAGCCGGTATCTGGAAACACACCGATTTGCCACCGCCGGTAGGCAGCAAGGCCAGCGTATCGTGCCCCTGCATTACCGACGCGATGATCTCCTCCTGCATCGGCCGAAAGTTATCGTGGCCCCAATATTGCTTAAGCAGTTCGCGTGTGGTCATCTGGCTGGTTATAAAAAAAGCCCGGCAAATGGCGGGCTTTTGTTGTATTTATTATAGCGATGGGTTTGAAACCCATCGCTATGGTGTAAAAAGATTTAACTATCTTCCCTTAATATCGGTATATTCCCTATCCGTAGCACCAACGTATATCTGGCGCGGGCGGCCAATAGGTTCTTTGTTGGCTTTCATTTCTTTCCACTGGGCAATCCATCCCGGCAGGCGGCCAAGGGCAAACAGCACGGTAAACATATCTGTAGGGAAACCTAAGGCGGTATAAATAATGCCCGAGTAAAAATCTACGTTAGGGTAAAGCTTGCGCTCAACAAAGTATGGGTCGCTCAGGGCAACTTCTTCCAGTTTTTTGGCAATTTCCAGGGTTTCATCCTGTATGTGCAGTTTTTCCAGGATATCGTCGCAGGCCTTTTTGATGATTTTTGCCCTCGGGTCGAAATTTTTGTAAACGCGGTGCCCAAAACCCATCAAACGGAAAGGATCGTTCTTATCCTTGGCTTTTTTGATCCACTTATCGGTATCACCGCCGTCCTCTTTTATCTTCTGCAGCATCTCTATCACCGCCTGGTTGGCGCCGCCGTGCAGCGGCCCCCAAAGTGCAGATATCCCCGCAGAAATAGAAGCATACAGGTTAGCGTCTGACGAACCAACGATACGCACGGTTGAAGCCGAGCAATTCTGCTCATGATCTGCATGCAGTATCAGCAGTTTGTTCATGGCGCTTACCACTACAGGGTCTATTACCACGTCCTCGGTACGTTGCCCAAAGGTCATGTACAAAAAGTTGGTTACGTAATCCAGCTTATTCTGCGGATACATCATGGGGTGTCCCAACGATTTTTTGTATATCCACGATACGATGGTACTCATTTTAGCAATCAGCTTGATAATTTCCAGGTTCACCTCCTCGGCAGTAAGGCCCGGCTTAAGCGATGCCGGGTTGAAAGCCGCCAAAGCGCCAATCAACGACGATAACTGCCCCATAGGGTGCGAGCCGGAAGGGAAGCCATCGAAAAACTTCTTCATATCCTCGTGCACCAGGGTGTGGCGGCTAATCTCGCGCCCAAAGCTTTCCAGCTGCCCGGCAGTTGGCAATTCGCCGTATATCAGCAGGTATGCAACCTCTATAAAGCTCGATTTTTCGGCCAGTTCCTCTATAGGGTAACCGCGGTATTTAAGTATGCCTACCTCGCCATCTAAAAAGGTAATGGCGCTTTTGGTAGCACCGGTATTCTTATACCCTACGTCTAAAGTAACGTAGCCGCTTAAGTCGCGCAGTTTAGAAATATCTATCGCCTTTTCGCCCTCGGTGCCTTCAATTACAGGCAGTTCGTATGTTTTATCACCAATTTTTAGTTGTGCGGTATCAGACATGGAAAATATAGTATTTGCAACAAATGTAAGTAAATATGCGTATAAACAGGCTTCAAGATACAATTTACTAATTGTAAAATTCTTATTCCGGTAGATGCGTTTTTACCGTATATTGTTGGCTGATGTTAAAAAAACACCCCTTGCATGGCGTTTAAGGAAAAAACCCTGCTGAAGATAGATAACGACCATACGGTTTACCGCCTGCTTCTGCTGGGTTTGCTTATCGCAAGCCCATCGCTTCACTATTTGTGTTATTACAACTCTTACGACCCTATCTGGCTACGCGCTGTAAACTGTCTTTTTTGTGCCCTGGCGCTCGGCCTGTCGTTCGGCAGGTATAAAACGGCATACAAGTACTCGGTTTACGCAACCATTATAGCGTACCTTGCCATCAACAACGGCGTATTGCTGGGCAAAAACGGTTTTGAGCATGTGTACCTGTTCAGTTCTATCACCATATTCATTTCGCTTACATTTTTTTGCAGCAAACGCTGGGAGTTTGTTACCATTAGCGTATTGAACCTGGTGGTTATCCTCTGCGCCTATTATACCTCGCCCAAGCTGTTTATCTCAGGCACCATACTCATCATATTGCTGGTGATATTCACGTTAATAGCCTATGTATCGTTCTTTGTGATGGGAAGCTACCAACAGCAGTTCAGGAAAGCAATAAACGATGTATTGCAACTGAACGAAAGCCTGGTAGCTAACGACCATAAGCTGCGCGAGAGCCGCCAGCAATTGCACGCGCTCATCAGTTCGATGAACGATACCATCTTCGAGCTCGACGAGGACATCATATGCCTAAACGTATGGTTCGGGCCGCATAGCCCGCCGTACGTTACCCGCGAACAGTTCCTCAATAAACATTTGGTCGAAGTGATGGGCCCGGCGCAGGCCGTACCTTTTGCAAAGGCCTTTGACCATGTAATGAAACACCGCGAGCCCTACACGCTGGAGTTCCCTTCGCTGTACGGGCAGCCAAAATGGTTTATGGCCAAAGCGGCGCCTGTGTTCGATATCAACGGCAATTATTTGCACCGCATCTCGGTATCAGTTACGGATATTACCGAGCAAAAGAAACGTGCCGATGCTTTACAGGAGAGCGAATATTTGCTTCAGCAGGCACAAAGCATAGCCAAAACCGGCAACTGGTGGTTTGATGCCCAAACGCGCGAAGATTACTGGTCGGATAATTTATTTAAGATACTTGAACTTGATTCGATACTGCAAGGCGTTGATAAATTCAAGTATTACATGAGCCTGGTGCATCCGGATGACTTGAAGAAGACCGCAGCGTACTTCGAAAACATTACCACTATTACCAACCTCAACCACGAGCATAAACTGGTAACGCCTAGGGGGAATGTTAAATATATAAAGATATTGCGCGGCGATTTGCAAACCGATGAAGCCGGCAAGTTAAGCCGTATTGTTGGTATAATACAGGATATAACAGAGGCCCGGCTTGCCGAAAAAGCGGTGAAAGTAAGCCAGGCCGAATTGCAGGAAGCGCAAACCATAGCCAAAATAGGCAACTGGAAATTTTATAACGCTACAAAAAAACTTACCTGGAGCGAAGAAATAAGCGCCATATACGAACTGGATGAACACGAAGCATCGTTAACGCACGCGGGCAGGGCGTTAATAAAATATATACACCCCGACGATGTATATATTGTAAGAAACCTGTTTAAGGCCGCATCCGATGTAGCAGTAGAGTACCGCATTATAACGCCTAAGGGCAAATTAAAACATATCAGCGTTATTACCGGTAAACTGAAATACCGCGAGGATGGCAGCCTGCGTAAGATAGTAGGCACCCTACAGGATATTACCCAGCGGAAGCAGGCCGAAATAGAACACAAAAGCACCGAAAATAAATTCCGCCAGGTGCTGGAAACCATTAACCTGGCCGCGCTTTCGCTGGATGAGAAA
The DNA here is from genome assembly GCF_056404435.1 of Mucilaginibacter sp. P2_D11. NCBI lineage: Bacteria > Pseudomonadati > Bacteroidota > Sphingobacteriia > Sphingobacteriales > Sphingobacteriaceae > Mucilaginibacter > Mucilaginibacter sp. P2_D11. The sequence continues at coordinate 197,378 of NZ_JBFUEA010000006.1, forward strand.
GGGGAAGTGATATTCTGCAACAAGCACCTGGCCAACCTGCTTGGCTACCAGCAGGATGAGATACTGGGTATGAATTGGATGGATAATTTTATCCCCGAGGACCTGCGCGAGATGATGACGGACTGGTTTATCACCAATACCGTAAAAGTGCATTACGTAAACCCGGTTATCTGCCGCAGCGGCGAGTTGCGTACCATCAGCTGGCAAAACACCATCAGCTACGATAACGAAGGCAATCTTAAAGGCACCACCAGCATAGGCGAAGATATTACCAGGCAGCAAATTGCCCGGCAGGAATTAATCACCGCCAAAGAACAAGCCGAGCGTGCCTCGCGCTTCAAATCGGAGTTCCTGTCTATCATGAGCCATGAGATACGCACGCCCATGAACGCGGTAATAGGCACAACCAATTTGCTGCTGGCCGAAGACCCAAGGCCCGAACAACTGGAGTACCTCAATACGCTTAAATTCAGCGGAGAGAACCTGCTGGCTATTATCAACGATATACTTGATTATAATAAGATAGAGGCCGGCAAACTGGTGCTCAATAACTCGCCGTTCAACATTCATCACCTGGCGCAAAACATCAAGCAATCGTTCTACGCCCGGGCGGTGGAGAAAAACCTGGAAATAGAACTCATTGCCGACCAAAGCATCCCCGCATACCTCGTAGGCGATCAAAACAGGCTTAGCCAGGTACTCATAAACCTGGTGAACAACGCCGTTAAGTTTACCAAACAAGGCAAGGTGGGCATTGTGCTGCAGAAAGAGCGGGCCACAGATGGCGAAATACTCATCACCTTTAAGGTTACCGATACGGGCATTGGCATAGCTGCCGAGAACTTCGGGATAATATTCGATCCATTTATACAGGAAGAACAAGTTATCAATGCCGATTATGGCGGCACCGGCCTCGGGCTGGCGATAACCAAAAGGCTGGTGGAGCTTTACAAAAGCAGCATACATGTTACCAGCGAACTGGGCAAGGGCACCCAGTTTATTTTTTCGGTATGGTTCCAGCTGGCAGAGCAGGCACCGGCGCTGCCGGAAAAACCTGTCGCTACCTTATTGCCGCCCGATCTTTACGGCATGAATATTTTGGTGGTAGATGATAATAAGATGAATATTATGATAGCAGCCAAATTCCTCAAAAAATGGCAGGCTAATGTGGATGATGCCGCCAACGGGCTGATAGCCGTGAAAATGGCCGGCGAAAAGGCTTACGACTTAATCATTATGGACCTGCAGATGCCTGTGATGGATGGCTTCGAGGCTTCAGCTATCATCAAAGAACAACAACCCTCGCTGCCTATCATCGCCTTCACGGCCGATGCTATGCCAGAAACCCATACCAAAGCCTTTGAGCATGGCATGAGCGATTTCCTCACGAAGCCCTTCGTGCCCGAGGTGCTTTTCGAAAAGGTATCCAGGCATTGTAAGCCAGTAATAACCCAGAATATTTAACCGGCTTTAGGCGGTGCTGCGTTTTTTACGTACGATGCCAGAGCTTTCCGGGCGAAACAGATTGCTGCCGCTGTAATAAACGACATGGATAACCCGAGGGCTGCACGCTTCTGGAAAACGAAGATTTCCGGATAGGATGTACCGTTGTACACCACGGTGCCAGTAAATAGGCCGAACAGGCAGGGTCTTCCCAATACAAAAGCAGCGATAAGTTCTGATAGCAGGTACATCATTAAGCAATAAGCAGCTATATGCCTCAGCTTGCTTCTGATAAAGTAATAGAACAAGAAAGAAAAAGCCAGCAACCCAAAGGCCATCAATACGGAGAAGAGCAGGAACATGCCCATAGTTTCGCTGCCATCCTTTATACGCGGCAAAAAGCCGAAATCGAATACAAGCGCAAAACTTATAGCATAGGTAAAGTAATCTGAAGCAGCAGGCGGCAGTAGTTTAAAATATTTGGCCATTGCCCGCCTGATGCTAATTAATTGGTACGTATTGCCTCAACAGGATCCATGCGGGATGCAAACCAGGCCGGTATAATGCCCGCAATGATGCCGATGATTACCGAAATACTTAAGCCTCTGATGATATTGGTTGTGTCTAAAACAATTTGGAGCCCCGAGGCTGCCTTAGCCCCCACGGTGCCCAGGTACACAAGCCCCAGCCCGATAAGCCCCCCCATCAGGCAAAGTACCACCGATTCGATGAGGAACTGCAGCAGGATAAAATAATTTTTGGCACCCAATGATTTCTGTATGCCGATGATATTGGTACGCTCTTTTACCGATACGAACATGATGTTAGCAATACCAAAACCGCCAACCAGTACGCTGAAGCCACCTATGATGGCGCCCGCGACGTTCACGAAGCCGAAAACGCTATCCAACTGGTTGGAGATGACGCTTGATTTGTTGAGGGCGAAGTTATCTTCATCGCCGGGGCGAATGCTACGGATAGAGCGCATCAGCCCGCGTACTTCGCTTTCTACTTCATCTTCGGAAAGGTTGTCGTGCCCTCGGATTACTAACGAAGGCGAGTATTTTTCGTCCTCTATATCGATAACGTTTTTGGCGAAATTCAATGGCACAATCAATTGCTTATCGGTAGAAATACCCAGCATATCATCTCCCTGCTTGCTAAAAACACCTATAATGGTAACCTTGCGGCCCATTATCTTCATTTGCTTGCCCACAGCATCGCCGGAGGGGAACAGGTTGTCGGCTATATCATAACCAACGATGGCCACTGGCGAGCCTGTACGCGATTCAATATCTGTAAAATATCGCCCATCCTGAAAATCGAAGCTAATTACCTTATCGTGCTCATGCGATACCGCGCCTATCTGTGCGCCATCTACCGTGTTGCTACCATATTTTACGGTACGGTTAGCAATGCTTATCTCATAAGTAATAGCCTTGGCAGTTTGGCTGCGGCGGCGCATCTGCTCAAAATCGCGCAGCTTAGGCACGGGGCGTTGCATATACTTCCACCAGGGAAAGTTATCCTCGCCTACCCAGGGCCATTTCTCCACGTAAATACTGTTATTGCCTAGCTTATTTACGCTTGCCTGCAAGTTATTGCGCAGGGTATCAACCGCAGAGCGTACCGCAATGATGGTAAATATACCAATGGTTACGCCCAGCAGGGAAAGCAGCGTACGCAACTTGTTTTGCCTGAGCGCATCGTATGCAAACAGGAAGCTCTCGCGGATAAGTTTTAATATGATCATATCGGTATCGTTATCGTAACAGGCAAAGCGCCCCGTGCTTTTATAGCTGTGCAGGGCGATATGGGGTTTAGACTGCGGCTGCGGCTTTAAGTTACAGCGTTCGCCATAAAAGTATTTTTCTAATAATCAAAACGAAATGTTATAAAAATCGGTTAAACTAACAAAAATTCCGTACATTTGCGCCCTGAAAATTCATATATAAAGCATGAAATTATCCCAGTTTAAATTCAATTTACCCGAGTCACTTATCGCTCATTCGCCATCTGACATACGCGATCAATCGCGCTTAATGGTGCTCCACCGCGATTCGGGCAAAATTGAGCATAAAATATTTAAGGATATATTGGATTATTTTGATGACAAGGATGTAATGATCCTGAACAACACCAAAGTATTCCCTGCGCGCATGTATGGCAATAAAGAAAAAACCGGTGCCACCATCGAAGTTTTCCTGCTGCGCGAACTTAATAAAGAACTACGCCTTTGGGACGTTTTGGTTGACCCGGCCCGCAAAATACGCGTAGGCAACAAATTATACTTTGGCGACGACGACTTACTGATAGCCGAGGTTGTTGATAACACCACGTCGCGCGGCCGCACCATCCGCTTCTTGTTCGACGGTACCGACGAGGAATTCCGCCGCAACGTAGAAATACTGGGCGAAACACCGCTGCCAAAATATATCAAACGCAAAGCCACTGCCGACGATAAAGAACGCTACCAAACCATATTTGCCAAGCACGAAGGCGCAGTTGCTGCCCCTACCGCCGGCCTGCACTTTAGCCGCGAGCTGATGAAACGCCTGGAACTGAAAGGCGTTGAATTTGCCGAGGTTACCCTGCACGTTGGTTTAGGCACATTCCGCCCGGTTGAAGTGGAGGACCTTACCAAGCACAAGATGGATTCTGAACAGTTTATCATCGAAGCAAAACAGGCAGATATCGTAAACAAAGGCATCGAGCGCAAGAGCCGCATCTGCGCCGTGGGTACCACGTCTATGCGTACTATCGAGTCGGCTGTATCGGCCAACAAAACGCTTAAAGCCGCAAACGATTGGACCAGCAAGTTCATCTTCCCGCCATACGAATTCAGCATAGCGAACAGCATGATAACCAATTTTCACACGCCCGAGTCTACCTTATTGATGATGGTGAGTGCATTTGGCGGTTACGAGCACGTAATGAACGCCTACGAAATTGCCGTTAAAGAGAAATACCGCTTTTACAGCTACGGCGACGCGATGCTGATTATCTAAATTTAGATTTGAGATATTAGATGTGAGATTTGAGACTAGCTCAATTTCATCAAGATACAAATGAGATATAAGCGAAAGTTTATATCTCATTTGTGTTTTATAGCTTTGGTGCTAATAAAGCCGCCATGCATATTTTATCTCATATCTCATATCTCACGTCTAAAATCTAAAGCATGTCCCATCTCAAATCTAAAATCCCAAATCTAAAATCTAAAACCTACGCCGTCATCGTAGCTGGTGGTTCGGGCACACGGATGCAGTCGGCCTTGCCTAAGCAATTCATTGGGCTGAACGGCAAGCCGGTGCTGATGCATACGCTGGAGGCTTTCTCTGCCAGTGTCCTGCAGCCGAAGCTGATTGTGGTACTGCATGCGCGCTATCATACGCTGTGGAAAGAGCTATGCGCTGTGCATAACTTTGTTATAAAACACGCATTAATTGCAGGCGGCGAAACGCGCTTCCATTCGGTTAAAAATGCAATTGACCAAATTACCGATAAAAATGTGCTAATTGCTGTACACGATGCCGTTAGGCCTCTTATAAGCCCTGCGGTGATAGACGAGGCCTATAATTGCGCCGAGGCCCATGGCAGCGCCGTAGTAGCCGTTAAAAGCCGCGATTCGGTAAGGCAGTTAGAGGGCGACTCCTCGCAAAGCTTAAACCGCGAGGGCATCTACCTGGTACAAACTCCGCAAACCTTTCAATCAGAAATATTAAGGGAAGCCTACCAACAACCTTTCGACCCTAAATTTACCGATGATGCATCGGTAGTGGAACAGCTAGGCGTTGAAATACAGCTAATTGAAGGCAATTACAGCAATATCAAGATAACTTTCCCCGATGATATTGCCATTGCCGAGGCCCTTATAAACAAAAAACCATCGGCCTAATAAGCCGATGGTTAATTATTTTGCTTGCGGGTGGATTATCAGGCTCTTCTGATAACGCCAAGTAGTAAAGCGATAATAGCAATTACCAATAATACGTGGATAATATTGCCGCCAAACGGACTTACGAACGCGCCGAAAATCCAGATAACGACCAGGATAACCGCGACAAGGTACAATAAGCTTCTCATGTTGTTGTGTTTTTATATGTTAATGTTTCAGTAGATTGTACTGGCCTAATGCCAAAACCATTCCAAAAACGTAAAAAAAAACAGATATTGCGTTTGCGTATCCATTCATAAATTATCTACAACGTTGCGGCCATGCGCAAACGTTATATACTTATCAGGCCCGCCTGATAATGCCTAGTAACAACGCTACGATAGCGATTACCAGTAATGCATGTATTAGGTTACCTGCGTGGCTAAAGAAAAAACCGAATATCCATCCAATAACCAGCATAACGGCAATGATGTACAATATACCCCTCATGTTGTTGTGTGTTATAATTGTTAAAGTTTCAGTTGACTGTATTGGCGTAAATGCCAAAACCAATGCAAAACGCCATAAAAAAACGGGCGCCGCTGTTGCAATGCCCGTTGATTTGAATTATCTATAAAGCTGCGGCCATGCGCAGACATTGTTTATTGGTCAGGCCCTCCTGATAACGCCTAATATTAATGCTATAATGGCTATAACCAATAAGATGTGGATTAAGCTGCCGGCGTTTCCGTAGAAGTACCCGAATAGCCATCCAATGATCAGGATGACGGCGATGATGTACAATAAGCCTCTCATAATGCTGTGTTTTATATTTAAGTATAGATGTATTTACATATAGCCATACCAAAACCGTTCCAAAAACGTTGCCCACAAAAAAAGCCCCCACAAATGCGGAGGCTCTAAGTATTATACAAGTATAATTAATACTCGTCTTCGTTAAAAAAGAAATCGTCTTTAGTAGGATAATCCGGCCAAATCTCCTCTATGTTCTCATACGGTTCGCCATCGTCTTCAAGTGCCTGTAGGTTTTCTATAACCTCCACCGGCGCGCCCGAACGGATTGCATAATCAATTAATTCATCTTTTGTTGCCGGCCATGGCGCATCTTCTAAATGCGATGCTAATTCAAGTGTCCAATACATGTTTTTATATTAGTTGGGTAAATTTCCTTTTTCGCAAAAGTATAATATTTTTAAATTGATTTTTACTATTTTTTTGTAATTTTTTTATAATCTTGGTAACCACTGATTTTCAGCAACTTTTGCATCAAAGCCCACCATACGCCCAAGCGTAAACAGGTAGTCGCTCAGCCGGTTAAGGTAAATATTCACTAACTCATCAACCGTGCTTTCCTCCGCCAGGTGCACGCTCAAGCGTTCGGCGCGGCGGCAAACACAGCGGGCTATGTGGCAGTAAGATATAACATTATTTCCGCCCGGCAAAATAAAATGACGCAGTTCGGGCAAAGTTTCGTTCATGCGGTCCATTTCCTGCTCCAGCAGCTCCACGTCGGCAGGTTTAAGGTCGGGCGTTACCATACGCGATTTTTCGGGATCGGCCGCCAACGAGGAACCGATGGTGAAGAGCCTGTCCTGTATTTCTTTCAGTATGTCCTTATCATGCGGAGCCAGGTGCTGATCGCGTATAAGGCCAATCCAGCTGTTCAGCTCATCTACGGTACCATAGCTTTCAATGCGCAGGTGGTGCTTGGGCACACGGGTACCGCCAATTAAGGAGGTATAGCCTTTATCGCCGGTTTTAGTATATATCTTCATCTCATGTTTATGATTAACCACAAAGGCCGCTAAGATAAAAACACAAAGTTCACAAAGATTTTTTTGTTTGCTTATTATCGGTTTTAAAAAACTTTGTGCACTTTGTGATAATAAAGCAGCACATCTTTGTGTTCTTTGTGGTAAAATAATCCGAACTTAAATACCAGCGTGGTGTTTGTTCAAATATATATCATTGCTGCCATGAAACTCATCATATCATCCGCTAAGCTTGCTTTAATTTGTTTGCTTGCTATCCCGCTGTTTAGCTTTAAATGCAATAGTGGCAAAATCACGGAGGTGGTATTGCTCCCCCCACCACTCCCCTCTTTCAGTAAATTTCTGAGCGAGAAACAATACAACGACCTTTTCCCCCAGCGCGATAAATTCTATACCTACCAGGCCTTTATAAAAGCGGTTGACGAGATGGCGCAGGTAAAGGTGAAAGTAAACCGGCGTGCGGTTTCCGTTTACCAGTTCGTTCGTACCGATAAACGCACAGGTAAAGACAGTATAGTGCGCCAGGACGGCGACTGGAACGAAGAATGGGCCAAAGAAAAACCCGACAGCACCTTTACTGTTGATTATGGCGGCTTTTGTACTGACAAAGATGCCATAACCAACAAACGCGAACTGGCTGCTTTCTTTGCCCAGATAGCCCATGAAACCCGCCACGGCATTAACGAGAGCTATACCGATGGCCTGATGCTAAAGCGCGAAGCCGATATTACCCGCACCTACGTAAGCGATAGCGACGAATACCCGCCCGTTAAAGGCCAAAAATATTATGGCCGGGGCCCAATACAACTGAGCTATAATGGCAATTATGGTTACGCATCAGACTGCATCTTTGGCAACAAACATATACTGCTGGATAGCCCCGCACTGGTAGAAACCGACCCGGTAGTGGCTTTTAAAACAGCCATTTATTTTTGGATGACGCCCGAAACGCATAAACCAAGCGCACATGATGTAATGGTGGGCAGGTGGCAGCCCAACGCCAAAGACAAGGCCGCCGGCCGCACACCCGGCTTCGGCATGACCATCATCATCGTAAACGGCGAACTGGAATGCAACAAAGGCGAGGATAACTACAGCATGAACGACCGCATTGGCTTTTACCAGTTCTTTTTAAAGAAACTGGGCATAACCGACCCCAATTGCGCCTGCAGCTGCGGCAAGATGGCAGCGTATAAGTATTAATTGATTTCGGATTTGCGGTTTTCGATTTCGGATTTGTATAAAGCACGAATTAGAGAAGTTGAGCATATTGCGATTTCATCTTCAAAGGCTTATGTTTACCTAATGAAGTTTGTACTCGCTTCTTTTTTTTGCCTGGCTTGCTTTACCGGGCTTGCCCGACAAACAACCTTGCCCGATTCGGTAATGGTAAGGGTACATAACAAAGGGAAGTACTATCTAAAGAAATACGCGGTTGATTTGGATGGACACACATACACTTTTTCCGACGTGTGGAAAGGTAAATATTCCGGGTACCAAAAACTACCTTTTATCCGGACACTTAACCATACCGATGTTACCATCGTTCGTAAACGGCTCCTCAACTACGACGAGTGGATAAGCCAGTCAGAAATTCCTATAGATTTTATTGGCGAAAAGACAATCAACAAAGGCAAGGTTTGCATCGAAGTCTTTTCAAAGAAAAAAAATGGACAGCTAATTGTTGAATCGAAAGTTGTTCGGGAAGATACCCAAGTTGCCCCAAAGCCCGATACCACCAAAAAATACCCCAACCGCCCCGCATCCCTCGGCGTTATCGGCGATACCGCCGATTTAAAAACGCCTACCAGGCTTGGTGTGGTGATGATGGGTGGCGGTAAAGACGTAGATGCGGCCTTTAAATGGATGATTAACCGAAGCGGCGGCGGAGATGTGGTGATTATCCGCGCATCGGGTACGGCGGCTTATAACCCCTACATTTATGAACTGGGCAAAGTAAACTCCGTGGAAACGCTCAAAATAGATTCGCGCGAGCTGGCTGATAATGATACGGTGGCCAACATCATCCGCAATGCCGAAATGCTGTTCATCGCCGGCGGCGACCAAAGTAATTACATGAAGTACTGGCGGGGCATCAAAACCATGGCCGCCATAAACTACCTGCTTAACAAAAAGTATGTGCCGGTAGGCGGTACCAGCGCGGGTTGCGCCATCCTGGGCGGCTTTTACTACAGCGGCGAAATTGCCAGCCTTACGGCAGATACGGCGTTGGCCAACCCCTATCACAATTTGGTAAAGCTCTACAATAACGATTTTGTCCACGCCCCCTACCTGCACGATGTAATAACCGACCAGCATTACCTTACCCGCAGCCGCCAGGGCCGCCATGTGGTGTTCCTCGCCCGGATTGCCAAAGACTGGCATGTCTCTATCAAAGGCATAGCCGCCGATGAACGCACCGCCGTTTGCATGGACGAAGACGGACAGGCGGTTGTATTCGGTAGTAGCAAAGCCTATTTCTTGTTACCTGATGCTACGAAACTGCCTGAGACCCTCGCCCCCGGCAAACCATTAAACTGGAACCATGACCAGCAGGCTTTGAAAGTGTATGAAATACAAGGCTCAGACACCGGTGCAGGCCATTTCGATTTGGCTAAATTCGATTTAAGCAAAGCAAGCGGCGGCAATTGGCTGTGGTGGTGGGTGCAGGATGGGGTTTTGCATAAGTAGAATATTGATAAGTTAAATGTAGAATTATGCAAGCACTTGATTTACAAACGCAAATCATACGGAATCTATTTTTTCAAAATGACCTCACTAATCATTACGGTTTGCAAATGGTACTGGAGTTTGATGCAGGATGTTTATATTTCGATTCATCTAAATTAACCTATCAGCAAAGCAAAAAAATATTATCAAGGCAATTATGGAAAAAGCGACTATGGCAAAAAATACCACACCCTGAATTAGATAACAATTTAACTATAACGGCCATTAAAGAGGATGAGGCGACCAACTATTTCATTCAATTCTCTAACGAATCAATCCTTTACATTTATCAGGAAATAGTTGGAGATGGTTTTTGGAGGCAGCAATTTGAGATTGTTGATAAAACCAACCCGAGGTACGCGGATGTGCTTGAACACATGAATGAAGACTGGATAGAGAACACTGTAATTCATCTCGAAAACTAAAGATAAAACCCATAACAATGATAAGTTTCAAGCTTAGCAAATGGGGAAGAGTAGCTTTTAAGGTTTTAATATTTAGCCTCTTAGCAATGGTCCTGTCAAGTATTACCGTTAATCTTTTATTGGATTTTGGCGGAAAAATAATAACGATAATATACGGGATATGCTATGTGGTTATTTTTGCATCAATTTACCTCGTCCTGATATCTCTCATCGTTTTAATTTATCAGCTTATCATGCACCGCAATAAGCCAAGGAAAGCCTGAACCTAAATCACTATGAAACCATCATTGAAAATCCTGCTATTACTCTGCTTTTTAGCTTATCACAGGCCTGCTTCGGCGCAAGCCGACCCACCACCTTACAACACATTAGAGAAACGCAAGGCAGCCAGGAAAGAGCTACTGAAGTATGACCTGTCCGGCATATTTACACATACTGATAACTCTGCGGTATTTGGCTTCATCGGCGATAATTTTCAACGCCTGCGGATAAAATTCCTATCGGCAAAAAAAGACCCTGAAAAGCCCGACACGTATATCGTAACGGGCAAATCGTGGGTGAAAAACAACATCCAGAGTTTTAGCGGTAGGATAACGTTGAACGTGGCGGGTATATCGTCTCCGGATTATTACGGACTTGACGACGAATATAAAGACAAGGGCATAAAAGGCAGGTACACACTTTTAGGCCCCTACGTGCTTTCAGAAACCGGCAATAATGAGCATTCGGGAGTGTTCAAGGGCATGGTCATCGCGAAAATTTATATCGATAAAAATAACGTTGTTCAGTACGATGATATGGACATCCACTCGGATAGTTATTCAAATAATCAATTTATAGGGCAATGGATAAGCCACGATAAAAAGACCCTAAAAACCTGTAATTGGGGCGATTATCGCATCCCTAATTCCAAGGATTTGGATATTGGAGCCGGCGATTTTTCACCGAATGAGAAATACCTGAGCAATGGCTGGGAGAACCTATATGCGCCTTGGCCAACCGACAAACAATAGGCTAATTCGGTTTAAATGCAAAAAGCGCTAATCGGCCACTTAGCCAACCAGCGCTCTCGCAATATCCAGGGAATTCGATCTTAATCGTCGCTCTTGCCTACCAACGCCCATTTATAGCCGGCACCATCTTTAACGATACCGAAGTAATCGAAAGTCCCGCTGGCGCGGTCGCCGGCTGCATCGAGGGCATCGGCACCGGTTATGCCGGTATCTTTATTGGCCTGGGCCACAAACAGGGTTTTTATCTTCGCAAAATCGGTAGTGCTGCCCTTGGCATCTTCAAGCGTATAGGCAATCGTCCATAAGGCATCATAAACGGCCAGGGCGTAAGCATCCGGGTCGGTGCCGGTTTTGGCTTTTATCCTATCGGCAATGGGCTGCCATTTGCTTTGCAGCGCAGTGGGCAAACCGAATGATGGCGCAAAAAAGCCGGTTTTAATGGCAAACTCCGCCGCAACGGCGTTGCCTGTCAATGCAGTGCTCAGCACAACGCCATCGCCGCCGTACCATTTTATACTGTTTAGCGTAGGCTCGGCACTAGCGAGCTTGAATAGCTCGATACCTTCATCAAACGATGCCAGGTAAACCGCAACCTTGCCCGCACCCTTAGATGTGGTTAAGCGTGCAACCTCGGCTTTTATACTGGCTATAACCGATGCATAGTTGGTTGTGGTAATGGCATAGGGTGCAACAGCGCTTACTTCGCCGCCTTTTGTGGTGAATGCCGCACCGGTAGAAGTCTGCAGACCTTTGTTGCCGGCATCGTCGCGGGCAACGGTAACCAAACCTGTGGCACCCTGCTTAAATATGGTTGCACCGCTCGCAGCACCTTCTATCTTATCCGAAGGGCAAAAACGGAACACGTTATCATCGGCAATGGCTAAGCTCCCAGCTGTGCTGCTTTGGCTCACCACCAATACATTGTGGGCATCGGCCTCTGGCTTTATAAGCGCGAGCTCGGCGCTCGATTGCGGCCCGATTACGAATTTTATGCCCCGGTCTTTAGCATCAACGAACAACAACCTGGCTGTTTCGGTTTCGAGTTTGGTATCAGATACCGCAACCGATAGCCTGAAGTTGGCATCCTTTGTGTCCAGGTATTTATTGATATCCTCCTGAGCAATTTCTAAAGCGGCTTTAGAAGTGATGCCCAGAGACGACCAGTTACCCGTTAAGGAAAAAAGCCCCTGCACCCTGATGGCCTGGGGTACGATAACCTTTTTTGATTTTTCGCAGCTTTGCAATAGCAAGGCAACAGCAGTTAAAGTAATAAGGGATAGGAATAATTTTCTCATTTACAGCGTTTTGTTTTGGTGGCAAAATACATAAAATTATCCCTTAGTAAACAACGCTTAATTTAATATTAGGCTAACAATTTACTTCAATCTTAATTTTTAAGGGTGCTGTCACCCTCCATTCGGAGGCTTTCTTTGTGGATGGCGTTCATCAACTCGGTAACGAATTCGGTAGAAAGGCCTTCAACGGCACCCGCTGCAACGGCCCTGTCAACCACTTCTTTAAAGCGGGCAGGCTGTAATGGGGGTACGTTATTCTTCTTTTTATATGCACCAATCTCCCGCACGATGCGTTGCCTGTTACCCAAAACGCTGATGAGGAGTTTATCCAGCGAATCGATTTTCTTGCGGCCGATGCTTAAGTCCTGGTTTATTTGTTCGGCAGTTTTTGTTTGGGCAGATGCAGCGAAGCTAATGGCAATGCAGCAAGCCAGGCAAAGCGCCACTTTTTTGATATGTTTCATCAGGCTGAAGGTTTTAATTATTAGTGTAAAATACACAAAATAATTAATTCGGCTTGTTGCTATATTTAGGCTGTCATAAATTTAAGCAATGAGTAGTTTTTTATTCGATACTAAGGGGCTTTCGCAGGACACGATAGACAGTTTCCAGGCTACGTACGATGAGTTGAGGTCGCGTTTCAATATGCAGCTAACCGGGCATATCAACTTCCATCTGGAAGATTTCGATGCCTTTAACCAGTACCACGATTATAACCTGCTGGGCTCTTACGTTATCAAGAACGGCCATAGCGATTGCTATGTATTGTTTGTAGACACTCATTCCAAAAAAGCACACGAAGGTCTCATTACCGACCATTTTGAATACCAAACCTGGGCCCTGGCCTACCTCAAACGCGATTTTGGTCGTGTAAAAATCCGCCCCGAAACTCTGCGCGATAAATTAGCCGAACTGATACACCCACTGGAGCTGGATTTTAAAGAAGACAAAGCCTTTAGCGATACCTTCTACGTAATGGTGAACGACCATGCCAAAGCCATCAGCTGTATGGACCGCCAGTTCCGTAACGCGGTGATGGATATCCGCGAAGACGATTTCGTGATAGAAATCGTAAACCACACCCTCATTGTAGGCAACAAAAAACCCATAACGCCAGAGCGGGCAATTTACATGGCTGAGTTTGTTTGTAAGCTGGCGGAGGTGTGCTAGTAAGGGTACAAAAATCACAAAACGTCATGCCGAAATCTTTTCGGCACCCCACACGGCAGGTAACCGACATGCAAATAGGCTTAGCATAGTGGCCACTTTTATGATGGGGTGTTGAAACAAGTCCAACATGACGATTGCTTATATTTTGATAAATCCCCTACTTCACTACCGCCGGCAATATATACTGCTGCATCATCTTATCAACCTGAGCGTGTGCGTAACCTTCGTTGTAAGCTGTGGCAGTTACGATTATCACCAGCGGCTGGTCTTTAAAGATAAATATCTTGTTGCCGCCATTGCCGGTGCAGTACCAGGTTTCATAGGCCTTATCGCCAATGGTGTAAGTTTTGTTCCAAAACAGGTAGCCGTAATTGCCGGGGCCAACAACATCTGCGGGCAAGGTCATTTGTTTCGTGAATGATTTTTCCACCCATTCTTTCGGGATAATTTGCTTGCCTTTCCATACGCCGTTATTCTTGTATAACTGCCCGAATTTGGCAAAATCCAATGCTCTTAGCCTGATGCCTCCTGCTGTATTGGCCACGTGTTGTGGGGTGTACTGCCATTTGTAATTGACAATGCCGAGGGGGTTGAACAGTTTGGCATCGGCGTATTTATCCAACCCGCCGGGTACTTTTTGGTTGAGGATATCCCCTAACACTACAATACCCGCGGTAAAATAGTTCCAGTTTTTGTAGGCTTGCTTGCTGCTGTCTACCTTCAAATCCAGCGCGAATTTCACCCAGTTATCCGTGGGGTACATATTGTTTTCGTTCCCTGGCGAGTCGCCGTCGTTATCGTTCGCGTCGAAGACCGAGCTCATGGTGAGCAGGCTTTTGATGGTGATGCTGTCTTTTTTGGGCGAGTAGTTGCGGTAATTCTTCAGGTTGTAAAAATCGCCAAGCGTTTGCTGCTCCGATTTGATGTAGCCATCCTTTATGGCTATGCCCATCACCGCTGATGCGAATGTTTTGCCAACGGAGCGCGGATCGTGTAGGGTATCGCGGCCTTCGCCGTTAAAGTATTCTTCGATCAGTAGCTTGCCGTTTTTGATGACCACTACGCCGCTGATGTTCTTGAATTTATTCTGGGCAATCTTCTCGTTCATGTCCATAATTAGCTTTTTATCATATGGCTCAGCAGAAACCGGCCATCCGCTGCCGGGCTTTATAGTTTGTATCTGTACATCCTTCACTTCGGCAGGCTGTACAATGATTTTCAAATCGCCTTTGGCTATGATATTTCCTACCTTAAGCGCAGGGATGGCAATGTAAGGCCGCAGCTCTATCCGTAAGGTATGCGTACCTGTAGTTAAAGCATCTTCTCCACCACGCGTCATCATGCGGGTAAACAGGTAGCGGCTCCACATGTCCTCGTGCTGGGTGCTGATAAGTTTGATGCGCAGGGCAGTTCGGCTGTTTTTCAGCCAATTATAACCGGCTCCTTTGTGCATGTTTTCCTGGTAAATGAGCTTATCGTCTATAAAAAACGAGAACTGGAAGTTGCCCTGGTTCAATTGCTCCACCGTAAGCTCCGGTGCCATCTGATGCTGGTAATTGGTAAGCGAATTACCCATAAAAGCGCACATACTGAGGTTGTTCTTCGGGTTCAGCACCAGTTCTTTTACGATATCAGCATCCGTTATCTGCGCTACGGGGATAGTATCGTTCAAAAAAATGATACGGCCAATGTTGGCTTTGTGGATTGGTGCCGTGATGGGTGCAGGCTCTATTATGTTGGTGGTTTGTGCCGAAGCTTTAAAGGCCATTAAGCAAAGCGCGGCAAATAGCAGGTGTTTTATTTTGATAGGCATGTTTTCTGTTTTGATGTTGTACATGCAAATCTGCGTTAATTTAACGGCCCAAAATAGAACAGGATTAACATGCCCGCATTAAAAGTTTACGATATGTGGTTGGGTTTGCCTGGTTAAAACTTTTAAAACTACGCAGGAAATGGCTCTGATCGGCAAAGCCGCAACTGAGGGCAATATCCGTTAGGGACAAATTCATGTCCGGCAGCAAGCTGAAAGCTTTTTCGATGCGCAGCTTGCGGATATATTCGCCAAGGTTACAGTGGAAGTACTTAGAGAAATCGCGTGATAAGTGCACCGGGTGGATGTTCAATGTTGCAGATACCTCGGCAAGGGTAAATTTAGCGGCAACGTTGTCGTTCAGGATTTCCCTTAGCCTGCCTACCCAAAACGGTGTTTGTTTGGCGGCAGATTGGGTATCGCCCTGCATGCGGGCCAATGCCTGCAGCAGCAGGGCTTCGGTAGAAAGCGCGGTGAGGCCATCATGTACTTTGGTCTCCCGGAATATCTTGTAGAACAGGAATTTAATATCGGGGTTAGCCACCGCAAAGCTGCCTTGTAAATTATCGCGGTAAAGTTTGAAGTTATCAAACCAGCTTTGGTTCAGTTCGATGTGGAAGCCGCGCGTAAAGCCTTTAGGTTTGATGTTGTAGTGCGCATCCTGCCAGTTGTGGAACAGCAGGCTGCCGGCGGTGCAGTTATACACTTCTTTCTTATTGCCCTCGATAACTTTGCCATCTAAAATAAAGGTAAAGTAGGCGTTATCGTGGTAGTGCCAGTCTACCCTATCGTGGGTGTATTCCGTATCCGTAATGGTAGCAAAATCCAGGTGGATGGTACAGTTGGTTTGCCCGTAAAAGCGGCCCGTTTTTAGATTTTCCACATTGAAGGACATTTATTTGCATGCACACGAGTTGACTCACCCCGAATGTGTTACGCTGTTCGACCCTCTCTGCTTCGCAAAGAGGGTGAAGAAAATAATTTGAATGAACTACTTACCCAAATCAATCCCGGCAGCAGCGCTGTGCTGGCGCACGGTTTGGATGTTGGTGTTTTGGTAATCGTTCTCTACCAAACCATCGCGCATACGTACAATGCGGTGGGCATGCAAGGCGATATCCTCCTCGTGCGTTACCAAAATAATGGTATTGCCTTTTGAATGGATATCCTCTATCAGCCCCATAATTTCGATGGAAGTTTTGGTATCCAGGTTACCCGTAGGCTCATCGGCCAGTATGATGGATGGATTGTTGATCAAGGCACGGGCCACGGCTACGCGTTGGCGCTGCCCGCCCGATAGCTCGTTGGGGCGGTGGTCGGTACGGTTGCCAAGGCCCACGTTTTCCAGTGCTGCTTTGGCACGGTCGCGGCGTTTCTCTTTGCTGATGCCGGCATAAACCAGCGGCAAGGCAACATTATCTAAAGCGCTGTTACGCGGCAAAAGGTTAAAAGTTTGGAAAACGAAACCGATTTCGGTGTTACGCACTTCGGCCAGTTCGTTATCGGTCATGTGGCTTACGTTGATACCATTAAGGCTGTATTCACCCTTGGTTGGGGTGTCTAAACAGCCCAGGATGTTCATCAGCGTAGATTTACCCGAACCTGATGGCCCCATTAGCGCAACGAATTCGCCTTTATTTATATTAAGCGTAACCGACTTGATAGCGTGTATAATCTCCGCGCCGATAACGTATTTACGCCCAATATCCTTTAAAATAATCAGTGGCTCTTCCTTGGCTTTAGCTAGTGGTATCATCCGTTTTTCTTTCTTTGACAATAAGGCAGGGTGAAATGTTACAGAGGATTTTGAAAAGATAATAGAATCAAGAGTCAAGAAACAAGAGATAAGAGTAACAGCACTTTAAGATGTTTAACTTCTTGTTTCTTGACTCTTGTTTCTTGACTCTTGTTTCTTGACTCTTGTTTCTTGACTCTATTAATCTTGCGTCTACTTAATCACCTTCGCTACCAAAAAGTGGCTATTATCATGACCGGGAGCATTTTTCAATGCTTCGGCGGTAGTTATTACCTGCTTTACTACGTCTTCGCGCAAGATGTTGGGCTCATCGGTCATGTACACCAATGGCTCAACGCCGGTGGTATCTACCTCGTTAAGCTTATCCATAAAGCCGAGTATCTTGTTCATATCGGCAATCATTTCGGCTTTTTCGCCGGCGGCAAGTTCCAGGCGGGCAAGGTGGGCTATCTTATCAACTGTTTGTTCGTCTATGGTCATGCTGTGCTAATTTTTGGCTGATGATGGCGTGCACCTGGTCGCGCAGGGCATCAGCATCGTCAATAGTTAAGTGCGCCGTTTCTATCGGCTTATGTACAAATATATTACATATCCCTGGCCTCGAGCCGTATTTAAGCCCGTCGTCCCATAAAATTTCCCAGGTATTTAAGGATGTTACGGGTATTATAGGAATTTTAAGCTCTATGGCCATGCGGAAAGGTCCGTTCTTAAAATCTTTCAGTTGGGGAGGGTAATGGTCGGGTATGGTGGCTTCGGGGAAGATGATGGTGGTAACGCCGCTTTGTAAACGTTCCATTACCTTTTTAAACGCGCGGAAGGATGCGATTTTGCTTTGACGGTCAACCGGCACGTCTACCGTTCGGAAGAAGAGGCTCGTCACGAAGAAATCCGCCAGTTCCTGCTTGCCCATAAAGCAGCAATCGTTGGTTTTTACGAAGATGCTCATGGCGGTGATATCCAGGTTGCTCGTGTGGTTGGGGCAAATAATGTAGGTTCGGCTCCAGTCGATAGGTTGTTCAACATCAAAGCTATACAGTATGCCTACTAACAACGAACTGATGAAGCCCCAAAACCTCCGCAGCGCATTCATGTACTTATAGCGGGATGTTTTGCGCGAAAAGTAATAGAAGAAGGGGAACAGTATCAGGTACGAAAACGCCACGCTAAAAGCGTAAAGGTACACGTGCACTTTCTTCAATATCATTTTCATCGCCCTCAAAAATATAAAAAATACTTACTTTCGCCCCCTATATGGAAACTGTTGTTAGTGGCATAAGATCTACCGGGAACCTGCATTTGGGCAATTATTACGGGGCTGTACAAAACTTCGTTAAAATGCAGGATGAATATAACTGCTATTTTTTTATTGCCGACCTGCATTCCTTAACCACCCACCCTACCCCTGCTAACCTGCACGGCAACGTAAAGCAGGTTTTGGTAGAGTATCTGGCATCGGGTATTGACCCTGAAAAATCAACCATTTACGTACAAAGCGATGTGCCGGAAGTTACGGAATTATATCTGTATCTCAACATGAACGCCTACACCGGCGAGTTGGAACGCTCTACCTCATTTAAAGATAAGGTACGCGCCAACCCCGATAACGTGAACGCCGGCCTTTTAACTTACCCCGTTTTAATGGCTGCCGATATCATTATACACAAGGCAACCAAAGTGCCTGTAGGTAAAGACCAGGAACAACACCTGGAGATGGCCCGCACCTTTGGCAACCGTTTTAACCGTCTCTACAACAACGATTACTTCCCCGAGCCTTATGCTTTTAGCTTCGGCGAGAGTTTGGTGAAGATACCCGGGTTGGACGGTAAAGGCAAAATGGGCAAAAGCGAAAGCGAAGGCAACGCCGTTTTTTTATCAGACACGCCTGAAGCTATCCGCAAAAAGGTGATGCGCGCCGTTACCGATGGCGGCCCCACTGTAGAAAACCAGGAGAAACCACTGGAAATACAAAACCTGTTCGATTTGCTGAAAGTAGTTTCTACCCCTGATACGCTGGCACACTTCGATAACCTGTACAATACCATGGCTATCCGCTACGGCGACCTAAAGAAACAGCTTGCCGAAGACATGATCATGGCCACCGCGCCCATCCGCGAAAAAATAAACGATATAGCCAACGATGCCGCATACCTGAGGAAGGTAGCCAAAATGGGCGAAGAAAAAGCCCGTGAAAGCGCCTCTAAAACTATCAGGGAGGTTAGGGAAATTATCGGTTTCAGGAAGTTTTAAGTTAGTTGATGGCTGATGGTTCATAGTTCATAGCAGCTACAGCCATTTCTTACACCAAATTCAAAACATCGTTTGATGGTTCATGGTTCATAGTGTATATTAGCGAGGTAGCTAGTGCTGGTTGGGCTATGCCTCCTACCATGAACTATAAACTATTAACTATCAACAAATAATCACAACACCATCTCATGCACATAGCTATTGTAGGAAATATTGGCGCGGGTAAAACTACCCTTACAGAAATGCTGGCGAAAAATTACGGCTGGGAGCCCCTTTACGAAGCGGTTGACAACAACCCCTACCTGGAAGATTTTTACAGCGAAATGAAACGCTGGAGCTTTAACCTGCAGATATACTTCCTCAACAGCCGATACCGCCAGATACGCGAGATACAGAGCAGCGGCCGCAACATTATCCAGGACCGCACCATTTACGAAGATGCCTACATCTTCGCCGAGAACCTGCACGATATGGGGCTGATGACCACACGCGATTACCAGAACTACGAGAGCATGTTTGATAACATCACCGAGTTTATCAAACCACCCGATTTGCTGGTGTACCTTAAAGCGTCGGTACCTACCCTGGTAAACAATATTCAACGCCGCGGCCGCGAATACGAAATAGGCATAAGGATAGATTACCTCTCTAAACTGAACGAGAAGTACGATAAATGGATAAAAGGCTACAAGCTGGGTAAACTGCTGGTATTGGATAAAGACAACCTCGATTTTGCCAACAATACCGAAGATATGGCCACCATTGTAGAGAAGATAGAGCGGGAGATAAACGGGCTGTTTTAGTATTTCTTACCCACTATAAATGAAAAAAATCTCGAGCCTGATACTATTCCTTTTTATGTCGTGTGCTTTGTTTGCACAGACGCCGCCGGTAATGACCGCTGCCTTCGCAGATTCACTAAAGGTTAGGATCAGCAGGATTTTACCAACGGAAAAATATTCTATACAGCTTTCGTACACAAGCACAGTGTCGGCAGAGGGCTTATTAATAAGACCACTCATAACGCGACAAGTATCTCTTGACGATGTTGACAACAACGATTTTGTGCAAAAAATGAGATTCATGATTCCATTAGTGCCAGCATGGAAACCCGCAACCGATGCCGCTAATGTTGCCGTAGAGGGCGTTGCAATTTTCTATGTGGAAATAAAAAAAGGCGTGATTACTGTGCTGGACAAAACCAAGTAGACACCTGTTCACTACTGAAGCAGCGGAATTTTTTAAAAGATTATACCGTAGCGACGGAACTTTCTGCCACTTCCCGCCGTTGTTGTCACCAACAACCCCGGAGTAAATTTCCTCGTTATCCCGTATCTTAACACATTTCGGCTCGTTATTTATAATTGGCAATTTTATATTTTATCTGTAACGAGAACACAAACTCTACAGCCGGCTCGGTAACTGCCGGGTTAATAACCTTATCCAACCCGGAGTAACTGATGGTGTCGTAATAATAAGTAGTGGCAGTTTTCAGGTCTTTCCTTACGCGCGGGCCATCAAATTCTACCACGCTGCTGTTAGAGGCTGTATAAGTTTTGTAAAGCTCGGATGGGTAATAACTGTGCAGTGCTTCGTCGTAAATTTGGGCTGCAGGCTTCAGTTGCATGCCGGTAGCCTCCACATATAAGTCCTTCTTTTTTTTGATGATGCCCGTGGCGAGTTTGAACAGCTGATCGCTGATGGTATCGAGGTTGTTTATCACGTAATCCACCTTCACCAGGTCGTATATTCCGAAACTGGCGGCTGCTACCAATAATTCGTCCAGCTCTTTTACGCTGCTCATTTTGATGATTACGTTCTTTTTTATCTCGAAGCCCTTTAAATACTGCTCAACCAGGTTGCCTTTTATCTTATAATCGTAGTACTTGTTCTGGGTAACCATATCAACGAATACGTCATCCGGCTTAATATCGAATTTAGGCAAGGCGCTTTTAAACCCGGCAATACGTTTATTTATCCGGCTGTTTGCATCGGCAACGGTGGCGGCAGAATCTGCCACGCCGAAGGTAACCACATAACTATCGGCAATCACATTCATCAAAACATTGGCCTCTACGACGAAGGTAGAATCGGTAAGGTAAAGTTTTTGATTATCCTGTTTTATCCTGGTGTACGATTGTGCACCATAAACAATATTGCCGCTGTGCTGCGCACTTAGCGAAAGCGCGTCAAAAAGGAATAAACCCGTCAAAATGAATTTCATGTGATAGCTGATTAAAGGTGTATTAGGATTTTGCTTTATGACCCTTTGCAAAACCGAAGGTTTAAGCACCCTGAAAATAATTTATTGGAGATAGCACCTCCTAAACTTTTTTGCCTTTTTCCAACCTTTTCAACATCCCCACAACGCCTCCTCCGGATTTAATTTCCAGAAGAAGCTCCTTGCACATCATCATTACTAATGCCTCTTTTGTTTTTCTTCATACTCTCTTTAAGTTTACCGAAACGGTAGTTTAAGCTGGCGGTAACACCCCTGAAATAATTGCGGTTAATATTGGTCTGGGTAAAATCGGGGCCGAAGGAATCTTTAATGTTATTCCTGTATTTGGTGAAAGGGTTATTTGCCGATACAGCAAACGAAAGTTTACTCTTTACGATGTCTTTATTAACACTGATAGAGGTACTGGCGTATGGGTTCGAGGTACCCTGTATCGACAAATTGGGGCCGTTTAAAAAAGCGTTTACGCTAACGCGCCAGCCCTTTTCGAAATTATAGCCGCTGTTTACCGATGCGCCGTACATAAAGCCCT
The DNA here is from genome assembly GCF_056404435.1 of Mucilaginibacter sp. P2_D11. Taxonomy (NCBI): domain Bacteria; kingdom Pseudomonadati; phylum Bacteroidota; class Sphingobacteriia; order Sphingobacteriales; family Sphingobacteriaceae; genus Mucilaginibacter; species Mucilaginibacter sp. P2_D11. The sequence goes on from NZ_JBFUEA010000006.1 coordinate 219,708, forward strand.
GGTTCTTTACCAGTACGCCGTTTACTGTGCCCTGCACCCGCCCGTGCGCTATCCTGCCGTTAAAAGACGTGCTCCATTTTTTGGTGATTGGGTAACTGATATTGGCGTTGAAGGTAAACAGCCGGGCCTTCCCGGTATTATCGAAACTACTGCGGGTAATGTTAGTAGCAGGGTTAAAAACCACTACGGGCATAATAAGGTCGTTAAAATAATTATAGCCAAGCATCAGGTTCAAAGAAGCTTTTTTAGATACGCTATAGCCTAACTGCAAATTATTTGATACCGCGGGCCTGAGGTTGGGATTGCCCGATGATTCGAAATTTGGGTTCGAGCGGTCGACAAAGGGGTTGAGCTGATAAATACCCGGGCGTTGTATCCGTTGAGAAAACCCCAGGTTAAGGGCGCTCATGTTCTTAAATTTCTTATTGATGCTGACAGAAGGGACGATATTGAAGAAATGTTTGCTTAACTGCGACGAGGTTGAAATGAAATCGGCATCGATAATCGTCTCCTCAATTCGTGCCCCTGCCTTAAAGGCCCAGGTTTTTAAGGTATAGGTATAGCTGTTATATGCACCTAATACCTTTTGGTTGTTGTCGAATTTATTGCTCCGTGCCGGGTCGGTTTCAAAACCACCATTCGCCGAATTAAACGACTGGTATTGAAAATCGCTGTTATTATCCCTGATAATGGCCTTAACGCCCCCTTCTATATTCAGCTTTTTTATGGGGTGCACATAATCGATCTGAAATGTTTGTTCCGAAGATTCCCCTTCGTTATGCTGGCGATAATCGGGCGTAGTGTAGTTCACCCGGTTCGACGCTGTTAAGTCGGCATTTTGCGTATTATTGAACGTAAAATACTGATAGGAAAAAGTGAGCAGCCTTTGCTTGCTGCTTTTAAAACCCAATTGATAATTTAAAGCAACGTTTATTCCCCTGCCACCGGCCTGGTTATCATTAAACAAATCATACTGCTGGATAACGCCTCCTGCCCCATTCAGGATAGAATTTTGCAGGTTGGTGCCATCCTGGTTATTGCCGTTCAGGTTAAATTGCCCCGAAATTAGGTTGAGGCTATCTATTTCATAACTGAGCCCTACTTCCGCATAGCCGTTTTTGCCATCCCATTCGGCAGAGTTATTCTGGCTCAGGTTGGTCGGGCTGCTACCGGTAGTCAGCCTACGGATTGAATTGGTTACCTCAGGCGAGTTTGCAATATTGGCACCGAAAAATGCCGACAGCTCGAACTTGCCCTGCTTAGAAGAAAATGACCCGCCTGCCCTTGGGCCACCTACCGGGAATACGTGGCTCACATTTATGGATCCGTTGTATCCGTTGTCGATTCTTTTATTGGTTACGATATTGATGATGCCGCCTATGCCTTCTGCATCGTATTTCGACGAAGGATTGGTAATTACCTCGATACTCTGGATGGTGGAGGCGGGCATGCTTTTCAGGATATTCTTGGGATCCCGCTCCATCATGCTGGAGGGCTTCCCGTTGACCAGTATCTTAAAACCGGTTTGTCCCTTTAAAAGGATATTATCTTCTGCGTCTACAGATAACAGCGGCACTTTCCGCATCATATCCAGCACGTTGCTGCTCTTGCTGTCGGGATCCGACTTAAGATCATAGGTAAGTTTGTCCACTTCCTGTCTTACAATTGGCTTATCCGCTGTAATGGCGACGGCTTTAAGCTGAGTTGTCTGCTCGCTGAGCACGATACTTCCCAGGTCTCGCGCAGGGTTTGCATTGTCCGTAAGATCGATAGGAATCGTTTTCGAATTATACCCAACACTCACTATCGATATCAGGTATTTCCCCGCGGGTAGCTTCTCAAAGTGGAATGCACCGTCTGTTTTTGTTGCCGCTGTGCGCAAAAGCTGCTTTGCTTGGTTACGCAGGTTAACGGTTACATAGTTTAAGGGTTTGTTTGTTGCCGAGTCCATAGTCACCCCCTTTAAAGAGAATAATGCCGGCGCCGTTTGTGCAAAGCACGGAATGATGGCAGCAGAAAAGATGATGATGATTAAAAGTTTTAGTTTCATAGTTATTGCGTTAGATGTTTACAGTGAAAAATACGAGCCGTCTCTATCGAGGTAAAAATTATCGATTCGCATAATACCATGCAATGCATAGTACTATAGACATATGACAACCGTCTAATTAGATTTGTTACACCTGTTTGAAATAAAACTTTGCGCTGGTTTTACGCCATTGAAGAAACCCGTAAGCTTAGTGGCTACTTACCAATTCCTGGTTGCTAAAAAGTGATGGGAAAACCGGTTGGATAGAACAGTAAACATCCGGTTTAATTTTTAACGCGCTTACCGGGCGGTAAGCTGTTGCGTTAGTTGTTGAGTACCCAGCGCAATATCTTAGCGATATTCTTCGCATCGTCTACACCGCGGTGGTGGGTACCTTCCAGCGGCAAATTCAGCAATTCCAGGGCGCTTGCCATACCTACACTGCGGTTCATCCTGCGCTTTTGTGCAAACATGGTTTTCACGTTGATGTGCGAGGGGCCGAACGGATAAGCTACCCGCATTTCGCTGCATTGGCGCTGAAACTGGTTGCGGTCGTAGTCGCCATAGCTTGCCCAAACGCGATTTTGAGAATCGTACTCGCGCTCCAGAATATCGCAGGCATCGTCGAAATAAATCCCTTCCTCAATCAAACCCGGCGTAATGGAAGTTAATTGTGTGCAGAATTTACTTATCTGCGAGCGTTCTGGTATGACCAAAATGCCCCGGTTGGCGCTGATTTCGCCGGTGTCGACATCCAGCAGGCAAACGCCTACTTCAATAATGTCGCTCTCCTGGCCGGGCGGGTTCCTGCCCTCCCAGCAAGTGGCCTCAATATCGACCACTAAAATTTTCTCTGATTTCATTTTACTTGTGTTTTTTACATATTAAAAATTTGTTTTTAAAGCCTAAGCGACGGTACTTAAGCCTTTTATCCTTAATATACAAAAAAATCCGCAGAATTTAAAATGAAATTATTTCTAAGGAATTCACCAAAAAATAAAATAGAGTATTAAACCTTTGCTATATTGGGTTGTCTAACAAAGCACTTGCCGCTCCCCTACAGTGAAATGTGCTAAATTATTCATCTAAACACCTTTTTATGAAAATTCACAAAATTGTACTTACAGCATGTATGTGCGGCGCTTTTTATTCATCAGGTTTTGCACAAGGCAATGCAGGCAATGGCTATGTTATCACCAATGCTAACGACACCGTTAAATGCGAAATTAAAGGCGGGCTTTTTACCGATATGAAATACCGACCGGTAAACGCAACCGAATTCAGCAAAATAAAAGCCGATAACATAAAGGAGTATTTTGATGGCGAAACCCACTACGTTGCGGTGCTTAAACCAGGTGCAACCCAACCCGAATACCTGGCCTTGAGGCAAAAAGGAAAACTCACCGTTTACGAAGATGCTGCTAACAACACAAGCGGCAAACCAATAATAGGGGGTAACATTGGCATTGGCGGCTCGCCTGTGACCACTTTATACATTAGTAAAGACAATTCCCCCGTTATTTCATTACAACCCGTAGCGAAACAGCACAATGCCTTAAGGCTTAAACGCAAAAAGATTTTCATGGCAGTGATTGCCGATGATGCGCCGCTTGCAGAAAAATTCAACGCAGAAGATACTTACAATTACACCGCGCTGCAAAAATACGTGAGTGAATATAACGCGGATATGGCAGGTAAGTAATTTGCTTCTATACTGAAGATCAAAAAGCCTTGTTGATGTTGCCATCAGCAAGGCTTTTCCATTTAAATAGCATAAGCCAGGATCATTATTACCGCTCATATCTGGCAATCTGCAAAGAACCCCGCTTCAGTTTACGACATTCCAACCTTCTAACTTTCCAACATTACAACATCTCCCCCAAACCTTTTCCACATTTGCATTTTTGATACCCCAAAGCCCGTAAATTTTCCTACTTTTGTACCCCGTACACAAACATTCGGCAACGACCATATTCCGCTGCCGGGATTTCAAAAAAATCTCATGACTAAATACATTTTTGTTACGGGTGGCGTTACCTCGTCGTTGGGCAAGGGCATCATTTCCGCCTCATTAGCTAAACTCCTCCAGGCCCGCGGCTACCGCGTTACCATCCAAAAGTTCGACCCGTATATTAATATCGACCCGGGAACCCTTAACCCCTACGAGCATGGCGAATGCTACGTTACCGAAGACGGTGCCGAAACCGACCTCGACCTTGGCCACTACGAGCGTTTCCTGAACACCCCTACCTCTAAAGCCAACAACATTACCACCGGCCGCATTTATCAAAATGTGATCAACCGCGAGCGCGAAGGTGCGTTCCTGGGCAAAACCGTGCAGGTGGTACCGCACATTACCGACGAGATAAAGCGCAACATGCGCATACTGGGCGAAACCGGCAATTACGACATCGTGATAACCGAGATTGGCGGCACCGTGGGTGATATTGAATCACTACCCTTCGTAGAGGCCGTACGCCAGTTTAAATGGGAAGCAGGCAGCGGCAATGCACTGGTAATACACCTTACGCTGATACCTTTCCTGGCCGCAGCAGGCGAACTCAAAACCAAGCCTACGCAACACTCGGTAAAAATGCTTTTAGAGTACGGCATCCAGCCCGATATATTAGTTTGCCGTACCGAGCACCCTATTAACATGGATATTCGTAAAAAGATAGCCCTGTTTTGCAACGTAAACATCAATGCAGTTATCGAATCGATGGATGCATCAACCATTTACGATGTGCCCCTGTTGATGCTGCGCGAGCAGCTGGATAAAACCGTGTTGACCAAACTGAAGCTGAGCCACAAAAACGAGCCTAACCTTGACAATTGGAAAGCATTTTTGGGCCGTTTGAAAAACCCTACTTCCGAAGTGAAGATAGGCCTGGTTGGTAAGTACGTAGAACTGCCCGATGCCTATAAATCCATCATCGAAGCCTTTATACACGCAGGCGCATCAAACGAATGCAAGGTAAAAGTGCAATATATCCCATCAGAACAACTGACTGTTGAGAACGCCGTAGATAAGCTGAAAGGCCTGCATGGCGTTTTGGTTGCACCCGGCTTTGGCGAGCGCGGTTTCGAAGGTAAGATAGAGGCCATACGCTACGTTCGTCAGAATAATATCCCGTTCTTCGGTATATGTTTGGGCATGCAGTGCGCCGTGGTTGAGTTTGGCCGCAATGTTTTGGGTCTGGCCAACGCCAGCAGCACCGAAATGAACGCCGATACGCCTTACCCGGTAATAGCCATGATGGAGGACCAGAAAAACATCACCAACAAAGGCGGCACCATGCGCCTCGGCTCCTACCCATGCGACTTGAAAAAGAACAGCAAGGCAGCGCTTATTTACGGCAAAAATCATATTACCGAACGCCACCGCCACCGTTACGAATTCAACAACGAGTACATTAAACAGTACGAAACTGCCGGTTTGCTGCCATCGGGCATTAACCCCGAAAACGGTTTGGTAGAGGTAGTTGAGCTTAAAAACCACCCGTTTTTTGTGGGTGCGCAGTTCCACCCGGAATTAAAATCAACTGTTGCAAATCCGCATCCACTTTTTATTAACTTTGTCGCCGCTTCGCTGGCTTACGCCCGCAAGAAATAACGCTTAAAAACAGTATGTTGATTAGCACACGGTTGTAACAAAACCCGCCGGCGGTAATCATACGATATATTAGATAATGGATAGAAATACGTTTACAGGATTATTCCTGATCATGGTGATCATGGGGGCTTCGATATACTTCATGAAGCCTTCGGATGCCGACATCAAAAAAGAACAACAACGGGTACACCTCGATTCGTTGAAAAAAGCCGGTGTAACAGCACCCGCAATCACCACCGCAAAACCCGATACCGCAAAGAAACCTGCCGTGGTAGATTCTGCTGTGCTTAAATCGCCATTTGGCGCGGCAAGCTTGGGCAAAGAAGAATTCATCACCGTAGAAAACGACGAGCTTTCGCTTAAGCTTTCAACCAAAGGTGGCCGTGTTTACTCTGCCGAGCTGAAGAAATACAAAACCTTCGATAAAAAACCGTTGGTATTGTTCAGTGGCGATAAAAACACCTTCGGACTGACCTTCAGCGCGCTGGGCAAACCCATCAACACTAACGACCTTTACTTTACGCCAAGCGCAACCGAGTTGAAGGTTGCGGGTAAAGATTCAGCCTCGCTTACCATGCGCTTAAGCTACAGCCCTACGCAGTATATTGATTATATATACAGCCTAACCGGTGGCGGCTACAAACTGGGCTTAACCATTAAGCCAGTAGGGCTCGATCAGGTTATAGCCAACGCAGGTGCCCTTAACCTTAGCTGGGCCGCGAGCCTGCACAAACAGGAAAAAGATATCAAAATGGAGCGCCAGTACTCTACTGTGTATTATAAAAATACTGATAACGAAGTAGATTACCTGAGCGAGGCCAAGGATGATGCCAAACCCATCACTGATAAAAAAATGCAATGGGTGGCCTTTAAGCAGCACTTTTTCTCTAATGCGCTTATCGCTACCGGCGGCATCAGCAAAACGAACGTATCGGTTGCTACCGATATCAACGATACTACTGATGTGAAGCAAATGAAAGCAGATTTGTCGCTTGGCCGTGATGCCCTGGGCGCAACTCCGCTGATATTCTACTTCGGGCCAAACCGTTTTTCTACCCTGAAAGACCAGGGTTACGATCTGCAGAAACTGGTGAACCTGGGCTGGGGCCCGTTGAAATACATCAACCAGTTTGCCACGTTGCCTATCTTCAACTTCCTGAATAAATTCAACTGGAACTACGGTATCATCATATTGGTGCTTACAATTATCCTTAAGCTGGTGCTTTCGCCGCTTACCTATAAATCGTACCTCAGCATGGCCAAAATGCGTGTGTTGAAGCCCGAGATGGATGAGATAAAGGCAAAAGTTGGCGAAGATAACCCCACCCTTTTGCAGCAGGAATACCTTAAGCTTTACAAAAAAGCAGGCGTAAACCCGCTGGGCGGTTGCTTGCCTTTGGTGATACAGATGCCAATTGTAATCGCATTCTTCCGCTTTTTCCCAAGCTTGTTCGAGCTTCGCGGCCAAAGCTTCCTGTGGATGCACGATTTATCCACCTACGATTCGGTTATCACTTTCGCCCCTATATTCGGCGTAAGCCACATCAGCTTGATGTGTTTATTGATGACCATCTCTACATTGATATACACTTACTTCAACAACCAGATCTCGGGTGCAACCGGGCAGATGAAATATATCGGCTACATTACGCCGGTCATCTTCCTGGTAACACTGAACAGCTACCCATCTGGTTTGAACTATTACTACTTCCTGGCCAACATGCTTACTTTTGCGCAGCAATACCTGATCAAATTCATGGTTGATGACAAGAAGATACATGCCCAGATACAAGAGAACAAAAAGAAACCTGAAGACAAAAAGAAAAAATCAGGCTTCGGTGCCAAACTGGAAGAAATGATGCGCGAGCAACAGAAAGTTCAGCCGAAAAAAACTAAGTAAGCCTTTATTCGGAATGTCCGAAGATATTTCAGCCCCGGTAGCACTGCTATCGGGGCTTTTTATTGGGAGCGAGTTTGTATCTTAGGGCATGACAACCCAATACGGTGAATTTGAAGTAAGCATAACAAAGCAAAATATGGCAAGTGCACCGCCGTATAAAAACGTATATGGTGATGCAAGCAATCCGTATTATTCGGATGCATATGTCATCAGTATAAAGGAGCACGATGCAGATTTTTGCAGTGTCATATTATGCGGAGGTACAATTGCATTAAGCCCTGCAGGTAGCTCTTCCGCAATAAAAAATGAGATACTTTTTGTATGTTACGGCAACGAGGTGTACGCACTCACTTTGCCATATTTGAAATTATTGTGGCGCAAACAACTGGATTTTGCCACCTGCTTTGGCATATATGAATTTGAGGGCGACTTTATTGTGCATGGCGAAGTAGATATAAGCCGCATAACTGCTAATGGCGATATCAAATGGCAATATAGCGGCGCCGATATTTTCGTTAACCTCAATGGCGAACTCTCTTTTGATATTGTCGACAAGGAAATAAGATTAGTGGATTTTGAGGGAAACAGATATAGCATAAATGGCGACGGTGAAACAGTGGATTACAGTGGCGCTTCTTAAGCTCATAAGTTTTTTAACCTTTTTAACCTCTCCAACTTTTTTAACTTTTACAGACTAAATAAATTAGCAAAATAGTATTACATTTGATTTATGTACGCTATTGTGGATATCGAGACTACCGGGGGGCATGCCAGCGCAAATGGCATTACCGAGATTGCTATTTGCATACACGATGGCAAAAAGATAACCCGCCGCTTTGAAACGCTGGTGAACCCGCAGCGCGATATCCCGGTGTATATCCGTGCCTTAACCGGCATCACTAACGAAATGGTGAGCGCCGCACCGCTGTTCGAAGATGTAGCGCATGAGATATTCCACCTATTGAAAGGGCAAATATTCGTGGCGCACAACGTAAATTTCGATTACTCTTTTTTGCGTTACCATCTCAATGCAGCCGGCTACGAGCTGAATGCTAATAAACTTTGCACCGTAAGGCTGGGGCGCAAGATAATGCCGGGGCTGCTATCGTACAGCTTAGGCAAGCTTTGCAGCCATTTAGGCATCGGTAATAACAGCCGACACCGTGCTATGGGCGATGCCGAGGCCACTGCGGAACTATTTTCGCTTTACCTTAAAAACGATACCGCCAACCACATAGGCCAGGCCCTGAAACTCAACTCAAAAGAACAACGCCTGCCCGCTAACCTGCCAAAGGCAGATGTGGATGCCCTCCCCTGGTGCCCCGGCGTATATTACTTCCACGATGAAAAGGGCAAGGTGGTTTATGTAGGCAAGGCCAAAAACCTAAAAAAACGTGTTTGCAGCCACTTTACCGGCAATAACCCCGGCCTGCAGCGGCAGGAATTTTTGAAGAGCATCCACCGCATCAGCTACCAGGCCTGCGGTACCGAACTCATCGCATTCGTTCTGGAAGCAGTGGAGATAAAACGCCTGTGGCCAAAATACAACCGCTCGCTCAAACGTTTCGAGAATACCTACGGGCTTTATGCCTATGAGGATCAGCGCGGCTACCTGCGCCTGGCTGTCGACAAGCACCGCAAGCACATGCCGGCGGTATATGCCTGCAACTCGCTGCTGGAGGGCTACAACCTGCTCAATACGCTGATAGAGACCTTCAGCCTGTGCCCTAAGATGTGTTTCATCCAAAAGAACGACCAGCCATGCACAGGCAATAATGTAAATGCCTGCGCCTGCGAGGGCCACGAAACACCCGAAGAGTACAATCTGAAAGTTACCGCTGCTATGGACGAACTGAAAAAAGCCCTGCCCACCTTCGCCATCCGCGACGAGGGCCGCACCGGCGACGAGCACAGCTGCATCCTGATAGAAGAGGGCCGCTTTTACGGCATGGGCTATATTTCGCACTACTTCGAAGCGGATAACATACAGCAACTCAAAAACCACCTCACCCCCTACCCGGGCAACGATTACATCAAGAACATCGTTACAGGTTACGCCAGCCGCCACCCGGAGCGGAAAGTGAGTTTTGCGTAGGGTGTAGCTTGAAAAACCACCAAACTAATCCCATCGTCATTGCGAGCGATAGCGCGGCAACCATCGGCTCTAAGGTCGGGTTAGCAAATCCACCATGCGTATCACGAGAAATAAATAATCGCTCTGCTCACCGATGATTGCCACGCCGCCCCTGTTCCATCCCCTCCCGCTGCGGGCTCGCAAAGACAACGTGCCATGGGTCGGCCAACTTTACAACCTTCCTAACTTTTCTAACCTCTCCAACTTTTTTAACATTTCTAAATCTCCCAAACAATTAAATTTCTCACAGGTTAATATATTATCATTATAAAATATACAAACCTGTTATGGACAGCATCAATCAACAACAACCAGAGCATAATCTGGAGAACCTGGAAGGCAACGATGCCTGGAAAAAACTTAAAGAAATGGCCGAAGGCACCAGCTGCTTTTTCTGCAGCAATATTAAAACCGGATTGCCATTCTCTACCCGCCCCATGTCGCCACAAAAGATTGACGATAACGGCGACCTGTGGTTCCTGAGTGCGAACGATAGCCACAAAAACGCGGAAATACTGGTAGACCCGATGGTGCAGCTGCTGTTCCAGGGCTCTAAATACTCCGATTTCCTGAATGTTTACGGCATAGCCGAAGTGAGCGCCGACAAGGAAAAAATAAAAGAATTGTGGGAGCCGATATTAAAAACATGGTTTACCGAAGGCGTAGACGACCCGCGAATCTCCGTCATAAAAGTAAGCCCTACGCAAGGCTACTATTGGGACAATAAGCACGGCAACACCGTGGCCTTCGTAAAACAGCTTGTAGGGGCCGCTATAGGCCAAACGCTGGATGATTCGATAGAAGGTAAGCTTCAACCCTAAAGTAGTGTTGATAAGGTTGGTCGGGGTGCTCATTTTCAGATATGTTCTGATAACCCGGCCGGCCTTACAAATTAAACATGCAGCCCAACCAATGGCCATACGATTTGCTTAATAAATTGCTCGTGGAAAAGCAGTGGCATCGGCACGACGAGCCAGAAGAAAACCCACACCCTGGCAACCAGTCTGTTTCGCAAAAACAGAACACCACGACTGGCCAGTAGTTTTTCAACCAAAACCAATATCCCCTGTATTACAAAATAAAGCGTAGGCAAGCCGTAGCCGCTGTTAACAGGCAGGCTGAGAGCCAGTTCGTGCAGGAAGCCGGAAAAGATAAAGGATATCATTAAGGCCGCCGGTGCTCCTACCCTATTTTTCAAAGGCCGGAATATGGCAACGGAAGTCATCTCGCTAAAGGCGATGTTCCAGCGTTTGCTCCAGAGTTCCGTTAAGCTAAGGGCTTTCGCCGGCTGGCGGAACAGGTAATACGTATTCACGCCGGAGAAACGCCACATGCCCGCGCTTACGCTCAGCAAGCCAAAATGCAGTATCAAACTCAAGGCAACTAAAAGTACGGGAGTTACTAAAATGTACGTGAGTGTTGCCTCTAAATGTAAAGCGACGATACCGTGCGCCAGTAAAATCAGCAACGCACCGGCTATTATCCTGCTGATACCAAACTTTACCATTTCCCCGCCGCCTGGTACGGCCTTTTGTCCGAGCGTTTCAAACGGCTGCGCGCGCATCCCCACCCAGCCGATGGCATAAGTGCACCACTGCTTAAAAGTTAAAGTAAGCGGCCGGTTCTTATAGCCCTCTGTAACGGCTATCACCTTCATAGCGCTGAAGGTGGTGGCAATAATGGCAAGCATCTTCAGGATGGGATGCTCATTGATGAATAGGAAATAAACGCCGGCAATGCTCACGGCAAGCATGAACCAACCCGCGAAAACCAGCTTCTGTTTAATAAATACATATCCAACCAGTACTACCGCCAAATTGATCAGCGCAAAACATAGCAGGTGAACTATTAGCTGCGTATCCATCCCATTTAAAAATTTAAGTAAAACACCCAACTGTAAGTTAGGCTAAGCGCTATAAACAGCGTAGTTAAAACTACCTCGGCCAACAAGTTAAACCCTCCTTTAGGGAAAGCGCTCCTGTCGAAGTAAAAGAATTGAGTAAGCACTCTTGATATCCAGTAAACTGCAATAAAACCGGTTAGCAGCGCTGCCAACCTGGAGCCGTTAAGCAGGTCTCCGGCCGCAAAAAACGACACAAGACCCAGGCAAAGGTTTATTACCAAAATGTAAGCTCCGTGAACCCAAACCATTTGTTTGACAACGGTTTTTAACTTCGCCAGTTCAGGCTGCCAACCCAATACTTTTGGTATGGCTACGCTGCCAACGGCCAGCACTATTTGCGCCAAACCCGCCAACTGCAGTAATTGATGTGCTAATACTTTATCCATCGCGTTTATTATTTGATGCGACAAATGTAAATATAATCCTGAACTTTCAAAATATATTGAAAGATAATTCAATAATAATTAGCTTTAAAAAGAATGAAGCCCCGCAACTTCAATAGTGCGGGGCTTCCTAATCTAATCTCTATTCTTCGGCCTCTAACCTCTATTTCAAATACTTATCATACCATTTAATATACCGTTCCACCCTATCCACCTGGTAGCTGGGGATGCTGATGCCATGGTTTTGATTAGGGTACAGTATCAACTCCGCAGGTACGCCAAGTGATTTTAGGGCCTGGTACATCTGCTCGCTGCCAGCAGTAGGTACGTTAAAATCCTTCAAGCCCGACATGAACAGCACCGGGGTCTTTATCCTGTCGGCATGTAGGAATGGGTACGATATTTTGTTGTACACATCAATATTCTTCCAGGGCTGGCCAAGTTCGTTATCATACTGCAATATATACTGGTCTATGCCGTAGTTGGCAATCTGCAACGCGCTGCCTGCGCCACTTGCTGCGGCTTTGAAGCGGGTATCGCTGGCTATCAAAAAGTCGGTAGTGATGCCGCCGTAGCTCCAGCCGCCTACGCCAAGCTTATCAGGGTCGGCAATGCCTTCTTTTACCAGGTAATCTACCGCGCCGTGCAAGTCAATCACTTCTTTGTTACCCCAATCGGCGGCAATGGTGCGGGTGTATTCTATCCCCCTGCCCGAACTCCCACGGTAATTCACCGTAGCCACAGCATAACCGGCTACTGCAAGCGACTGGCAGGTGGCATCAAAGCTGTAATCGTCCTGCGCAACCGGCCCGCCATGTACAAACAGGATAAAAGGCATCTTTTTGGTACTGGTGCTATCCGGCCGGTATAATATGCCAGACACCTTTGTACCATCGCTGCTGGTAGAGCGAAAACTTGTAACCTGCGCCAAAGTAACTTTGCTTGTCCAGTCCTGCTGTTGAAAAGTAAGGCGACGAAGCTTACCGGCTTCCAGGGCGTAAACCTCGTAGGGCGTATATGGGTCGCTGAGGGTTATTACCCAACTGCCGGGGCCTTGTGCAGCAATATCACCCACATTTACTTTACCCCGGGTAGCCGGGATAATGCTTATCTTTTTATTGGCAAGGGTATAGGTTGCTGCATAACGCTCCCGGTCATCATCCACCAAAAAGGCTATGCTTTTGCCGTCTTTGCTCCATTCGGGGCTATCTACGGGGCGGTCGAGATCTTTGGTTAGCAATTGCGTTCCGCTGCCATCGGCATTCATCAGGCAAAGCACATTCTGGCTGTACATATTATAACCCTCGCTGTTTTGGCGCAGGTAGGCGATGTATTTGCCATCGGGGCTGTATTTGGGGCCCACATCGTGCCCTTTCCAGGTGGTTAATTGTTTTACCGCGCCATTGGCTTTAGCCTCTACCACAAAAATATCGGCGTTTTCGCTCCTGTCGGGGTCAGTATCACGGTTGCTTACGAATGCGATGCTCTTGCCATCTGGCGACCACGTTGGCGAGCCTTCGTCAAAGTTGCCTTTGGTTAAGGTATCTAGTTTTTTGGTACCGATATCGAAGATGTACAGGTGATTATGGTCGTGCTCCAGGTAGCCCCGGTAATCCTGCTTAAAATGGTAGCGGTCTACCACTATCGGCTTAGGCGTTTTTGGCGCTTCTTTGCCGGCGTTGTCAGGATCGCCTATAACCATTACTAACCTGCTGCCGTCGGGGCTCCATTCGTAATCGCCCAGGTCGCCTTTTATATCGGTTACCTTTTGGGCCTCGCCGCCGCGGCGGTCGAGCAGCCAAAGCTGCGAGCCGTTCTTAGAATCGCGCGAGGACAAAAAAGCCAGGTATTTGCCATCGGGGCTCCAGCGTGCGCGCGAGGCGGGCTGGTCGCCAAAGGTAAGTTGTATTGATGATTTGCCATCCCAACTTTGCATCCACAGGTGCGATACGCGTTTATCCTTAGCGGTATCAACCGTAGATACGCCATAGGCCACCCATTTGCCATCGGGCGAAACCTGGGCATCGCTTACGGTGGGTATCTTGTAAAAATCGGCGGGTTTAAATGGTTTTTTATCGGTTTGGGCGAATGCGGAGGATGCCAGCGAGGCGGCGAAGAGCAGCGTAAGGTATTGTTTCATATGAAAGCATTAGATTGGGAGGTAATTTAGGGAAAAGAGGTTAGAGATTGGAGGATGGGGGTTAGTTTTTGCAGCTTTTTAAGCAAAACACAAAAATGTTACACATGTCTCTTATCCAAATGTCCCAAAATAAGGAGGGTTGAAAATACCGGTAGCTAGGAAGATTTAAAATTTGGGAATTATAAATCGAAGTCCGAAATATTGAATCTATCGCCAATATGGCCATGGATGCTCGTTTTCATTATCATCTTAACGATGTTTGGCTCTAAATCGGATAAGTTCAAAGGAATAACCGGTGAGGCAACCAAATGATAATTGAGTTCGGAAAAATTACTTAAAACGGTTTTATCGAAAGAGAAAAACCCTTTTTGCGCCATATCTTTAAAATCAGCCAAATACCTTTCATCAAAATCGGGCACTATTTGGTTTAGATTGGGATTAATTACAATAGGTGAAATAGAGTTCAACAGCCTACAATAAGCCGCCAAAAAGGATGTCTCAACGTTTGTTGATACCGATAATGGCAATTTACCACCGCCCGATGCAACAAATGCTATGTATTCTCCATTGGTGAAAAACCAATCTATGTCGGAGGTTTGCTGCTCAAGTTCTGAAATCATATCTCTATTTAGGTAATAATTATTGAGAACTGAAGGTTGGCAGCTACCTAGTCTCTAACGGGCAAAGAAGGCTTTATTTTTGTTTTACCGCCAAGCGCCGTTCCTTGAAAGGAACGGCAATGAAGGTGGGAACCTGAAAAACATAAACGGCCAATCCTCCTTCATTGCCGTACGGCTTTAGCCAACGGGAAGCTTGAAAGGAACGGCAATGAAACCGGGAGCCTGAAAATAATAACCGCCAATCCACCTTCATTGCCGTTCGGCTTTAGCCAACGGGAAACTATATCACCCCCGCCTTTTCCAACTCTACCTGCATCTGCTGCTGCAAGCTCAGGGCCTCGGCGCGGGCTGCTTCGGCAAAGTCTTCACCGTTGCTGGCGTAGATGATGGAGCGCGATGCGTTTACGATAAGGCCGCAATCCTTGGTCATGCCGTATTTGCACACATCTTCCAGGCTGCCGCCTTGTGCGCCAACACCGGGCACTAGCAAAAAGTTATCGGGCGCATATTGGCGTATATTGGTGAACTCGGTGCTTTTGGTAGCGCCTACTACAAACATCAGCCTATCGGCCCCTGCCCAGGTATTGGCCTTTTGTATTACGGTTTCGTAAAGGAAGCCTTCGCCGGTGTTGAGGTACTGAAAATCCTTACTCCCTACCGATGAGGTAAGCGCCAGGATAATCACCCATTTACCTTCATACTTTAAATATGGCGTAACGCTATCGTTGCCCATATAAGGGGTAACGGTAATGGCATCGAAGCCCATACCGGTTACATCCTCATTAAAAAACGCTTTGGCGTAGTTGTCGGATGTGTTGCCTATATCGCCGCGTTTGGCATCTATAATAGATAAACAATCTTTCGGGAGGTACTCATAAGTAGATATAAGGCTCTGCAAACCGGCCATGCCGCGGCTTTCGTAAAAGGCGGCGTTGGGTTTGTAGGCTATGCACAAATCTTTAGTGGCATCGATGATGCGCTTGTTGAATTCAAAGGCCGGATCGGGGTATTCCCTCAGGAATTCGGGAATTTTTTCTACATCGGTGTCTAACCCCACGCATAAAAAAGTTTTCTTTTGTTTTATCTGGGCTATAAGTTGCTGGCGGGATATCATCTTAATGTTTTATTTCGATGCCAAAAATCTAAAAAAAACTACACAACCTGTTATTTTTTTATTAAATTTGCATTTTAAGAATATTTCATTAAAATTGCATCGTTTTCCTCTGCATTTTCTTGCTTACAAGAAACAATTTTTATCACCACGTCATTATTGCTTATACTTACCTGGCTTAAATATTGCATATACAGGGTTTGCAAAACAATTTTCCAACTAAAAAATCCTTTTGAACTATAATTCATATCATGTCTGATACAATAGAATTGAACGACAAACTCGTTTCTGAGTTGCGCGATATTGCTAGGAGTTTGGGTATTGCCACTGCTGATGAGCTTAGGAAAGCCCAGCTTGTTGCCGCAATAGTTGAACAAAGGCAATTAATAGAAGCCGCCAGGATCCAGCAAAGCATCACCGAGAACAATTACGCGCCAAAACCTGCAGGCGAAGATACCGAAGCACCGGCCGAAGCCGAGCCAGCCGAAAAAACACGCAAAAGAACCCGCGTAGTAAAAGCCAAAAACGAGCCAAGGGTAGAAGTGCCTTTAAACGATACAAACCTTTTTGAGCAGGAAGAAGACGAGTTGGAAAACAACAACCGCGGCAACTTTACGCCTGCAGTTTCGGCTACTACTGTAGAAACCGATGAGGAACAGGCTATAAGGGCCGAACAGCTGCCCGCCGAGGCCCGCCCGCAGAAATTCGAACGCCGCGTAAACAACACCGGCAACGGCCCTGCGCAAAAAAATCAGGAGCCCGCTATCAACCTCGATTTTGATAACGTTATCGTAAACGAGGGCGTGCTGGAAATTATGCCCGATGGCTACGGTTTCCTCCGCTCTTCTGATTATAACTACCTAACATCCCCGGATGATATATACGTATCGCAATCCCAGATAAAACTGTTCGGCTTAAAAACCGGCGATACCGTTCGCGGCAGCATACGCCCGCCAAAAGAAGGTGAAAAATATTTTCCGCTGGTACGCGTAGAAGCCATCAACGGCCGCATACCTGCCGAAGTGCGCGACCGCGTACCGTTCGACCACCTTACACCGCTTTTTCCATCGGAAAAACTGAGCTTGTTTACTGATGCCGGTAACTATTCTACCCGCATTATGGACCTGTTCTCTCCTATCGGTAAGGGCCAGCGTGGTTTAATTGTAGCGCAGCCAAAAACAGGTAAAACTATGTTGCTGAAGGATGTTGCTAACGCGATAGCCAAAAACCATCCCGAAGTTTACCTGATCATCTTACTGATTGATGAACGCCCCGAGGAGGTTACCGATATGGCCCGCAGCGTACGTGCCGAAGTGGTATCATCTACCTTTGATGAGCCTGCAGAGCGCCACGTAAAAATTGCCAATATTGTATTAGAGAAAGCAAAACGCATGGTAGAATGTGGCCACGATGTGGTTATCCTGCTGGATTCTATCACTCGTTTGGCACGTGCCTATAACACCGTTGCCCCCGCATCGGGTAAAATATTATCGGGTGGTGTGGATGCAAATGCATTGCATAAACCGAAACGTTTCTTCGGTGCGGCCCGTAATATAGAAGATGGCGGCTCGCTCACCATCATCGCTACCGCGCTTACAGAAACCGGCTCTAAAATGGATGAGGTTATCTTTGAAGAATTTAAAGGTACCGGCAACATGGAACTGCAATTGGATCGTAAATTATCCAACAAGCGCATATTCCCGGCTATCGATATCACAGCATCGAGCACCCGCCGCGACGATTTGTTGCTTGACCGCGATACGTTACAGCGTATATGGATACTACGTAATCACCTTGCCGATATGAATTCACAGGAAAGCATGGAGTTTTTACAGGCCCAGATAAGGGGCACAAAAACTAACGAAGAGTTCCTGATTTCGATGAATTCATAATATATTTATGCATATGGAGTTATAATTTAGCACAAGCTTAACTTATAACTCCATGTTATTAATAAAAATAGTTATACCTTCATAACCGATTATGAGGAGGCAAGTAAAAAAACATCTTCCAAATGCCATTACCTGCGCAAACCTGTTTAGTGGCTGCGTAGGTATCGTATTTGCGTTTCAGGATAACCTGGTAATAGCGGCTTATGCCATTTTTTTGGCGGCAATCTTCGATTTTTTCGATGGGTTTGCTTCGCGGGTGCTAAACTCCACATCGTGCATAGGCAAGGATCTGGATTCGCTCTCGGATATGGTGAGCTTCGGCGTATTGCCATCGGCAATCGTGTACGAGTTGCTTTCGCGTTCGCCACAGATACCCGGCATTGGCGAATATGTTAATTACGCAGCCTTTTTGCTAGCGGTATTCTCTATGCTGAGGCTGGCCAAATTCAACAGTGATACCCGCCAGGCCGATAGCTTTATAGGTCTGCCTACGCCTGCCAACGCTATCCTAATCGCATCTATACCGCTTATTATGCAGCAGTACGATGCGCTTAGCCGTTACATACTCAATCCTTACGCCATTTTGGTTTTCATTGCTTTGATGTGTACACTGCTGGTGGCCGAGATTCCGCTAATGTCGCTCAAATTCAAGAACAGCGATTTCAACAAAAACTTTTACCGTTATTTATTGCTGCTGTTTTCGGCAATACTGATACTATTTTTTAAATTTGCGGCAGTTCCGGTGGTTATTGTAATGTATATCACCCTATCGTTAATCCAACTAAAATTTGCCGACGATACTATCCTAAGCAGAAACAAACACGCTTAGCGTAGTATTTTCCTAAAAACAAGTACACAGATGAAAAAATTCCTGGCCGAAATAGATGTAATGCCGAAAAAAGAAATCCTGGACCCGCAAGGCAAAGCCGTAACCGGCAGCATGAAAAACCTGGGTTTATCAGAAATACAGAACGTACGCATTGGCAAGCACATCTCCCTGGAAATTGAAGCCGACAGCACCGAAACCGCCAGCGCCAAAGTAGACCAGGCCTGCAAAAACCTGCTGGCCAACCTTATTATGGAAAGCTACAGCTTTAAGCTGGAAGAAGTTTAGGGAAGAGGCAAGAAATTAGAATCAAGAATCAAGATAGAAGGCAGGTTACCTACGGATAGTTTGTTGTAAATAAAAAAGAGGCGATCATATAAATGGTCGCCTCTTTCGTTATATCAGGAATTCTTTTGTCTTGATTCTTGACTCTTAATTCTTGACTCTTGATGTTTAAAGATTCGCTTCCTTCTCTGCCTTAATTTTTTCGAGCTCTATCAGGTTTTTGTTTACCATGGTTTTTACCATGTTAAATGTAGCGATGATTTCGGGCGGGTTAGCGGCGCCTTGCTTGCAGGCTATCTCCACTTCCTGTATGGTAGCCTGGCACCACGGCATGCCAAAAAAGCCCAGGTTTGGTTTCAGTTTGTGCGATGCTTGTGCGGCAACTACCCAATCTTGCGCATCTATCGCAGCGGTTATGCTGGCAAGCAATTGCGGGGTTTGATCTAAAAACATGCCGATAGAATCTACTATAAATTCATCGCTGCCATCGGCAATTTCGTATAAAAAATCAAGATCGAGGTCTTGTGCTGGTATGTTATCGGCCATCGTTCGGGTTTATATTTCAAAAGTATAACTTTTTTACAATCAAGCTGTCTTTTAAGTCTTTTTTGAGTGCTAAAATGTTTTTACCCAGCACGGGATGAATCATCTGTGGGGAAAGTTCGGCCAGGGGTTCCAGCGTGAAACGGCGGTTGTGCAGTTGTGGATGGGGCACCACCAGGCCCGGCTCGTCAATCACCTCATCTCCATAAAATAAGATATCGATATCGATAATACGCGAACCCCATTTTACCTCGCGCGTGCGGCCCATCTGCAATTCTATAGCCAATATCTTTTCCAGCAGCTTTCGGGCCGGCAGGCTCGTTTGTAGCTGTATCACCTGGTTAAGGTAATCGGGTTCATCGGTTTTGCCCCATGATTGCGTTTCGTAAATGGCAGAAACCCTTGTTACCTCCGAAATTTGTTGCCGGAGGTGCTCAATGGCCTGTTGCAAATGCAATTGCCTGTTGCCCAGGTTGGTGCCCAATAGTAAAAAAACGTCAATCATGTTGTAACAAATATCACATACCCGGCTCTTAATAAAGGTTAAGCAGGGCTATTTTAGTAAGTTTGCATATATAAATGATTTATAACAGTTAATGAAAGAATTCTTCAAATTTGTGTTCGCCACCGTTGTGGGTATCATCATTTCTACCGTAATTTTTGGGGTGCTGTTCGTCCTGCTCATCGTGGGCCTTATTACAGCGGCCAGTTCAGACAAAGTAGCTGATGTTGACTCAAACTCTATCCTGCACATCAAAATAGATTACCAGATAAACGAACGCACCGCAAATAACCCTCTTGCCGCCATCGGTTTCCTGGGTTTCGACGGCGAAAAATCATTAGGGTTGAACGATATCCTCGCCAGCATTAAAAAAGCAAAAGACGACAGCAATATAAAAGGCATCTTTTTAGATGAAAGCTATATGATGCAGGGCCAGGCTACTACCGAGGAACTGCGCAACGCACTTCTCGACTTTAAAAAGTCGGGCAAATTTGTGGTTGCCTACTCCGAAATTTACACCCAGGGCTTTTATTACCTGGCTTCCGTTGCCGATAAAGTGTACCTAAACCCCAAGGGCATCATCGAATTCAAGGGCTTCAGCTCTGAGGTTACCTTTTTAAAAGGTGCGCTGGATAAGCTGGGCATAGAGGCGCAGATTATCAAAGTGGGCACTTACAAAAGCGCCGTAGAGCCATTCTTCCTCACTAAAATGAGCGACGCCAACCGCGAGCAGGTGACCTCGTACCTGGGTTCTATGTACGATCATTTCCTTACCGGCATTGGCAAGAGCCGCCATATCAATAAAGATTCGCTATTCAATTATGCCAACACCGGTCGCATACAGGAGCCGGAAGATGCTTTGAAATACAAGCTTGTTGACGGGCTGAAATACAAAGACGAAATTTTAAACGAACTGAAACGCCGTACCGATATTAACGAGAAAGACGACCTGCACAGTGTCGAACTGGGCGAATACGTTAAAAGCAGCCCTAAAGACGACGGCAAAGACGATGACGATAAAAAGCCTTACTCTAAAAACCGCATTGCGGTAATATACGCCTCGGGCGAAATAAGTGGCGGCGATGGCGACGATAACAGCATCGGCTCCGAAAAAATATCAAGGGCCATACGCAAAGCCCGTACCGATGATAAGATAAAAGCAATCGTTTTGAGGGTGAACTCTCCGGGCGGCAGTTCGCTGGCATCTGACGTGATATGGCGCGAGGTAATGCTGACCAAAAAGGTAAAACCCATCATCGTTTCTATGGGCGATGTTGCTGCATCGGGCGGGTATTATATCGCTTGCGCGGCGGATTCTATCTTTGCCGAGCCGAACACCATCACGGGTTCTATAGGCATCTTCGCAGTACTGCCCAACATGCAGAAGTTTTTTAACGATAAGCTGGGTGTTACTTTCGATGGTGTAAAAACCGGCAAGTATGCGGATTTAGGCGATGTTAGCCGTCCCCTTACTCCCGAAGAACGCGCCATGTTGCAAAAAAGTGTGAACCGCGGCTACGATACCTTCACCAAAGCTGTTGCCGATGGCCGCAAAAAAACGCAGGCCTATATCAACTCCATCGGTCAGGGCCGTGTGTGGACAGGCCAGCAGGCTTTGAAGATTGGACTGGTTGACCGCCTGGGCAACATCAGCGATGCCGTTGCATCTGCCGCAAAGAAGGCTAACCTGAAAGATTACCAACTGGTAAGCTACCCCGAGCAAAAAAGTGTATTGAGCAAATTGGGCCAGGGTTTCTCCGCTCAGATGAGCGCACACTTCGTAAAAGCCGAGCTTGGCGAAAACTATAAATACTACCAGCAAATAAAAGGCGTAACCCAAATGATGCGCACCCCACAGGCACGCATGCCTTACGAAGTGGTGATAAGATAATTTTGTGTTTAAATATTTTGATGGAAAAGCTGCCTGTGAGGGTGGCTTTTTTTTATTGAGACGTAGTATCGAACCATCTTAGACAGTCTGTTGCATTTACTGCCACAGCTATATTTATTTGCTCCTCAAATTTCTCGGGTATCCAGCAATACATCAGCCTACTATGTTCATCGTCAGTTAAATAAAACCACGTATCTATCGGCGGACAGTCAAAAATGTCAATTAGTCCATCAGAGTTAGCTTCGGAACATCCATCAACTACAGTATTATCGACCTCTGCTACCAGTATTTTACCTTTACAACTCGTCTGCAGTTTATCCAACTTCACCACATGCATTTTATTGGCTAATTGTTGGTCAAACAAATCGTTATAAATCACCATATCGTCGTCTCTCCATGGATCGACCGACCAGCCCGCTTCAAAATAAGTCTTGATTTCCCCGTCATATTCTCCCGGTTTAAAGGAAAATGCCTTTTGACCATTATAATCCGGGTTAAAACTCCTCAATATTTCGGCTGCTGATTTATCCGCATTAATTAACTGCATTTCGCAATAAACTTGCGTTAGCAATAGGTTTTGGGCGAATATTTCATGGTCGATGTTGTGCATATGAGCGTTTCGGCGTATCAACCACAAAATACGTAAAGATTGAATAGAACTAGTTACTCGAATTTCACGAATTTTCACCTGCGAAGAATCATTCCTAACTCATCAAAATCAACCTTCATAATTATGGAACTCGACCCAACAAAGTAATATAATCAAGAGCAGAACAGCGCAAACTATTGGGAATATGTAACGCCTGTCGGGCATGTATTTTTCATGAGGTTGATATTGATATTCACGATGGATATTCTTAACTCCAGGCTCTTTGCTACAATCAATATGCCGTGGATTGTCCTGCCAATTGAAAATATTCAACATGTTTACATCAATTCCCTCATTCACCAATTCAACAAAACGTTCCGGTATCCAGGCATATAACCTCCTGGTAAACTCCAATTGCACAATATAAAACCATGTATCTACAGGTGGGCAGTCATACTCATCTATAAACCCAAACGATTCTGCCTCTGAAGCACCATCAGGTATAGATTGATCGATATCTGCAATTAATATCCTCCCGGAGTAGTTTGAAGTTACATCGAGGGTAGTTACCATTATCCTTTTATTTAGCAACTGCAGCTCAAACAAATCGGTATAAAATGATTCTTTATCATGGTCAAAAGGGTAGACAGCAGATTGAGCTGATTGATATACCGGTGCTGAATACTGCCCCTTTACAAAAGTGTACAACGGTTTGCCATCATACTCCGGGTTAAAACTTCTAAATATTTCCGCCGGAGATTTATCTGCATTTGCAAGCTGCGTTTCGCAATAAGCTTGCGTTAGCAGCAGGTTTTGGGCGAATATTTCATCGTTGATATTATGCATATGAGAGTATCGATTTATCAACCACAAAATACGTAAAGACTGAATAGAACGACACGATTATTCGAGTTTTTTGCTGCGGCGCTTGGCTAAACATGGATTATTACTTAGTTTTAAGCAAGATGAAATATCCATTAGATTTCTACACCACACACAACCAATTCTATATCTACGACAAAGATTCACCGGGTGATACCGCATCAGACAACTTTTGGACGGCGGAAGCTTTTGATGATAGGTTAGCAATTGAGAATGGCATTTTAGGAGTCGGACTTGAATGTTATGGTCAGGTTAAAGCGGAGGTAGAAATATTGAATCGCTTTAACGAAAATATTATTTTGGCTGATTATGACCATGTAGTTGAGGGTGGCATAATAATAAAATCCGGATTTATTCAAATCCTTGATTGCCCCGATTCAAGTGTTCAATTAGAATTGCCTGTAGAACCCGGTGCATATCGTGTACGCATTTATTCTTCAAATTTAGCATCAGTAGATGGCGACAACGGAGACGACTTTTATAGAATCGAAATTTGGCCTGATTCGGACTTAAAGAGAACAGTTTTAAAACGTTATTCCATATAGGCTAAATAAACATCTGTGCACCCGCGAATTTGAGTTAACAAGAATTTGAACGAGTTGGAGCGAATGTCATTAACTAAACGACAAATCAATCCCTGTCTTCAGCGTTAATTCCCCTATTTTCAATTATTTATAACTCCTGATTCACCTTCACATTTGTATATGTATATTTAATTATGATTAAAGCATTCAAAACAAGCACATACTTGTTTTTATTCATTGCGATAACGTTATGCATTTACGTCAACTATTTTGCTCCAATAAAAGACAGGTTAGATCCGTTTGTATTTGGTATTTACAGTAGTTGGCTTTGCCTTGCTATTTTTATAGCTTTCGTTTTATATATTCTAATGATTAAAATTAAATCTCAGACAGCAAAAAAATTCCTTGGAATCGTAGCATACCTGTTTTATTTTTTTACGACTTATAAAATGATAGGCATTATTCTCTTTCCGAAATTGCTGTTCTTTTAACCGACTATTCTTTCCAATTACGCTATCGTCAATTAATCTCTGCGCGCTCTGCCGTTAAAATCCAAACCACACTCCAGCTCTGTGCCCCTCTGCGCCTCCTCCGTGCTCGCTGCGGTTAAAAAACAGATATGCGATAATGTTGTTCAATAATAAAAGGCATTTTTGCCCCTGCCTTTTGTATTTTTACCGCAAACCAATTTATGGAAAATAAGCCCGTAGCCCGTACGCTCCGCCTGCTGTCGCAATTGATGGAATTGCACGAGGCCAACCCCTTCAAAATAAAATCGATAGCCAACGCGGCTTTTAAGGTTGATAAGCTCCCCTTCCCTATTGCCGGTAAAACCGTTGCCGAGCTGGAGAAGATAGACGGCATAGGCAAGAGCCTCGCGGCAAAAATTGCCGAACTGCTGGACACCGGCACCATGGCCGAACTGCAGGAAATGCTGGATAAAACCCCCGAAGGCATCGTAGAGATGATGGGCATCAAGGGCATAGGTGCCAAAAAAGTGGCCACCATTTGGAAGGACCTGGGCATAGAAAACGTAGGTGAACTTTATTACGCCTGCAACGAAAACCGACTGATAGAAGCCAAAGGCTTCGGACTGAAAACACAGGACGAGATACGCAGGCTCATCGAGTTTCGGATGGCGGGGAACGGCAAATTCCTGTACGCACAGGTGGAGGAAGAAGCCAATCTGCTGATGGACGAAATAAAAGGCATTTTCCCGGAAGCGCTGAAACATTTTGCAGGAGAATTTCGCCGGCGGAATGAAATTGTAACGGAACTAGTCATCGTTGTCGGTAGCCTCAACCAGCAAGTTGCATTTGATGCCCTTGCAAAATCGGAAATTTTACAGAATGTGAGCTTGAATGGAGACCACATTGGCGGCGAACTGAAAAACGGGCTGCTGGTTGATATTATTTGCGTGGATAAAGCAGAATATTATAAAGAATTATTCATCAATACCGGCTCCGACGAGCACGTAGAGGCTGTATTAGCCCTCATGACCGAAGAATTGGAGGAACCATCGAGCGAGGAATTTATCTATCAAAAAGCCGGGCTGACCTGGATGCAGCCCGAACTGCGCGAAGGCGATACTTTTATCGAACGGGCGGCTGCAAACAAGCTACCCAAGCTGATTACCTACCACGACCTCAAAGGCACCCTGCACAACCACAGCACCTGGAGCGACGGCGTAAACACCGTAGAAGAGATGGCCCTTTACTGTCGCGATCAGTTGAAGCTGCAATACCTGGGCATGTGCGACCATAGCAAGAGCGCTTTTTACGCCAAGGGCCTCAGCATAGAGCGTGTGCTGCAACAGCACGAGGAAATAGACCATCTCAACAAAAAACTGGAGGGATTCCGTATATTCAAGGGGATCGAATCGGATATATTGAACGATGGCTCGCTTGATTACCCCGACGAGATATTGCAACGCTTCGATTTCATCGTCGCATCGGTACACAGCAACCTAAAAATGGCCGAAGATAAAGCCACCGCACGACTGATAAAAGCTATCGAAAACCCGTACACCACGATATTGGGGCACCCCACTGGCAGGCTGCTTTTGAGCCGGAAAGGCTATGATATCGACTGTAAAAAAGTGATAGATGCCTGCGCTGCCAATAAGGTAATTATCGAAATAAATGCCAACCCCGTACGCTTAGATCTCGACTGGCGCTGGCACCAATACGCTTTGGAAAAGGGTGTTATGCTATCCATCAACCCGGATGCACACCGCAACAGCGGTTTCCTGGATATGGAGTACGGCGTAAATGTGGCCCGCAAAGGCGGTCTCAGCAAAGAAATGTGCCTGAATGCGCTATCTTTGGAAGAAATTAAAAAGATTTTTGAAGCGAAGAAACCGAAATAAACATACAATCCTGAATCTTGTATCGCGCAAAGACGCAAAGGCGCCAAGATTAAAAACCACTTTGCGTCTTTGCGCCTTTGCGAGAAATTACTCAGGCGATAACAGTATATACCCCATGCGCCACAACCTCGAACAAACCCTCTTAGATAAAATAACCGATACCCCTACCCTTGCGGCCCGCATACAGGCCTGGAAGGCAGAGGGTAAAAAGATAGTATTCACCAACGGTGTGTTCGATCTGCTGCATTTAGGCCATATTACTTACATGGCCAAAGCGGCCGAACTTGGTGATAAACTGGTCATCGGACTTAATGCCGATGCATCTGTAAAGCGACTGAAAGGCGAAAGCCGCCCCGTTAACGACCAAAGTAACCGCGCCGCATTACTGGCCGCCCTGTTTTTTGTTGACGGCATCGTACTATTTGAAGAAGATACCCCGCGCGACCTCATCGTTACCCTGATGCCTGATATTTTGGTAAAAGGTGCCGATTACACCATCGAAAACATTGCCGGGGCCAAAGAAGTACTGGCCAATGGCGGCGAGGTGAGAACCATCAGCCTGGTAGAGGGCT
Organism: Mucilaginibacter sp. P2_D11; assembly: GCF_056404435.1. Taxonomy (NCBI): domain Bacteria; kingdom Pseudomonadati; phylum Bacteroidota; class Sphingobacteriia; order Sphingobacteriales; family Sphingobacteriaceae; genus Mucilaginibacter; species Mucilaginibacter sp. P2_D11. The sequence continues at coordinate 246,415 of NZ_JBFUEA010000006.1, forward strand.
ACTCGTCCACATCCATCATCAACAAAATACGGGCAAATAGCGTAACCGGGTAATATTACCAAGATGAAAATACTGGTTATCCGCTTCAGTTCGATGGGTGATATTATTTATACCACGCCTGTTGTTCGCTGTATCAAAAAGCAGGTGCCCAATGCCGAGGTGCATTTCATTACCAAACCAGCTTTTCAGTACATCTACAACAACAACCCTTACCTGGATAAACTGCTGCTGCTGAAGCCCACCCTGGCCGAAACCATTGCGAATATCAAACAGGAAAAGTACGATTACATTATAGATCTGCACAACAACCTGCGCACGGCCGTCATCAAAATGCGCACGGCCGTTAAATCGTACACCTTCAAAAAATACACCATCCGCAAATGGCTCAGCCTTAAGCTAAACCTCAAGCTGGTGCCCAACACCCATATTGTAGACCGTTATTTAAAAGCCGCCGAACCACTAGGCGTTACAAACGATGGCAGACCGATAGACTATTATGTTGGCGGGCACCAATTGGAGGATCTGCTTCCGACCAGTCATCAAAACGGTTTCATAGCATTTATTATAGGCGCAACCCATTTTACCAAACGCCTGCCCAACTCAAAAATCATCAGCATTTGCCGGGAAATAAACTTGCCCGTTGTGCTGCTGGGCGGTAAGGACGTAAAGGCCAATGGGGATGAAGTGGCCGCCGCACTGGGCCCTAAAGTATATAACGCCTGCGGAGTAACCTCGCTGGATGAGTCGGTTTTCCTGGTATCAAAAGCCCAAAGTGTAATCGGTTTCGATACCGGCTTAACCCATATTGCCGAAGCTTTCGACAGACCCATCGTATCTATCTGGGGCGGCACCGTGCCCGATTTATTGGGCGTACAACCCTATATGGTAAAGGATGCTTTGGTGGCCGGTACCGATATCGGCTGCCGCCCCTGCTCCAAATTCGGGTTGGAGAAATGCCCGCTGGGTCATTTTAAATGCATGGTTGATATGCCCGAGGAACCTATAACCGCCTTCGTAAATAAAAGGTAAATTTGCTTTCATCGCAATTTCATCTTTTATTATTTAAATTAGCTGAAATTTAAATCTTTACCACATATGAGAAAATTAATCTTTACAGTAGCGCTTGCTTCTGCAGCGTTATTCGCATCTGCGCAAATCCCAAAACTTGGAATTAAAGGCGGCGTAAATTTTGCCAACGTATCTCAATCAAGCGGAAGCTTTTCGTTTTCGCCCGGTTCTTTAACTTCATTTTCGGTAGGCGTATTTGCCGATCTTAAAGCCGGTGCTATTTCTATCCAGCCCGGCCTGTTTTATACCGGTAAAGGTTACAAATTTGATGAGCAAATAAGCAATACCAGCCAAAAGTTTCAGTTATATTATTTGCAGGTGCCTGTTAATATTGTTTATCATGCCCCAATTGTAGTCGGAAATATTTATTTCGGTGCCGGCCCCTTTGCGGCTATGGGTATCTCCGGTAAAGATAAATCGACCAGCGGCGGCACAACAACCGAAACGGATGTGAACTTTGGAGACGGGGTTGACGATGTAAAAAAGACCGAATTTGGCATACAAGGCATAGCCGGTTTGCAGCTTAAAGGCGGTTTCCTTATCGGCCTAAGCTACGATCTTGGTCTTTCTAATTTATCAAACGATAGCAGCAGCGGTACCATAAAAAGCAAAGTATTCGGCGTTTCGATAGGTTTTACTTTCTGATAAAGAAATTGCCAAAATGGCAAAAGAGGAGCAATTTTTGCTCCTCTTTTTTTTATACTTTTAAAACCGATGAAAAAGCTACTACTGATACGCCATGCCAAAGCCACCCACGAAAGCGGCTACACCGATTTTGAACGCCCCCTTACCGAAAAAGGCATTAAAGGGGCCGAAGCCATGGCTTCACATTTGCAGGAAAAAGGCATCATCCCCCAGCTTTTTGTCACCAGCCCGGCCTTACGCACCCACACTACCGCAAATATTTTTACCGATACGTTGAAGCTGAATCCCGCAACCATTATAAAGGCGATTTATGAGGCAGGCGAACCTACCTTAATGCGCATCATCAATGAGTTACCTACCGAGCAAGATTTCATAGCCCTTGTTGGGCATAACCCCGCCGTAGAACAAATACTCTATACTTTAAGCGGCGCCATAAAAGAAGTGCCACCGGGTACCGTGGCGCTGATTGAGTTTGATTTGGATAGTTGGGAAGAAATTTATGAGGATTCGGGAAAACTCACCTATTATGATAACCCAAAGATTTAATTGATGCAATAAGCTTTGCCCGGCAACGAGCGGATGAAGCCCTGCAATTCCATCTCCAATAAAGCCATAGCCAATTGGCTTACGGGCATATTGGTTTTGATGCTCAAATCGTCTATAGCCAATGGCGTTTTGTTCTCGCGGATGATATCGTAAATATTCCTTTCGCCGGGCGATAGGTCGATAGGCAAAACCAGTTGTTCTGGTGCACCTTTCAATTCCCCCTTTTTTTCCCAGCCGAGGCTGTAGGCCAAATCGGCAACGCAGGCAAGCAATTGTGCTTTGTTATTGCGTATCAAAAAGTTGCATCCTTCAGAGTATTCGTCCCCCAGTCTGCCGGGGAAGGCAAATACGTCGCGGTTATAGGTATTAGCAATTTCGGCGGTTATCAATGCGCCGCCTTTTAAGCCTGCCTCCACCACTACAGTAGCATCGGCCATGCCGGCAACAATGCGGTTACGTTGCGGGAAGTTCTCCCTATCGGGATTGGTGCCCGATGGGTATTCGGTAAGCAGGCCGCCATTCTCCAGCATCTTATCGGCAGTAGCGCGGTTTTGCGAGGGGTACATCCTATCGAACCCGTGCCCCAGTACGCCCACTGTGGGTACTCCCGCCCGCAGGCACTCTTTATGAGCCGCCACATCAATACCCAGTGCCAGGCCGCTGGTAATCATAATATGGTATTCCTGCAATTCTTCAACCAGCTGCTTGCATAGTTGCTTGCCGTAATCGGTAGCGTTGCGGGTACCTACTATGCTGATGATACGCGGCACATTGAAGTTGGCGTTGCCCCGCGAGTATAACAACAAAGGTGCGTCGTGGCAGTTCTTCAAGCGCCTTGGGTAGCGTGCATCGGTATAAAAAAGCACGTCGATATCGTTCCTTTCGATGAAATTCAGCTCCGCTTCGGCCCGGCGCAGAGCCTCATCAAAATCGGCCTGGCCCAGCGTTTTTGCACCAACGCCCCTGGCTTTGCTCAGCGAAGATTTGGATAAGCGGAATATCTGCTCGGCATCGCCAAACTGGCTCATCATAGATCTGGCCAGTACGGGGCCTATCTTTTTAATAAATGTTAAAGCAAGCTGATGATGTAACGACATAGTTTTGGATGCCCTAAAGTAGCAATAATCCTAATATTATTAGCAAAATAGGTGTATTTTTTATTGGTCCACCATCTTGCACGTCATGGCTGTAAGGAAACTCAGGAATGCACCTAAAAAATGTGATGAGGTTTAGGCGTTGCAGTCTTTTGTGCTTCGTTAGGCAAGGCAGTAAGTTATTCAAGGCCTGTGGATGTTACTTTTCTTTGGCAGCAAAGAAAAGTAACCAAAAGAAACTGCCGGCTGCGTCCTGTTCTATGGAAGCCAGTGCTTTAGCAGTTTCAGTGGTTGCCGAACAGGCCAATGCCGGTTTTTCTGTTCTTCGACGGGTTCGGTGCCACTAGTTGCCGCGTCGTCTTTCCCCACCGCCATTTCTCGCAAAAGACGATACGTTAAAAAAAAACTACAAAAATAGTTTGCAAACTATAAAAATAGTTCTACCTTAGCATAACTATAAAAATAGTTTACTATGAAAGTAAAAGAACTCACTAAAGCCGAAGAGCAGATAATGCAGATACTGTGGCAATTGAACGAAGCTATCGTAAAGGATATCATCGAACGCATACCCGAGCCCAAACCCGCTTACAACACGGTATCTACCGTGGTAAGGGTGCTGGAAGGCAAAGGTTTTATAGACCATAAGGCCTACGGAAATTCGCATGTGTACTTCCCTACCGTGAGCGAAGACGATTACAAGAAATTCACCTTCGATAAGCTGATGAAGAACTACTTCAGCGATTCGTACAAAAGCCTGGTATCGTTTATTGCCGATGAGAAGGACCTGGGCCTGAAAGAACTGGATGAACTGACCGAACTATTGAACAACCTCAAAAACAAAAAACAATGAACTGGCTGCACTACCTTGTTGAAGCAAATATTTACCTGGGGGTATTTTATTTGTGCTATTGCTTGTTTTTAAATAACGAAACCCATTACCTGTTAAGCCGCGCCTTTTTGCTGTTTAGCTGCGTGGTATCGTTTATACTGCCGGTTACGCAGCTCAGCATACTAAAGCCAGTGGAGCAGATAACCCTGCAGCCGGTTGCTTATACTCCACAGGTAGTGAACGGTCCCCCCTTGCCCGAGATAACTATCGAAGAGCCCGTTGCGCAAATAACCCTGGGGGATGTATTGTTATATGCCTATATAATAGGTGCGGTAGTAACTTTAGCGGTATTGGCGTACCGCTTGTATCGCTTATCCTTACTTACGCGCAAAAGTAAATCGCGCTATGCAGATAAGTATAAGTTGATACAGCTCAAGGGCGATAACACGGCGTTTTCGTTCTTTAATTACCTGTTCATCGGCACCGAAGTACCACAGGCCGATACCATTATAGCGCACGAACTGGTACACATCCGCCAACGGCATTCGGCAGACATCATTTTTTTGGAAGTGCTTAAGGTTTTCAGCTGGTTTAACCCCTTTATTTACCTGTTGCAGCGCAGCCTGCGTACCCTGCACGAGTATATTGCCGATGAGCAGACCGCCGCACAAGAGCGCGACGCCCTCACCTATTCGGCCTTTTTGCTTAACAACGCCTACGGCATACAGGGCTCGCCCATTGCACATTCTTTTTTCAATTATAATCTCCTAAAAAAGCGAATCATCATGTTAAACCAAAAACGATCAGGCAGCTTAGCAAGGCTAAAGTACCTGGCCGCAGTGCCCCTCTGTGTAGGGATGCTGTGCGCATCAACCCTCGTGTTCAGTAAAAACTATGCATTTATCGACCTGGCACCGGCTAAACCCGTGCAAGCCGAAATCAGGATAGACGAACCCATAACAAAAACCATTAAGTATTTTAAAATAATAGATAAGGTAAAAGATATCACCGCCTACTCCGACAATCTTTCGTTTACCGTTAAAGGCATTAAAAAGACATTTTTAGCCAAAAGCACCAGCCCCGAAGATATTGCCTACATCCAAAAAACCATGAAGCTTACAGTGGAGGTAATTGATGTGGACAGCCAAACAAAGATGCCGATTGTCGCAGGGAACGATGCTAAAAGCGATACCACCAAACATAAGCTGCTTCCTCCTCCGCCCCCATATTTACTAAAAAAACCTTACGAAGCAGTATCCGCCTACCTACATAAAACCATAAAATTCCCTGCGGAAGCATTAAAAGCAAATGAAAACGGTGCAGTTGTATTTACTTTCGATTTGAATGCAGCGGGTAAAATGACCAACATAGCTGTTATGCAAAGCAAAGGCACAGGTTACGAAGCCATAGCATTAAAAGCCTTGGAAAGCTACCCTTACCCGGTAAAAGACAAACCCGGCAAAAAGATACTGGAGATGAACTTTTGGCTGCCCGATAACCAGGCTACCTACCTTGCCAGCAATAAAACAAGAGTGATACCGGGCTTTGTAGGCAACATTATATTTAACAAAGCCGTAAATATTGGCGACATACCTAACTTACCGCCGCCACCGCCGCCCGCAAAACCCAAAAAAGCGCCAAAAGTAGCACTGAACATATCGGGTAAAAAAATACCGCCGCCACCGATGATAACGATAGATGAACCCGCTAGTCCCGCAAGCCCGCCTACCATATCGAGAGATAGCTTCGAAATTCCAAAGGTAGTGGCCGACAAGCCTACTAAACGCGTTAAAGCCGTAAAGGTTAGGGCTGCAGTTGCGCCCAAAATTTTCGTAGCGCCGGTTGTGGCAGCAGATGTAAGAAACCTCGATATCACCATAGATTCGCCTGTAGTTGTTACCAATACTAAAATCAGCCTAAAGCCAATGAAGGTAAAACCGGTAACTAAGGTAAATTTGAAGAAAGTGGATGTAAAAGTTGCACCAATAACTAAGCTGAACATCAAAATAGATACCGCAGGAACCAAAAAACCGTAATTATCCCTTTACGTAGATAACCTGCTTGGTATCGAAAAAATCCTCCTCAAAATAATCCCTGAGGTAGAATTGCTGAACGGCTAAACCCGACTCGGCAATTTCTTGCGTTAAGTCCCCCCCTTTTAAATAGAGTATCCCGCTGGCCAGTTTGTTGGTGGTAGATTTGCTGAACTTGCCCTTTACCCAAGGGTAAAAATCTTTCAATTGCGTAACCGCGCGCGATACCACAAAATCGAATTTTTCCTTTATTTCTTCGGCCCTGGCGTGGGTTCCTCTTACATTCACCAGCCCTAAAGCTGCTGCAACTTCGTTCACTACCTTTATTTTTTTTCCGATGGAATCAACTAAATGGAACCTCGTTTCGGGGAAGAGAATAGCTAAAGGAATGCCAGGGAAGCCGCCGCCGGTACCTACATCCAGCACGGTTTCGCCGGGCATAAAGGGCATTACTTTGGCTATGCCGAGAGAATGCAGCACGTGGCGCTCGTAAAGCAAATCGATATCCTTGCGCGATACTACGTTGATTTGGTTGTTCCAAAAAGTGTATAGTTCCTGCAGGCGGGCAAACTGCTCCTGCTGAGCAGGGCTTGCATCGGGGAAATACTTCAGAATTAAATCAGATGTCATCCTTACTATGCTTTTTGATGATGTTGCCCAGTAAGAACCGGGCCCTGAATAATTGCGCCTTTACGGTACCCAATGGTAAATCGAGCTGCTGGGCAATCTCCTCGTACGATAACTCGTCGAAATAGCGCAGCGTTATCAGGTTACGGTAACGCAGGGGCAGGCTTTCTATCAACAATTTCAGCTCTTCAGTTTGCTGTTTTTTGATGGAAGTTTCTTCGGGGTTGAGCACATCTGCCTTTATTTGCAGCGGTTTTTCGTCGCCGTCTTCATCCAACATACCGTGGATTGATTGCGTATTCAGTTTCTTTTTGCGGATAAAATCGATACAGTTATTGGTAGCCACGCGGAAAAGCCAGGTACTAAAGGCGTACTCGGGCTGGTATTTTTCCAGTTTTTCAAAGGCTTTGGCAAAGGTTTCTACGGTGAGGTCCATCGCATCTTCCTTGTTGTTTACCATCTTCAGCACCATAAAATAGATGGAATCTTTGTAGCGGTGCATCAGGTCGGCATAGGCTTTTTGGTTGCCTTCCCTGGCCTTCACCACCAGGTGAAAATCATTCTTTGCGTTCTCGGTAAAATTCGCGTTTACTTCCATCGGGTGGTTTTTATAAAAGTACCTATCAATCCAAATACATTTAAGTAAAGGTAGTAAATCACATCAAAAAATGGCAGCGCCCAAAGTATATCGCCGGCATCCAGCTTCTTAAAAATCCTGCTATAAATAACAAACTGAAGTATCAGTCTGAAAGCCACAACCCCGCCGGCCAGCAAAGGCTCAAACTTAAATACCAGGCATAGCGCAAACAAAACGTAGAATAAAAAACCGCTTATGGCATCGATGCTAAGCATTTGGCGGTGCCTGTTTTTGTACTCTTTACCCACACCCATGTGGCGTTTTTTTTGCTTAAACCAGCTACCTAAAGTGGTTTTGGCATCGGTATAAGTAAAGGCATCGGGGTGTATCTCAATTACTGCATTTTCTGCGGTGGCGTTTTGGTTTACAAACAAATCATCATCACCGCTAAGGATATGCATATGCGATGCGAAGCCCTTGGAGCCAAAAAACAAAGTTTTGGTGTACGCCAAATTACGCCCAATGCCCATATAAGCATCGCCACTAAGCGCGGCCGAAAGATAGTTGATGGCGGTTTTAACGGTTTCGAAACGGACGAATGCGTTAAGGAAATTGCGGCTGCGAAAGTATGGCGAATAGCCTAAAACCAGTTGGGTTTGGCCCCCGAAATTGGCCGCCATGCGGGTTATCCAGTGCAGGGTAGCAGGCTTGCAATCGGCATCGGTAAACAAAAGATGCTCATTTTTGGCAGCTTTGATGCCCAGGGTAAGGGCGAATTTCTTGCCGGTTTTGTAACGGTCGTGCTCGGTGATGGTAACAATTTTAAGGTGCGGAAACTCGCGTTGGATATCTTCCAACACCACGTCCGAGCTGTCGTAAGAGCAATCATTTACCACTACCACCTCATAATCGGGATAGATTTGCTGTAATATATAAGGCAGGTTTACAGCCAGGTTTTTGGCTTCGTTGCGGGCGCTGATGATAACCGAAATTGGGATGCTAACCTCCGGCAAAGCCTGCGAAGGTGCATAGGCATATAGCTTTGTGTGATTACCTACCAGGTAATACAACTGAATAATAAAACATAACTGAAATAGAACGAATAACGCCTCTTGAATATAAGCTTCCAAACCCCTAATTAATAAGGTGCAAATTTGATAAAAAAGGTTGGAAAAATTTAGAAAAGTTGGTAGAAGTTATAAGCGTTGGAATGGTTGGACATGTTGCCATTTAAGGGGGGCTGTTTTTGCAGTTTGCCTCGATTTATAACCACAAAGGCCCGAAAATTCGGGCCTTTGTGGTTATTTTATATCGTACTTTTTCAACATCCAGTTTGGTATGGGGTGTAGGCGGAGGAATTCTTTGGCGCGTTCAACACTTTCTAGCACAAATGGGTCCTTGCTATGGTCTTTCATATTAGGGTCAATTTCAGGTGGGGTACCCCATGGCACCGTTTTGGACTTTTGATTACTATCCTCCATCCCAATTACTTTTTTATTTCTTCAGGGAACTTCACGTTAGACAATACTTTTTTTGCTTTCTCTAACTTCTCTAAGAAGAAAGGGTCGTTATCATGGCTACTAGGCTCATTGGTAACTATAGCTTTACCAAAACCCTTTTCGTAAACCACCTTTTTCACTGCTGGCATAAAACCTCCTTTGTAAATAACTTAATCAAAAATAATTATTTTCCCTGCGTTTCACAAGAAATGCCTTATAATTAACGTTTTGCTGAAAAATTTCAAAACCGCCGTCTTTCAAACCAAATATTTCAAAATCCACAACTATTTCTTCTAGAAGCCGTGCTATGCCCATTTGATACAACCTCGTTCTCGCCAATGTAGACCCTTGCGCATAAATATAATTGTTACCATAACATTCGCAAAAGTCGTTAATCGTGCTTGCTACTGTAGCTAATACTATATCTCTGTCCTTATTGTCTGTTACATTCAAATCGCTCACCTCACCGCTTAAGGGGTCTTCATCACCAAATCCTAAGTTGAAAACAACGGGATTATCGCTTGCTTTTACAAATTTTACTACCTTTTTTATAGTACCCTTAGGGCCATCGCTATAAAAAAAGTACTCGTAATAATCTAGCTTTGCGTAGTAAGGATATCGTTCTAAATTCATTAATGGATAATGTTGTAGGTTGATTTCCCAAACTTAATATTTTTCTATATCATATACCCGCCCCTTTATCTCCCCCAATTGCAAATTCATCTTCAACATACTCTTACCATCTTAAAATAACTACATTAGCATAAACAACCAATTAGCCGCCAACCTTCATTTATGAATCCGTTTAAAACTGCACTAACGCTACTCTGTCTTTTTGTTATTACTATTGCCAACGCACAGCAAGAACCCAAAAATAGGGTAATTGTGCTTACCGATATAGAAGCTGATGCCGATGATACCCAAAGCTTGATACGGTTATTGCTTTATAGTAATGATATTGATATAAAGGGCTTAATTGCAACCACATCGGTTCATCAAAAAACCTGGATAGTGCCCGAATCTATCCAAAAAATAATTAGTGTATATAATAAGGTATTGCCAAACCTGCGGAAACATGATCCGGCTTACCCCGATGCGCAAAAATTAAGTATGCTGGTAAAAAAAGGGCAACCCGGCTATGGCTTAAATGCTACGGGCGCCGGGAAAAATTCTGCGGGCTCTGATTGGATAATAAGAGAACTGAAACAAAACGATCCCCGCCCATTATGGATCTCGGTATGGGGCGGCGCAAACACTTTGGCGCAGGCATTATACACGCTTAAAAATTCAAACGACGTGGCAACGATGAAAAAAATGGTTGCCAAACTGCGTGTTTATACCATATCCGACCAGGACGATAGCGGTATTTGGATCCGGAATAACTTCCCCGAATTGTTCTATATCGTTACCCCCGGCGGATACGGAAAAGCCACCTGGCTGGCCATGAGCAAGGCGGTGGATGGTGCAAATAACGAAACGATTAGCAATAGATGGATAGCCGATAATATCCAACAAGGCAAGGGGCCTTTGGGCGCACTTTATCCCGATGTTGCCTATACAATGGAGGGCGATACTCCCTCATGGCTATCACTGATACCAAACGGGCTGAACGTTCCAAACCATCCGGAATGGGGTGGATGGGGCGGCCGTTACGAACTTTATAAGCCTAACCTGGCCGACTTTGATGCAAAAGGTTTTACCGGCGGCGTACCGATAGAATCCGAAACAAGGCCCATTTTTACTAATGCTGCGGATAGTTATACACCCGTGCTTTTTAACAATTATGGCCGCGCTGTGCGTAATGATACGGTATCTTTTCATGATAACTGGGCAACCATCTGGCGCTGGCGCGATGATTATCAGAACGATTTTGCGGCCCGGATGGATTGGACAACCAAGCCTTACCGTGGTGCCAACCACCCGCCGGTGCCGGCATTAGGGCATTCAACGGCTATTACAGTAACAGCCGGCGAATTTTTTTCGCTCGATGCAAGCGGGACAACCGATCCGGATGGCGATAACCTAAGCTATTTATGGTTTCAGTACGCAGAAACAGGTACGCTAAAAACACCGGTAAAAATCCTCGTGGCAGAAAATTTATATAAAATTTTCCTGTTAGCACCCGAGGTAAAAACAACGGAAACAACCCAATTTATCCTGAAAGTAACAGACAAGGGTAAGCCCGCATTATCAAGGTATAAACGCGTATTCCTGACGATTAAACCACGTTAAGGCTTACGTCGCTTTCAACCTAAATCACTAATTTTGCGGGATTAATGGAATTTACTTTAACAGCTCAAGATCCCCTATCTAAAGCCCGCGCAGGCGAACTTGTTACCGACCATGGCGTGATACAAACGCCCATTTTTATGCCGGTTGGTACCGCGGGCACAGTAAAAGCCGTGCACCAGCGCGAACTTAAAAACGATATAAAGGCGCAGATTATCCTTGGTAACACCTACCATTTATACCTGCGCCCTGGTTTAGATATTATTGAAGGCGCCGGAGGCTTGCATAAATTCAACGGCTGGGATGGCCCTATTTTAACCGATAGTGGCGGCTATCAGGTGTATTCGCTAACGGATGTTCGCAAAATAAAAGAAGAAGGCGTTACCTTCCGTTCGCATGTGGATGGCTCTAAACACCTGTTTACACCCGAAAATGTGATGGATATACAGCGCGTAATTGGAGCCGATATCATCATGGCTTTCGACGAATGCACCCCCTACCCCTGCGATTATAACTACGCAAAACGCTCTATTGAAATGACCCATCGCTGGCTTAAACGCTGCTGCGACAGGTTCGATACTACCCAACCTAAATACGGTTATAACCAAACCTTGTTCCCAATTGTGCAGGGTTCTGTTTATAAGGATTTGCGTGTGCGGTCGGCCGAAGTGATTGCTTCTTTCGGGCGCGAAGGCAACGCGATAGGCGGTTTATCGGTTGGCGAACCTGCCGAAGAAATGTACGCCATGACGGAAGTTGTGTGCAATATATTGCCGCAAAACAAGCCGCGATACCTGATGGGCGTGGGTACGCCGGTGAATATTTTGGAGAATATCGCCCTCGGGATTGACATGTTCGACTGCGTGATGCCTACCCGAAATGCCCGCAATGGCATGCTTTTTACCAAAGATGGCATCCTGAATATGCGTAACAAAAAATGGGAAAACGACTTTTCGCCCATAGAAGCTGATAGCGATTTGTACGCCGATACGCAATATACCAAGGCTTATTTGCGCCACCTGATACACTCCGGCGAGATGCTGGGCGCCCAGATAGCCACCCTGCACAACCTGCATTTTTACCTGTGGCTGGTAACCGAGGCGCGCAATAAAATCATCAGCGGGGAGTTTTACCACTGGAAGAAAATAATGGTGAGCCGCTTAGGCCAACGCTTGTAAATGAGGAAGTTTTTAGACCGGTACTTAAAAACCATCGATTGGTATATCATCAAGAAATACCTGGGTACATTTATATTCACCCTGGGCATTTTTATGGCTATTTCCATCGTATTCGATGTATCAGAACACTTGGATAATTTCCTGGGAAAAAACGCTACTCTAAACGATATTATCTTTAAATACTACGCCGGTTTCGTACCGTTTTATATGATGATGCTATCGCCGCTCATCAATTTTTTGGCGGTTATTTTCTTTACGGCCAAGATGGCCAATCAAACGGAGATAGTACCCATCCTCACCAGCAAGGCCAGTTTCTATCGTTTCATGAGGCCCTATATGGTGTCGGCAACGGTTATATTTACCGTATCTATACTGGCCAATATTTTCGTAATCCCCTTTACCAACAAGCTTAAGGTAGACTTCGAAAGCAAATATTTCTTCATCGGCGATGACCCAACCAAGAGCGAAGTACACATCCAGTTGGACAAAAACACCTTCGTTTTTCTGCAATCGTACGACCCTCAAGTACACGTCGGCTATCAGTTTATGCTGGAAAAATTTGATGGCGATGAGCTAAAAATGCGGCTCACAGCGCCCAGCATACAGTTCGATACGGTGAAAACCAAGTGGAAAATCATCAGCCCATCTATACGTTATGTAAACGGTTTAAAGGAAAAATTCATCTCTAACGGGCCGCCTATCGATACCGTTTTAGACATGCGCCCGATAGACTTTGAGGTGCACGATAACGTAAACAGCAACGTGTATGGAGGCATGAGTTTAAAGGTTTTGAACACGCTTATAGAGAAAGAAAAGTTGCGCGGCACAGGTGCTTTAATTGATATGCAGTTTGAAAAATACCGCCGCTTTGTAGAGCCGTTTTCCTCTTTCGTGCTGTGTGTAATTGCGGTTGCCATCTCCTCGCGCAAGGTGCGCGGCGGCGTTGGGCTGCCCCTCGGGATAGGCATTTTCATCTGTTTCGTGTACATCGTAGTAAATCGATTCGCGTTGGTTTTCGCCGTCAAAGGAGGCTTTGAACCCTTGATCGCGGTTCTTATTCCTAACATAGTTTTTGGTATATTGGGCACAGTATTGATACTGAAAGCACCCAAATAAATGCCCGAAAAAACCGCCAACCCAACCTTAAATAAGAACCTCGTCATCCTCCATTTTACGGTTTTCGTATGGGGATTTACCGGCATCCTTGGCCAGTTAATCACCATATCTGCCGTAAATTTGGTCTGGTACAGGGTTGGGATTGCCGCGATTTCCTTATTTTTTTACCTTATTTTTCAAAGAAAAACACCGAAAATCCTCCGAAAAACACTGGTAAAAATGGCCTTTACAGGGGCTTTAGTGGGTGGCCATTGGATACTTTTCTTCGCTTCCATCAAACTTTCTACCGTTCCGGTGACGCTGGTTTGCCTCTCTTCCATCACACTTTTTACCGCAATTTTCGAGCCGCTCATCAACAAAACGCGCATTTCCAAAATGGAAATCGTTGCGGGGATGTTGATAATCATTGGCATTATTTTGATTTTTAAATTCGAAACACAATACACTAAGGGCATCATAGCAGGGCTGGCCAGCGCGGTATTGGCTGCACTATTTGCTATCATCAATTCGCGTTTCGTGAAGACTTACGAGGCTCCCGTAATAGCATTTTACGAGCTTTCAGGGGCCTTCGTATGGATAAGTATTTACCTGCTGGCAACCGGCGGATTCGCTAATTTCAGTATCCCGAAACTATCTGATATCGGCTACCTGGTGCTGCTGGGCACGGTATGTACATCGCTGGCATACGTGGCCGGGGTATCGGTAATGCGCGAGCTTTCTGCGTTCCGCGTAGCGCTAATCACCAACCTGGAACCTGTTTACGGCATCATCATGGCCTTCCTTTTCCTGGGCGACAGGAACCGCGTAACCCCGGGTTTTTGGATTGGCGCGATCATCATCCTATCCACTATCTTCCTTTATCCCGTGGCGCAAAAGCGCGTTGTAAAACGCCGGACCAGGTAAACTTTAAGTAGTTATTTCCTCCCGATTTTTCATTTAACCACCCTGATATTCCCTGGGGTAGGGGCTAAGTGCGCCTCCAATAAGAAGCCGCTTTTAGCCCCTCTGAGGCATCCAAGTTTCAGGACGGGGAATAGCTCGTCAAGGCCCTGCTAATTTCCATACGCGCAAAATCTCATTTTTTGATAGTGTACTGAAGCAAAGCTCCACCAAAACAGCTTCATGAGTGGCATTAAGCCAAATTACAAGTCTTAAAACTGGATCTTATTTTAAAAAATGGCATTTAGATAAATAAATATTACACTCAAAATCAAATTATTACAAGATTCATATCATGTTATAATAGAGATAAAACAAGGTTCTAAAATTTTAAAATACTAAAAAAAATAGCACACATTGGCAACAACATCAAAATATGACTTCATCGTTATAAAAATGAGACACTTACAATACCTTATATAACTAAAAAATTCAAGCATCTATTTTAATGACCGCCATTTAAGTAAGTGTACCGGATGCAAAATCGAGCGTAAATTAAAAATCGCAGGAGTACCGCCCAGGCATGCTGAATTGATTTTCCGGGCAGAAAACCGACCTTTAAAACCGGCAGGAATCGTGCCCTGTTTTTAAGGAAACCGGCTCGTGGGAAATCTCACGGGAAACATTGGAAAACCTCGCAACGCAACCAACGAGGCAAAAATCAGGCGAGGTTAACGGATAAGATTTTCGCGTGCGGGCGATGCGAAAAAAAGGCAGCAATAAGACCCATGAGTTTGGCCTTGCCTCACCCCTCCTTATCAACCTGGTTTCGGCCCTGTAGAAAACCGATTTTAAAACCGGTCAAAAAAATCGCATCTTGTGGTAACCATAAACAACTTTAAGCCATGAGAATAAAAACCATCGTAGTGCTCATCATCGCAATTTTGCTCACCATCGTTTTTATGCAAAACCTGGATAAGGTACAGTTCACGGTTTTGTTCTCTACCATGTACGTTTCTAAAATCACGATGATGCTGATTGTAGGCGTAGCCACTTTTATTTTAGGCTACCTGGTTGGCCGCCCCGGCCGCAGTAAATACAACCACGCCGGCTACGATGGAGACGAAGACGACAAACCAAATCCCCGTACACTAAGTGACGAGGACAGGGATTATATCGATTGAAGTTTATAGCTAAAAACACCTCATTTTACCCGAGAAAATCGGAGAAAAATCGGTGTTTTTCTTTGGTTTTCTTTGGTTTTCTTTGAAGCGCTCCGGAACCCTAAACGTCGTAAAAAACCTGGTTGTCGGCCTCCATACCGCTAAGGTCTGGCAGGGTATCGAATATCCCGAAAACGGAGGCTCCACTGCCGCTCATACTGGCGTATAACGCACCGTGTTCGTACAGCTCTGCTTTTACGCCACGGATAACGGGGTTGTCGCGGAAGATATGACCCTCAAAATCGTTCTTAATATGGCGTTTCCAATTCGCTATGGGGGTTTTTATCAGCTCGTATAAGCTTTCTTTAACAGGCGTAGGTTTTACGCCTCTGTAAGCCTCTGCCGTGGATACATGGGCATCTGGCATCACCAAAACAATTTTGTACGCCGAGAGGTCTAATTTCACCGTCTCGAACTCGTCGCCTTTATCGAATGCGAAAACCGGCTTGCCTTCTATGAAGAACGCGCAGTCGGCACCAAGCACCCGGGCATAATCCATCATAGCATCGGCCGACAAACCCAGGCCGAATTTCTCGTTAATCAGCTTGATGAAAAACGCCGCATCGCTCGAGCCTCCACCAAGCCCCGCGCCTATCGGGATATTTTTATGGAGGTGGATTTTCACCGGCGGCAATTTCGGGAAATCCTTCTTCAGCAAATGGTAGCCTTTGATGCAAAGGTTGTCGTTAAGGTCGCCCGGGATATCCAACCCGGAATAGTCGAAGCTGAGCTCGTCGGCTTCTATCACCTCCAGCACGTCGTTTATTTTGATGGGGTAAAAAACCGTCTCCAGATTGTGGTAGCCGTCGGGCCGGCGTTCGATGATATTAAGGCCTATGTTTATCTTTGCGTTCGGAAATACGATCATTTAAAATTTGATTAACAACCGATGTATTTTTAAACATCGGTAGGATACCAAAATTAGATTATTTTTCTTTGTGTTTTTAAAAGTTCATTGGTTCACTGGTTCATTAGTTCATTGGTACTACCGGCCAAACTATCCGCCACGCAACCACTCACCCGATTCAAGCAACCGACATGAAACAATACCTCGACCTGATGCAGCACGTGATGGATACCGGCGCGCAAAAGCACGACCGCACCGGCACCGGCACCCTCAGCGTATTTGGCTACCAGATGCGCTTTAACCTGCAGGACGGCTTCCCGATGGTGACTACCAAAAAGCTGCACCTCAAATCCATCATCCACGAGCTGATATGGTTTTTAACGGGCGATACCAATATCCAGTATTTGAAAGATAATGGCGTGCGCATTTGGGATGAGTGGGCCGATGCAGACGGCAATCTCGGTCCGGTTTACGGTTACCAATGGCGTAGCTGGCCAACGCCCGATGGTGGCCATATAGACCAGATTACCCAGGTGGTAAATACGCTCAAAAACAACCCCGATTCGCGCCGCATTATGGTATCGGCCTGGAATGTGGCAGATGTTAACCAGATGGCCCTCCCACCCTGCCATAGCTTGTTCCAGTTTTACGTGCAGTCCGCAGACGCAGCCAAGGGCGAAACAAGAGGCAAGCTCTCCTGCCAGCTTTACCAGCGCAGCGCCGATATATTTTTGGGCGTGCCTTTCAATATTGCCTCGTACGCTTTACTCACCATGATGATGGCCCAGGTGTGCGACCTGGAGTACGGCGACTTCATCCACACCTTTGGCGATGCACATATTTACAACAACCACCTGGAGCAGGCCCGCCTGCAACTAAGCCGCGAGCCGAAGCCATTGCCCACGATGAAAATCAATCCGGAGGTGAAAGATATTTTCAAATTCAAATTTGAAGATTTCACTTTGGAGAATTATGAGCCGCATCCGCACATTAAAGGGATTGTTGCGGTGTAATCATTGGGTCATTGGGTCATTGGGTCATTGGGTCATTGGGTCATTGGGTCATTGGGTCATTGGGTCATTGGGTCATTGGGTCATTGGGTCATTGGGTCATTAAGGGAATTTGATTTTTTGAATACAGTTTGTTTTACTTCCTCTATTCAACCAATATTTTGTAAATTCGATTATGGCCAGGAATTTCTTAGTTAAACCGGAAAGCAAGCGTACTAATTTAAAAAAATCGCAGCGGGCAAAATTGATGGAAATTTACAGGCAGGTTTTGAATGATGTGAAGTTGTTCAAACAAGGCAAATTAAAAACCTATCCAATTAAGCAATTATGGGAGGAGTTATGACAACACCGGAATTAAAAGAAGAAATACAGAAAGCTGTTAGGCAGATTCCGGAGAATGCGCCGGAAAGCTTATTACGGGAAGCTTTGAGGTATATGCAAGATATCAGCACAAAAATTGCCGATAGAGCGAAACGGGCCGAGTACGTTAAACAGATAATTGCAGAAGACGAAGAAGTGCTCAGGAAGCTTGCGCAATGATTTCAAAAGATGAGTAACAGAATTGAAGACTTGGAGGTTTATACCCTTGCGGATACCTTCGGCAACAAAATATGGTTTCTGGTTTTAGAGTGGGACTACTTTACAAAGGACACTGTAGGAAAACAATTAACAAGAGCCGCCGATTCGATAAGCGAAAATATTGCTGAAGGATTCGGCAGGTATCATTAAAAGGAAAATAAAAACTTCTGCTACTTTAGCAGAGGTTCCTTAATCGAAACTAAAGGCTGGTTAAACAAATGCCTCGTTCGAAATTTGATAAATGCGGATAAGCATGCAGAACTCATCAAGGAGCTAGAAACCATCCATCATAAACTAAACATCTACATAAAATACATTGGTAAAAAAATCATCGAGCAGCCCAACAATGACTCAATGACTCAATGACCCAATGACTCAATGACCCAATGACAATTTCCATCATCGTCGCCATCGCCGAAAATTACGCCATCGGCAAAAACAATCAACTGCTTTGGCACTTGCCAAATGATTTGAAGCATTTCCGCGATGTTACCACCGGCCGCACCGTAATCATGGGGCGCAAAACATTCGATTCGGTTGGCAAGCCGCTGCCGAGGCGCAGGAACATCGTGGTTACGCGGCAGAATATTGAGATAACCGGCTGCGAAGTGGTGAGATCGGTTGAGGAAGGCCTGGCGCTTTGCGGGCCCGAAGAAGAGGTGATGATTGTTGGCGGTGCCGAAATTTACCGGCAGGCAATGCCTATCACCAACCGCATCTATCTTACCATAGTGCATAAGGCTTTCGAGGCTGATACTTTCCTCCCGCAAATTGATTATGCAGATTGGCAGCAAACGAGCCGCGAAGATTTTGAACCCGACGAGAAAAATCCGCTGCCCTACTCGTTCATCCAGCTCGATCGCCGGTAACAAAACCTGCTGTTATTTTGTTTCAATTAAAAATTTCATGCTTGCGAAATTTTATTAGATTTGCCGTCTATTTTTAAAAAGCTTATAAACTAATTAATTACATATAAATTCGCGATGCAAGGTAAAGGGGTTATTAAATTTTTCGCCATTCTGCTGGCTGTTGTGTGCTTGTACCAGCTTTCATTTACGTGGGTGGCCCATAAAGTTGAGAACGATGCCAAGGTTATTTCCAAAGGCGATCCTAAAAGGGAAACAGCCTATTTAGATTCAATGGCTACTCAACCGGTGTACCCGCTCATTGGGCACACCTACCAATACTGCCTTGACAGAGAATTGGCCCTGGGCCTCGATTTAAAAGGCGGTATGAGCGTAACCATGCAAATTTCGTTGCGTGAGTTGGTTCAAACCTTATCTAACAACAACACCGATCCGGCCTTTGTACAGGCAATGGCCGATGCTGAAAAAGATGTTGTTGAAAAAACCAACAAAGATTACATTACCCTTTTTGTTGAAGCTTACGAAAAACGCGCTCCCAATGGAAAATTGGCTGCCATTTTTGCAAACAGCAGCAATCAGGACAAAGTAAAGTTCAATTCAACCAATAGCCAGGTTGAAGCTTACCTGAAAGATCAGGCCTCTGCCGCTGTGCAGCAATCGTACACCGTATTGCACCGCCGTGTGGATCAGTTTGGTGTTACGCAGCCAAATATCCAGTTGCAAAAAAGCACCAACCGCATTTTGATCGAACTGCCGGGCGTTAAAGAACCGGAGCGTGTTAATAAGCTTTTATCGGGTACCGCCAAACTGGAGTTTTACGAAACTTACGACAATACCGAAGTTGCTGGCATGCTAAGCAATATCAACACCATGCTGGCTGCCAAAAACAAAGTTGCCGATACTGCAAAAATCGATACTGCAAAAGCCGGTAGCAAAGCACCGCTATCAAAACAAGATTCTGCTACCTCTTTACTGGCAAAACTAAAGAAGAGCATAAAATCAGATACTGCTAACTTAAGCAAAAGCCAGTTGGCTGCTCAAAACCCATTGTTCAGCGTTTTAAGCCCTGCTTATTACCAAACTCAACAAGGCCAGTTACAAGCTGTACCGGGCCCGGTTGTAGGCCTGGCTTACAAAACAGATACCGCCAAGGTGAACAGCTACCTGCGCAGTGCCGATGTTAAAAGCAAATTACCTCCGAACCTGAAATTGCTTTGGGGTGTTAAACCGAACGATAAAAAACAGTTCGACCTGTATGCCATTAAACTTGCCGGTGCGCAAAATGGCGCAGTATTGTCGGGCGATGTTATCACCGATGCCAAAAGCGACATCGATCAGCAAAAAGGCGGCTACGAGGTTACTATGTACATGAACTCGCAAGGTGCCCATGCCTGGAAAACCATCACCGCAGCAGCATCTGTTGGCAAAAGGTCTATCGCCATTGTATTGGATGATAACGTTTACTCTGCCCCGGGTGTGCAAAACGAAATTTCGGGCGGCGTGTCTTCTATCTCGGGTAGCAGCTTTACGCAGGATGATACCAAGGATTTGGCCAACGTATTAAAGGCCGGCCGTTTACTTGCACCTGCCCGCATTGTTGGCGGCGAGGTGGTAGGCCCCTCTTTAGGCCAGGAAGCTATCAGCGCCGGTTTATTATCGTGTATCCTTGGTTTGGTGGTTATCCTCATCTTCATGATAGCGTATTACAACCGTGCAGGTACTATTGCGGTAGTAGCCGTACTGGTTAACGTGTTCTTCCTGCTGGGTGTTTTAGTAAGCATACGCGCCGTATTAACGCTGCCGGGTATAGCAGGTATCATCCTGATATTAGGTGTTGCCGTTGATGCCAACGTATTGGTTTACGAACGTGTGCGCGAAGAGCTTGCTTTGGCAAAATCTATCCGTATTGCGGTTGCAGATGGTTTTAAACATGCATTGCCGTCTATCCTCGATGCCAACATCAGTACTTTCTTAACCGGTATCATCTTATTCATATTCGGTTCGGGCCCAATACAAGGTTTTGCAACTACGTTAATGATCGGTATCATTACTACCTTGTTCTGCTCATTATTGATCTCGAGGTTGATATTTGAATTTATGCTCGAAAAAGGCTGGGATATCAAATTCTCAAATCCATGGAGCTCACATACCTTCAAAAACGCCAATTACGGTTTCGTGAAGAATCGTTTCAAATTCTATATCTTCTCTGGCCTATTCATTGCTGCCGGTTTGGTATCAATGGTAACCCGTGGCTTTAACTACGGCGTAGACTTTGGTGGAGGCCGTACCTACCTGGTACAGTTCCCTAACAAAGCAGCAACAACCGATGAGATTCACAAGGAATTGGATAAAGCTTTAGGCTTTGGTTCTGAAGTAAAAACCTACGGTGCCGATAAGATCAGTATCACAACCAACTACCTGATTAACGATACTGCCCCGGATGCAGACGAGAAAGTAGCGGATGCATTAATCAATGCTTTAAAAGTAAACCCGGTTACTACAATCACTACAAAAGATATTTTAAGCCACCAAAAAGTGGAAGCCACCGTTGCCAACGAATTAAAGTCTTCGGCAAAGTGGACCATCATTATTGCCATCCTGGTAATATCGGCGTATATATTCATCAGGTTCCGCAAATGGCAGTTTAGCCTTGGCGCGATGATTGCTACCGCGCACGATGCTGCAATGGTATTATCTTTCTTCACGTTGTTTAAAGATATATTACCGTTCTCGTTAGATATCGACCAGGCATTTATTGCAGCATTGCTCACGGTTATCGGCTACTCTATTAATGATACCGTGGTAGTGTTTGACCGTATCCGCGAGTTCCTTAGCCTGCACCACGCAAAAACTGATGACCCTAAAGAGGTTATCAACCATGCTATCAACAACACGCTTAGCCGTACCGTTATCACTGCTTTAACCGTGGTAATGATCCTGATCATCTTGTTCCTGTTTGGTGGCGATGTGTTACGTGGTTTCTCGTTCGCCTTATTGATTGGTGTACTTTTCGGTACCTACTCGTCAATCTGCGTAGCAACCCCGGTTATCATCGACTTTGGGAAAAAAGACCTCAGATAATATAATATGACATTATAATTAAAGGCTCCAAAGAACATTTGGAGCCTTTTTTGTTAAACAAAAAAGCAGCCCCACCCAACCCTCCCCGGAAGGGAGGGCTTTTTTAAAAGTCTCCCCTGCTGGGGGAGATTTAGAGGGGGCTAACTACTTCAATATGGATACCAACAATCTTTCAAAATTCCCTACGGTAGTCATCATCGGCGGTGGCTTTGGCGGCATACAGGTTGCCAAACAGCTTGCAGATAAGCCTGTAGAGATAGTACTACTGGATAAACATAACTACCACACTTTTCAACCCTTGCTATACCAGGTGGCCACCGGCGGCCTGGAGGCCGAATCGATAGGCTTCTCGCTCCGCAAGAACTTCGAGGGGCAAAAGAACCTGCGTTTCCGCATTGCCGAGGTTAGCAACATCGATACCGAAAAGAACGTAGTGCAAACCGATATCGGCCCTATCCCCTACGATTACCTGGTGATAGCCACGGGCTCTACCACCAATTTCTTCGGCAATAAGGATATCGAAAAGTACGCCATGCCCATGAAATCGATACCCGAAGCGCTAAACCTGCGTTATATGGTGCTACAGAACCTGGAAGAGGCCATTTTAAAGCCTTCTAAGGAAGAACGCGCGCCTTACCTATCGTTCGTACTGGTGGGTGCCGGCCCTACCGGCGTGGAGCTTGCAGGCGCTTTGGCCGAACTGCGCAACCACGTGCTGCATAAAGACTATCCGGAGCTATCCAAAGACGAGATGAAAGTTTACCTCGTAGATTTCCTGCCCAGGGTGCTCGGCCCATTCTCAGAACAGGGTTCAAAGGCTGCGGAGGATTTCCTCACCAAAATGGGCGTTGAGTTGTTGCTGAACGTAAAGGTAGAAAGCTACGATGGCCAGGAGATAAAATTCGAGGGCGGTAAAAGCATCCGTACCAAAAACGTTATCTGGAGTGCCGGTGTGGCGGGCGTTGTGCCGGAGGGCATCAGCAAAGAAGCCATAGAGCGCGGCAACCGCATTAAGGTTGATAATGTGTGCCGTGTGGTTGGCAGCAGCAACATCTTCGCCATTGGCGATGTGGCTGCCATGATAACAGACGATACGCCAAAAGGGCATCCCGGCGTGGCACAGGTGGCCATACAAATGGGCCAGCTTACGGGCAAAAACATCACCCGCCTTGTACGCGGCGAACAACCCGAGCCGTTCAAGTATTTCGACAAAGGTTCCCTGGCTACTATCGGCCGAAACAAGGCTATTGCCGATTTGGGCAAGATACGTTTCCAGGGATTTTTCGCCTGGCTGATTTGGATGTTCGTGCACCTGATATCATTGATGGGCGGGCGCAATAAGGTCATCGTGTTCATCAACTGGGTGGCCAGTTATGTAAACAACAATGGTGGCAGCAGGCTGATTATCCGTAAATTCGAACCGGAACAACTGGTGCAGAAGGATAAACAGGTTTCAAAAATAGATTAATGCCTGAGCAGATAAGAATTACCGAGTGCCCCCGCGATGCCATGCAGGGCTTGCACGATTTTGTGCCGACGGATATAAAGGCAGCCTACATCAACCTGCTTTTGCAGGTAGGTTTCGATACCATCGATTTCGGGAGTTTCGTATCGCCCAAGGCCATCCCCCAAATGCACGACACTGCGGAAGTTTTGAGCAAGCTGGTTTTAAGCAGCACCCGCTCAAAACTCTTAGCCATTATAGCCAATTACCGCGGTGCCGAAGAAGCAGCGGCGCACGATGAAATCACTTATTTGGGCTACCCCTTTTCTATATCGGAAACATTTCAGTTAAGGAACACCAATACCACTATTGCGCAAGCCTTTGAAAGCGTAAAGCGCATCAATGAACTGTGTCTTGCCAAAGATAAATCGCTTCTGATTTACCTCTCCATGGGTTTCGGTAATCCTTATGGGGACGAATGGAATACCGAAATTGTGCAGCATTGGGCACAAAAAATGATTGATGAAGGCATCGGTTACATCGCCTTGTCGGATACCATCGGCATAGCCACGCCGGGGCAGATAAGCACTTTGTATCCCGCCTTGACCAACCTTTCGCCCATCACCAGCTTCGGGCTGCACCTCCACTCCACGCCCGATACCTGGCAGGAAAAGGTTGCCGCCGCCTACGAGGCCGGCTGCACCCGTTTTGATGCTGCCCTAAAAGGCTATGGCGGCTGCCCTATGGCCAAAGATGAGCTTACAGGCAACATCGCTACCGAAAACCTCATAGCTTACCTGCTGCACCAAAACAGCGACCTGGGGCTTGATTTAGATAAACTGGGTGAGGCAATGGCGTATTCTACCCAAGTGTTTTTATAAATTTGTCATTTGCGAGGAGCAGCGCGGGAAATTGCGCGGGGGCGCGACGTGGCAACCTCATAGGACAAGCATCAGGGCCTTGCAAACACGCAAAATGTCCTATGAGGTTGCCGCGCTGCGCTCGCAATGACAATGGGGTAAGCAAATCCGCTACCGCGAGATTAGCGAAGCGTATCTCGTGCTGGGCATGTTACAAGCTTCCAGCTTGCGTCAGCTGAAAGCTGACCTTGTGCCTAACAAGGGCTGGAAGCCCGCGGTAGCAATAGTATTCTACCCAAGTGTTTTTATAATTTTGTCATTGCGAGGAGCTGCGTGGCAATTGCGCGGGGGCGCGACGTGGCAACCTCATAGGACAAGCGCCGGAGTTTTGCATGAGTATAAATGTCCTATGAGGTTGCCACGCTATCGCTCGCAATGACAAGTTGGTAAGTGTGCGACAAGGCAAATAACAAGTTCCCCCTCTGCAACTTAAAGCATCATACAACGTAAACTTTCCCTTAACATCCATTGCCGACCTTACCGGCCATGAAAAAGCTGTTCGCGCTGATAATCCTCATCGCATTATACCTGCCCCTACACGCCCAACAAGCGGATTTGATCCTCACCGGTGGCAACATCATCACCCTTAAACAAAAAGGCCACCGTGCACAGGCAATAGCCATGGCTAATGGTAAGATATTGGCGATAGGCACAAACGCCGAGATAGCCAAATACGCCGGAAAGGATACCAAAATCATCAAGCTGAATGGCAAAACCGTTGTCCCCGGCTTTAACGATGTGCACCAGCACCCCGCGCCGGTATATCCTTTCGAAGCACTATACGCAACCATACGGCTCGATACGGTTACTTCGATGAAAAACCTGATTGCGCTGATCAAACGTAAAGCGGCCATCACCCCAAAAGGCATGTTGATACAGGGCGTAGGCTATAACGAAACCTTACTTGGCGGCCAGCCAGTTAGGGATAGCCTTGATAAAGCCACTACCGAGCATCCGGTATTATTGAGGCATGTAAGCGGCCACCTATCGGCTGCCAACTCCTTCCTGATGGATAAAGCCGGCATTACCGAAGCCACCAAAGACCCGGCAGGCGGGCTGTTCGAACGGTATTTAGGCACTAATAAACCGGATGGCATTTGCAAGGAATCTGCCGCCGGTTACCTGCGCCGCGCAAAAATCACCTATCCGCCCAAACCGACCGAGGAGGAGGAAATGGCAGGGTACCGCCTCTATTTTAACCAGGTACTGGCCAGCGGCGTAACCAGCATAGGCGATGCAAACACCAGTCCCCAAAAGGTACAAATATACCGCAAACTGGTTGCCGAAAACTTCCCCATGCGCGTTAACCTCCTCATATGGTGGGAATACCTGGACCAGGTACTAAATGGAACGATACCACGTACAGAAACCGATTTCCTACGCATTGCAGGCATAAAAGTGGTGCAAGGCAATTCGCTCAGCGGCAAAACCTGCTGGCTTAACGACCCGTACGATATGATAAACCCGCTCACGGACAAACGCGATTACTACGGCATCCCCCCTGCCCGTAGTCAGGCCGGGCTGGATAGCTTATTCCTGGCCATCCATAACGCAGGTTGGCAAATTGCCTGCCACTCTAACGGCGACCGTGAGTTAGCCATGGTAATAACCTCCATTGAAAAAGCAATGCAGCAAAACCCGCGCCCCGACCCACGCCACCGCATTGAACATTGCAGCATTACCACACTAAAAATAATGGAGGATATTAAACGCGATGGCATCATCCCCGTGTTCCATTGCTACATGTACGAACTGGGCGAAAAGATGGCTGTATATGGCGAGGAACGCCTGAAGATGCTGCACCCTACCCGTACCGCACAGGATATGGGCATCGTTTATGCCCTGCATTCAGATGCGCCGATATCCACCTACCCCGCCATGATCCGCCTGGGTAGCGCGGTTGCCCGCAAAACCAAAGAAGGCAATGTGATAGGCGCCAACCAGCGCGTAGATGCCGAAGATGCCATAAAAGCCTACTGCTACGGCGGGGCCTACACTACATTCGAAGAAAAAAAGAAAGGCTCGTTGCTGCCCGGCTATTTCGCCGATATGGTAATCCTCGATGCCGACCCAACGGCCATTGACCCGGATAAGATAAAGGATATCAAGGTGAATACTACGATTGTAGCCGGGAAACTGGTTTATAGGGCGAAGTAAAACTAAAAAACTTTGTCATTGCGAAAACTGCGGGGGGAGTTGTGCGCGGCGTTTGAAGCAATCTCATAGAATTTGTCAGCCTTTCAGAAACGTCTGCCACAATTTCAATATGCTCCTGAAGTCTTGTAAAGGAATGGACTGCAGCAAATTTTCCGTATTCCCTGTGCTCGGATAAATATCTGCTGTATGGGTATTAAGCCATGCGGTGTATAATTCAGAAGAAATTGAGCCGTGTTCATAGTCGGGCGACCCGCCGTTCAAATAATAGTCGACATTTTCTAATCCTTCGCTGATACTAATTTGGTCGGTGTATGAATCCAAGAATTCAGCCAAACCGCCACCTCTCGTACCGTGGCACGATTTCCCATTGACCTTTTGGGTGGAAAAAGTAACGTCATACTTTTTTAATAGATGATTCACCTGAGTTGAATTATTCGTAAACACATAAACGTAATGCGATATGTGTGGTAATTCAATTAGGCGTACATTAGTTTACCTTTTGGCGATGGCACAGGCCTATCTAGCTCCTTTGCCGTTTGTATCCATTGCTCTATAACAATTTCAATATTTGCTATAGCTTCGCTGTAAGTTGCGCCATCAGCCATACAACCAGCCAGTTCGGGCACTTCGGCAATAATTGATTTGTCTTCCTCACTCCAGTAAAGGATTATTTCATATTTATATTCCATACAACATCAATTTATATTTTAAAATCAAGTTTCGAACTTGCTTAACCTGGTAAGGTTTTGCTTTGCTGCCATTTGGCTGGATGTTTATTATTTCGTTTACGCCGTCTTTATAAAAAATCCTATGGCTGCCGCCTGTGGTTTTTTCATTAAAATTCAGATGTAATAAAATGTTTCGTAAATCATCGAAAGTAAAATTATTGTCAGAATTGCCGGATAGCAGTTTGACAAGCATCTTTTCAAATTTACTCATTTTTCATATCATATGTAATACTGAATCGCACCTTCAATTCGGGAGATTGCTTCGCGCCTTATAATGACGTGGTGGTGAGAGCCATTCATCTGCACATCTGAAATCTGCACATCCGCACATCTACCCCTTCACCATCTTATAATGCCGTATCCCTGCTTCCTCAAACTCCGGCCCGGTTTTCTCAAACCCGAAACGGGAGTAGAGGCTAACGGCATCCAACTGGGCATGCAGGTAAACGTAAGCGGCATCGGCAGGCAAGGCAGCTAAAACAGCGCGTACCATCTCCTGTCCTACGCCAAAACCACGAAATTTCTTCAATACAGCAAAACGCTCTAATTTATAACCTTTATCGGTTTTTCGGTAGCGACAGGCGCCGGCGGGCTCACCATCGACGGTGACTAAAAAATGGGTGCTTTGATCGTTAAACTCTATCTCCAGTTCGTGCGGGCAGCCCTGCTCTACAACAAAAACTTCGTGGCGTATGGCAAATACTTTCTCCAGCGCTGCCGGATCAGTTACCTGTTCTACTTCTATTTTTGAGGGCTCGGGCATAATGCGGTTTACTTTTAAAGCCGGTTAGCTTTGAATTATGGTTCTCCTCAGCAGCGTCAATAGAATGCGTGCAGGTGAGGTCGTCCTCCTTCTCGGCAAGATCGGATAATTTTACATAAAATTTATGCAATTGGTCAAGGTCGTTCTCGCTCAGGTCCTCAATATCCACCATGCGGTTGCTGGCTCCCTGGTGCGATGCAAGCAATTCGTTCAGTTTTAAATGAATGGCCTTCGAATCCTTATTCTGCGATTTCTGTATCAAAAACACCATCAAAAAAGTAACGATGGTGGTGCCTGTATTGATAATGAGCTGCCAGGTATCCGAATAATCAAAGATGGGCCCGGTTATCAGCCAAACAATTATAATAGCGATGGCCCCCAGGAACGCCGGGGAGCTACCGGTTGCTATGGTTGCCCAGTTTGCAAATCTTTCGAATAAATTCTTGGTTTTCTTTTTGGCCATGGCGCTCAATATTTAACCTTACAACCTAAAAAAACCGCCGATGTTCTTACACAAAGGCGGTTTTTATTCTTATTGGTTCTACCAGCTTATAACTTGCTGTTAGCGTCGATGCAATTCAAATCGCCGAAGGCTACAGTTAAGCGTTTTACAAACGTTTCCTCTGCCTTGCGCAACCAAACGCGTGGATCGTAGTATTTCTTGTTTGGAGAATCCTCGCCATCCGGGCTGCCAATTTGTGTTTGCAAATAGCCTTCTTTTGCCTGGTAGTAATCTTTTATACCTTCCCAAAATGCAAACTGCATATCGGTATCGATGTTCATTTTGATAGCACCGTAAGAAATCGCTTCGCGGATTTCTTCCTGGCTCGAACCCGAACCACCGTGGAACACGAAGTTGATAGGTTTCTCGGCAGCAAGGCCATGTTTCTCTTTTAAATAAACCTGCGAGTTGTGCAGGATAACCGGTTGCAATTTAACGTTACCCGGTTTGTACACACCGTGTACGTTACCAAATGCAGCAGCAATGGTAAACCTGTCGCTCACTTTAGAAAGTTCTTCGTAAGCGTAAGCAACCTCTTCTGGCTGGGTGTATAAGCGTGAGCTATCTACATCAGAGTTATCAACGCCATCTTCTTCACCACCGGTTACGCCCAGCTCAATTTCAACGGTCATGCCCATTTTAGCCATGCGGGCTAAGTATTTAGCAGATATTTCGATATTTTCTTCGATAGGCTCTTCAGAAAGGTCAAGCATGTGCGAAGAGAACAAAGGCTTGCCGGTTTCAGCAAAGAATTTCTCGCCATGCTCCAACAAACCATCTATCCATGGCAATAATTTTTTTGCGGCATGGTCGGTATGTAAAATTACGGCAACACCGTAATGCTCGGCTAATAAATGCACGTGCTTCGCAGCAGATACGCCGCCTAAAATACAGGCTTGCAATTTTGAATTATCAAGCGATTTACCCGCGTAAAACTGCGCGCCGCCGTTTGATAATTGGATAATAACAGGTGAGTTAACAGCTTTTGCTGTTTCCATTACTGCATTTATAGTGTTTGTGCCGATAACGTTTACCGCCGGCAAAGCAAACTGGTGTGCTTTAGCTGCTTCAAATAGTTCCTGCACCTGGTCTCCGGTGAGTACTCCTTTGTAATCTTTTAAACTCATTAACTTATTGTTTGTGCGCCGAAGTTATAAAAATTGTTGAAAAGTTGGAAGGTTTGAAGGTTGAAAAGTTGAATAATATAGGTAGACAATCGTTTTTGTAGACTTTACTTGCCGTTCAAAAGCTGAAACGAACATTTTCACCTGCAAGCAAAAATTGAAACCTTACAACCTTTTTACCTTACAACCTTTCAACATTAAAACTTTTAAACATTACAACCTTTTTTCGTTTCTTTGTGTCACTTGAAAGACTTAGATATAGATATGGCGTGGTTTAAGCGAGAAATCAAAGGGATAATTACGACTACTGAGGAAAAGAAAGAAGCCCCCGATGGCATCTGGAACAAATGCCCCAACTGTAAAAAACCCCTTCACTACTCGGAACAGGTTGAAAACCAATACGTTTGCCACTACTGTGGTTTCCATATACGCATTGGCTCCAAAGAATATTTTTCTATTTTGTTTGATGATAACCAGTTCACCGAACTGTTTGGCGACCTAACCTCGGGCGACCCATTGCACTTTACCGATACCAAAAAGTACACCGAC
This sequence comes from Mucilaginibacter sp. P2_D11, assembly GCF_056404435.1. Taxonomy (NCBI): domain Bacteria; kingdom Pseudomonadati; phylum Bacteroidota; class Sphingobacteriia; order Sphingobacteriales; family Sphingobacteriaceae; genus Mucilaginibacter; species Mucilaginibacter sp. P2_D11. The sequence continues at coordinate 276,528 of NZ_JBFUEA010000006.1, forward strand.
CGGCTGGTAGAAACTAAAAAGAAAACCGGTTTACAGGATGCTATCCGCGCAGGCGTTGGCAAAATGAACGGTGAGGACGTGGTGATTGCCTGTATGGATTTCAATTTTATAGGTGGATCCATGGGTTCTGTAGTGGGCGAAAAGATTGCCCGTTCTATAGATTACAGCATCAAACACAAGGTTCCTTTCCTGATGATTTCCAAATCGGGTGGTGCCAGGATGATGGAAGCTGCCTTCTCGCTGATGCAGATGGCCAAAACATCGGCTAAATTAGCCCTGCTAAGCCAGGCAAAGGTACCTTACATCTCTTTACTAACCGACCCAACAACAGGCGGCGTTACCGCATCATACGCCATGCTTGGCGATATCAACATTGCCGAACCGGGTTCGCTCATTGGCTTTGCCGGCCCGCGCGTTATTAAAGAAACCATTAAAAAAGACTTGCCGAAAGGCTTTCAAACTGCCGAATTTGTGCAGGAACACGGTTTCCTCGATTTTATAGTCGACCGCAGGGAAATGAAAGAGAAGCTGGCGACTTTTTTAAAGATGCTGGCTCCGGCCCCTCCCGCCCTTTGAGAGAGGCAAGAAAACAAGACTTAAGATACAAGACAAAAAAAGTCCGCACGGTGTATAACCATGCGGACTTTTTAATTGAAGCGAATCTTGCTTCCTGATTCTTACTATCTTGAATCTTTGATCATATCCCTTCCGTACCTGGCTCATGCCCTACCATGCGGCCGGTTGTGCGGCCATGCGGGCGACTTTCAAAATCTGTACGAGCAGGGCCCTCTGCTGGAAATTCTTTCCTATCGGGTGGCGTTACATCGTTTTGTTCGCTGTATGATGCATCGTTACCATCCTGCTGTTGTTCTTGCTCATTTTGCTGGCGGTAGCCCGAACCTTCCTGACGGCTCTTGCCTTCTTCAGGTGTTTCGTTTGGATTGTGGCTCGGATTGTATTCCGGGTTTCTTTCGTTGCTTTCCATGATATTTAGTTTTTAATTGTTAATTAATAAACAACCAAAAACTTTGCCAATTATTTATTATGGAGAAATTTATTTTCTTTCTACCCTTGTTGTGTGTTATCACTAACAAGCCCGCGAGGCACTTAAACACGGTACCAACCGAAAGCCCTACTGCACTTGTTTTGTTTATCACGATTAAGCCTAACAATGCGGGAAGGTTATTATATTGCAATGCCTAAGCACCTAACATGGCTTTCATCAATTTTCACCATCATCCACAATTCTTTACAGCAACTATCCTCAATTGGAATTCACTTTTGAGGGAGGATGAATATAAAGACATCATCATCAAAAGCCTCAAATTCCTGATAGACGAAAAAAGCGTCGTTGTTTATGGTTTTGTAATAATGCCTAACCATATCCATTTGCTGTGGCAAATACAGGATGGTCACAAACAACAGAACATTCAACAAAGGTTTCTGAAATTTACTGCGCAACAGATGAAGTTTAAATTACAGGAGGCCAAAGACACACGGCTCGGGATCTTCCGGGTAAACGCTAAAGACAGGGAATTCCAATTTTGGGAACGAAATCCATTAAGCATAGATCTTTGGAGCCCACAAGTACTAACACAGAAGTTGGACTACATTCATAATAACCCCATGCAGCCGAAATGGCGATTAGCCGATTCCCCTGAGAACTACAGATATTCGTCGGCAAGATTTTATGAAACGGGAGTTGACGATTTTGGGATTTTAACTCACTATTTAGGCTAACAGCTTGCCTTGGGTGCGGATTGGGATGACGGGATTACGTTCACCATCCATTTACATACACCACGGATTGTTGGTGATAACACACAACAATGGCATAAAACTTATAAGCTATGTCATTGCGAGGAGCGGCGGGCCGGGATGAGCGATGGGGCGACGTGGCAACCTCATAGGACGGACGACCTGTCCTATGAGGTTGCCGCGCTGCGCTCGCAATGACATAGTTTAAGAAAACGCGCTTTACGCGCTCACCATGCAAAGCTCTTTCAGCTTAGCCACGGTATAATCTACCTCATCTTTAGTATTGTACTTAGAGAAAGAGAACCTAACCGATGGCCTGTCTGCACTGGCTCCGATGGCGGTAAGTACATGCGAACCGATATCAGAACCCGAGCTGCATGCGCTGCCGCCTGATGCGGAGATCCCGGCTATGTCTAGATTAAACAGCAGCATATCGGCCATGTCCATTTCAGGGAAAGAAGTGTTTAGTACAGTGTACAAGCTTTTTGCTGGGTCTGTTTCGCCGTTGAAAGCTACGCCGGCAATCTCCTGCTGCAGTTTGGCCATCATGTAGCTTTTCAGATCCTGTATATAAGCCTGGTGAGCATCCATTTCGCTGTAAGCCAGCTCCAAAGCCTTTGCCAGACCGACTATACCATACACGTTTTCGGTACCGCCACGCATGTTGCGTTCCTGCGCGCCGCCGTATATCATAGGTTTGATTTTTACCTTATGGTTTACATGTAAAAAGCCAACGCCTTTTGGGCCGTGCAGCTTATGGGCCGCGCATACCATAAAATGCACTTTCAACTTACTCAGGTCGTGCTTGTAGTGACCAACCGTTTGTACGGTATCGCTGTGGTAGATGGCGTTGTAGGCCTCGCACAGGTCGCCCACGCGTTCGATATCGGTAATGGTACCCAGTTCGTTGTTGGCGTGCATCAGCGATACCATGCTTCGCTCATTATCTTTCAGCAGGGTTTCCAGGTGATTGTAATCTACATTGCCTTTACAATCCACATCCACGTAGCTTAGTTTGATGGTACCGGCCTTCTCCATCGATTGTAGCGTATGGATTACGGCATGGTGCTCCAGCTGGGTAGTGATGGCGTGGGTAAGCTTGTTATCGTTTATGCCGCAACGGATGGCGGTGTTATCGGCCTCGGTACCGCCGCTGGTAAAGAATATCTCAGCCGGCGAAGTATGCAGCAAATTGGCTACCGTTTTGCGCGAACGTTCTATCAGCGTACGCACCTCGCGGCCATGGGAATGTATAGAGGATGGATTGCCGAACTGGCCCTCCATTACTTTATACATTTCCTTTATAACTTCAGGGTCGAGAGCGGTGGTGGCAGCATTATCGAAGTAAACGCGCATGGTAGTAATTAGTGAGTGGTGAATAGTGAGTGGTTATCTTTCGGACTTGCCGTCTTTCTGACTTTCGGACTAACTAAGATTTAATATTTCTTTTATATCACGAATGATCTTTTCGGCCAGATTAGCCGCAACGGTTTCCGAATTTGCCTCGGAGTAGATGCGGATAATAGGCTCTGTATTCGATTTACGCAAATGTACCCATTCTTTGTCGAATTCTATTTTCAGCCCGTCAATGGTGCTGTGCGGCTGCTTTTGGTACTTCTCTTCTACCTTCAGTAACAGCGCATCGATATCCATCTCCGGCGTCAATGTGATCTTATTTTTAGAAATGAAGTACCCTGGGTAAGAAGCCCTTAAAACGGATACCGGTTTGCCATATTTAGCCAAATGGGTTAAAAACAGGGCGATGCCTACCAGTGCGTCGCGGCCGTAATGCAGTTCGGGGTAGATGACCCCGCCATTGCCTTCGCCACCTATAACGGCGCTTACTTCCTTCATTTTGTTTACCACGTTCACTTCGCCAACCGCGGCAGCATGGTATTCGCCTCCCTCCTTCTCGGTAACATCGCGCAGAGCGCGGGTGCTGGAAAGGTTCGATACGGTGTTGCCCTTGTTGTTCTTCAGCACGTAATCGGCCACTGCAACCAGCGTGTACTCCTCGCCGAACATATTGCCATCCTCGCAAACAAAGCAAAGGCGGTCAACATCAGGGTCTACAGCTATGCCTATGTCGGCCCTGTTCTTTAATACTTCCTTTGAAAGCGCTACCAAATTCTCGGGCAGCGGCTCGGGATTATGCGGGAAATGACCATCCGGCTCGCAATAAAGTTCGTGTATGGTATTTACGCCCAACGCTTTTAATAGGGCAGGCACAAATATGCCGCCGGTAGAGTTTACGCAATCAATCACCACCTTAAAATCGGCGGCCCTGATCGCCTCTACATCAACTAAAGGTAGGGCGAGTATTTTATCGATATGTTTTTGCAGGTAGCTGTCGTCTTTAGTCACCTTACCAAGGGCGTCAACGTTTGCATAGGTAAAATCGCTGTTCTCGGCAATTTCGAGTACTTCTTTGCCATCGGCATCGCTGATGAACTCGCCGTCGGCGTTCAGCAATTTGAGGGCGTTCCATTGCTTGGGGTTGTGGCTGGCCGTGAGGATGATGCCGCCGGCAGCCTCTTCATCGGGCACCGCAACTTCTACAGTTGGGGTGGTAGATAGCCCGAGGTCTATCACATCAATGCCCAAACCTTGTAAAGTACCTATCACCAGGTTGTTCACCATATCGCCGGAAAGGCGCGCGTCGCGGCCAATAACGATCTTATTTTTGCCCGAGCGTTTTACCGCCCAGCTACCATAAGCGGAGGTAAATTTCACGATATCCAGAGGCGTTAAGCCTTCTCCCGCCGCGCCGCCGATGGTGCCCCTTATACCCGAAATTGATTTTATCAGTGTCAAAATGTACCGTATTTTAGGCTGCAAAAATAAGCTATTTAACCCATTACAATGTAAAATTGGTGTACTTTTAGGGCTGAATATACGGGCTATACTTACCCATATTTATTTTAAGTAATGGAAATCAAAAGGATACTTTACCTGATTTTTATGGCAATTGTGCTTATCGCAACAGTATTTTTTGCGCGGTACGATGGGAAGCGCCTGACAGACGGCGTCAAAAAAACCTATGAAAGTAGGTTTACCGGCAAAATTGTAGAAATATATAGTAATAGGTCAACGGTTGGTTTAACTTTGATTAATAACCAGGAATATTATTTTCATCAAAGTAACGAATCTTATGCTAAGGGCGATATTCTGAAATTAGCGGTCGAAGGCGATACGATTTCAAAAACTGCTTTTTCTACAGATATTTATGTTATCCACAATGGGAAAAAGTATAAGTTTATAATGGACAAACCCAGTAAATAAGCAAATTCATAACCCATCTAAAAAGCCAATGCCAGATTTCCTTTTACAGCTCGACAGGCATTTATTCTACTTCATTAACCACGATTTATCCAATGCTTTTTTTGATTGGATAATGCCCTTGATGCGTAACCCCAGGTTTTGGATACCACTGTATATCTTCATCATCGCATTCAGCATATGGCGTTATAAAGAACAGGGTGCTATACTGGTGCTGATGCTTGCCTTAGCTGCCGGCTTCGCCGATTTCAGCAGCGCCAGCCTTATCAAAAAACAGGTGCAGCGCGATAGGCCCTGCCGGGATGCAGTAACCTCCAAAACCGTCATCAGCCGGGTACCCTGCGGCACGGGCTACAGCTTCCCCTCTACCCACGCTACCGACCATTTTGCATTAGCTATATTCTTATGCCTGGCATTCGGCAAAAAATGGAAATGGGTTGTGCCCGCGGCTATCCTGTGGGCCGCACTCATTTGTTTTGCGCAGGTTTATGTGGGAGTCCATTTCCCGGTAGATGTAACTGCCGGGGCAATTTATGGGGGATTAGTGGGCTGGCTATTTTTTGCCAGATTTAAAAAATGGCAGCCGGAATTTGTGGCCTGATGCAGATAGAGACCCACGATTTTTGGGCCGATGAACTACAACCCGGCCGCAGTGCCCTAAATGTTCCTAACGGCGAGAAAAATGACCCTAAATTTGATGCATTACGGCAAAAACACGGAAATTTTAGCAAGTGATTTTGGGCTATGCGCCTCGCATCTTATCCAGCAGATCGCTTAGTTGGCCGGCTTCTTCTTCGGTAAGGTTATCCTGCAAAATATCTTTCGTCCTGAATTCCTTATCCATTTTCGATAGCACCTGCAGGCCTTCCTGGCTAATGCCGATATCTACCGCGCGCCTATCCTTGCTGTTGGTGCAACGCGATACCAGGCCCTTTTGTACCAGCCTATCCACAATGCGCGATGCATCAGACATCTTATCAATCATTCGCTCCTTCAACAAATTTACGGTAGCCGGCTTAGGGTATTGTCCGCGTAGTATGCGCAGTATATTGAACTGCTGCTGTGTAAGGTTGTATTGCTCAAATTTGGGCCTGGAAATATTAGTCATCCAGCCGTATGTGTACGACAGATTGATCACCGCCTTGTGGTAGTTATCCTCAAAATTCGTACTTTTTATATCTTCCTCAATTCCCATTATAGCGCAATAGCTTGATTTTGATGCAAATATAAATATTTATTTTTCTTTTTGTTCATCCTCATCTTCCCTGCCGTATTTCCAGGGGCAGTGCAGGCATTTGTTTTTGCAGCAGTAGCCTCGTTTAAGGTGGTAAGCCTCGGTAAACACAAAATTGCCATCGGCATTGATGTAATAGTCTACGTTTTCCTGCAGCATTAGTTTAATAACTTTACAAAAGTATCATTTTTGAGATAATCTTTCAGCTGTTTTCCGTCGCCATGGAGGGTCCACACCTGCTTTGGCCGGGTTTGATTGATGGTGGTGATAATATCATTCCAGTCGGCATGGTCAGATATATAAAGTGTATCGTTCATATTTACCTGCAGGTTTTTCCATCCCGAAGCAAACAGCCGCTTTACCCCCGTTGCACGCAGGTAACTATCGAAAGTAAAAGGCGGAACAATGTACACCCACTCCTCCTGCGTTTTCATCAGTTTGCGGCCATACATCTGGTGTTTACCCAGTTCAAAACCCATCTTCTCGTATATAGCGTTGATGGGCATAATGCGGTGATGCACCAGTATCTTTTTCTGTGGCGCGTAGTCGTTTATCATCCTTATCAGCCGCTGGCTTTTACCCAGGCTATAGGCACCCAACAGGATATTTATTTTGATATCGTTGAGCTTTTTAATCTCTTCTACCGGGTCGGGGTGAGTGGTATCGGGGTTGGCAAACGTCGTTTCGGTTATCAACACATCGGTTTCAACAAACTCCATAGGTTCGCAGGTAGCGTCGGGTTGTAGTTTGTAATCGCCGGTGTACAAATACCGGGTGCCCTGGTATTCCATCAGTATCTGTGCCGAGCCGGGCATGTGGCCGGCGGGTATAAAAGTTACTTGTACCCCGCCAACATTCAACGGTGTATGATATGCAGCAACGCTGATTGCCTTACCCGCGCCTTTGCCATAGCGCAATTGCATAAAGGCAATTGTAGCCGCCGTAGCGTAAACGTTGGTGTTGCCGCTAACGGCATGGTCGGCATGGGCGTGGCTTATCAGGGCTTTATCTACAGGTTCTTTTGGGTCGAGGTAGAAATCGCCGTAGCGGCAGTATATGCCGTTGGCATTGATGAGTAAAAAATCGTCTAGTATCATTTGTGCTTGGCCAGGGACAGGTACAGTTGGTGCAATTTGAGCACCTGGGGTATTACCAGTTGGGAATCGTCGTTAATAATTACATCTCCGGCCAGTGCCAGCTTCTGCTCCTCAGCCATTTGGCGGCTCTCTCGCTTCTGCACTTCTTCGGCGGGTATCTTATCGCGCTGTACTACCCTTTGGATGCGTAAGGATTGCGGCGCAGAAACCAATAGCGAACGATCGCACATTTTATAAGATCCGCTTTCGAAAAGGATTGCCGCTTCCTTTAGAACGTAAGGCACGTCCTCGCGGCTTTGGAACTGCTGCACCCACAAATCGAATGCGCGGAAAACGGCCGGGTGCACCAGCGCATTTAGTTTAGCCAGTTGCTCTTCGCTGCTGAAAACAATGGCCGAGATATGCCTACGGTCGAGCGAGCCGTCGTTGTGGTACGATTCTGCACCGAAGGCCTCTTTAATACCATCTATCAGAATGGTATCGCTTACCATCACTTTTTTTGCGGCATCATCAGCATAGAATACGGGGATGCCCAGCGTTTCAAACACTTTGCAAACGGTGGTTTTACCGCTGCCGATATTGCCTGTAATGCCTACTTTAAACATTATTTTTTCACTATAAAATCAACATTCAGCGGCTCTATCTTTACTATTTTGCTGTACGATGGTGTGTGCGTAAGCCTTACTGATAGCACCCGGTAGCCTTGCAGCCACTGATCTAAATCGGCAACGGCCTCAAAATCGTCCTCGTTGATGTCGGGGTAATCTTTTAAGGATGTAGTAAACGTAATCTTCACCTTTTGCGGAAATATCTTTACGTCGTAAAAGTTATGGTTATTGATGAGTTTTACGGGTATCTGCATGGTTTTTTCGGTAAACTCATCCACCGGTATTTTCACCGTAACGCTTTTAGGCAGCACCGTTAGGTTCCCTTCTGCCGGAGAGCGTAAATTTACCCGGGCGTTGAAACTTTCGTTGAGGTCCTTCAATATAACCGAATCGGTTTGCCAGTACGTAATTTTTGCCAATACGTCTGCCGGGCCGCTGATGGTTACATACGATGGTTTTATGCTGATAGCATCCGACTGGGCAAATTGCTGTTGGTAGTTAAGCGCTGTAACCAACTTTACAGGCACGCGCTTGATAAGCCTGTTAGACAAATCGAAGAACAGGGTATCAGGGTCGATGGAAACTACCTGCCGCTCTATATCCCTTTTTGCATTTATCAGCTTTAACTGCGTGCTCAAAACAACATAGTTTTTGCTCTCGAGAGCGCTAAGATCTATGCTTATTTTATCATCGTCGCCATTCATGCGCGAAAACAGCATCTTCCAGCCCGTGCCTTGTATGGTTGCGTTGATGGTATCGGGCTGCAGAGAATGGAAGGCACGCTTTTGCGGCGAATTTTTGAATACCGCCAACAGCTTTACTTTGTAGTTTTGCTGGCTTGAAAGCGCTGTAAACAACCAGGCAAAAACCGATAATACCAGGCAAGTAGCAAATGCGGATAACCGCCTGCGCTCTATTGCCGATAATTTGATTATTGCCATTTATTTGAGGTAAAAGGTAAAAGGCGAAAAAACAAAGGTAAACGTAATAGGTTAAATTGTTAAAAAAAGAAAGGCGAAAGGCAGGCTATATATAACTAAGCCAACCTTTCGCCTTTTACCTTTATCCTTTACCCGCTATTTAACTACTGCAGGGGTGTTCAAAGCCCTTGACTCTTCTAATGAGATAGCCGATTTGCTGAAGCGTATGCGGCCGCCGTTCTCTACTTCTATCAGGAAAGTGGTTTCGGCTATTTCATAGATCTTACCGTGGATACCGGCGGTTGTGATTACTTTATCGCCTTTTTTGAGTTCGTCTACGTATTTCTTCTGATCTTTGGCCTTTTTCATTTGCGGGCGTATCATGAAGAAATAAAATACGATGGCAATTAACCCAAACATCAGTATCTGGGGATTAATGCCAAAAATAGTAGGGGCTGCTGCCTCTAAGAAAATAGTTGCTGTCATTTTTTTGTTTATGTATTGTTTATTTCGCTACGTCGCCAATAAGGTGCACCATGGTTTGTGCAGGGTTGGTATTGGCTGTAACGGTTATTTGTTTATCCTGCAGGCCCATTTTACCTACGCTGTTAAAAGTAACTTTTATAGCGCCCTTTTCGCCTGCCTGTATCGGTTTTTGTGGCCACTCGGGTTTGGTGCAGCCGCAGGTAGCTATGGCATCCTTAATAATTAGGGGCGATTTACCTGTATTGGTGAACTTAAACTCGTAAGTTACCTTGTCGCCTGTTTTGATTTTGCCAAAATCGTGCGTTTCTTTTTCGAATTTGATAACCGGCGCATTGGTTGCGCTTGCGTTATTAACCGTGGCGGCACCGCCGGTTTGCGTGCAAGAACTGAAGGCCGTCATCAACGTGGCGGCTGTCATCATACCTAAGATCAACTTTTTCATGATATGTTTATTCTATTAATCCCCTGCCTATTTTCTTTACTTTGTTGTCGGCTTTTAATTCTGCCAAAATTTTGTCTAAGATACCGTTTATAAACGAATTACTCTTAGGCGTACTAAATTCCTTTGAAATTTCAAGGTACTCATTTATGGTTACCTTAACCGGTATGGAGGTAAAATTAATAAACTCTACAATAGCCATCTTCATTAAAAGCGTATCCATCATGGCTATACGGTCCGGTTCCCAGTTTTGAGTCTTCTCGGCTATCAGTTCCTGGTAAGGTGTATCGAAGCGAATAGTTTGCTCGAACAGGTTTATCACAAATTCACGATCTTCAACCCAGTTACCGCTAATTTCGGCCAGTTGGTTTTGCTTAGGGTCATCGTATGCAAAATTTTTGAATGTTTTGGCTATAAGGGCCTGTAGCACCTCCCTATCTACCGGCCAGTAAATGAACTTATCTTCGAAAACCTGCTCCGCTAGCGACGATTTCAGGATAACCTTTTTGAAGATAAATTTGATGATGTCTTTATCGGTACCGATGGTATCGTCTGTTTTGGCCAGGTATTCGGCGTATTCAGTCGAATTTTTGAGCGTAATGAACAAGGATTTCGCCAGTTCGGGGTCGAACGACCAATCTACCTTGTATTTCTTAAGCGAAACCAGGTACTCTTTGTTATCGCCGAGCGATGTATAGAATTTGTTGGTTAATATCTTAAGGTTTGGGTTTAGGTCGTCGGCTGTGGGCAGGTGCTTGTTGGCCCTTTCTTCTGCATCGCGCTCGGCGTAGGCTATTACCTCGCTAATGAGCGATAGCATCCAGATGTACATTTCATATACCTGGTCTATGCTGCTCAGCAGCTGTTTTTCGTGATGTTTAATGTCGTGGGAGTTCGATTGATGGTATGCGTATAACGATTGTAATACCTTTACCCTGAGATGCCTTCTGTTTAACATGTTGTAAGAACGATTATGCCCCGGTAAATCGGGGCTGTTTATGATAATATATTAATAGGTTGATTTTACTTTTTTTATATCTGCAATGCGTTTTTCGGCTATTTTGTTTGCCGCTGTGGTAGTAGAAATTCCCTCGGCTTTAGATAAACGCAAGACATTGCGTGTAGCCTCGTAAATATTCTCGGTAAGCTGCAGGGTGCGTTTTTTGCTGAAGCCCATCAGTTCTGAATAACAATTGATGATGCCACCTGCGTTTATTACGTAATCGGGCGCAAACAAGATACCTTTATCAAGCAGCATTTGGCCGTGCAGGGCCTCATCCTGCAGTTGATTATTCGCAGAGCCGGCAATTATAGCACAGTGCATCCGGGCGATAGTTTCGGTATTAATGGTAGAGCCTAAAGCACAGGGCGCATATATATCGGCATTGATATCAAATATCGAGTTATTAGAAACCGCCTCTGCACCATATTTTTTTGATACCTGGCGGGTGCGCTCGTCGTTGATGTCGCTTACGTACACTTTTGCGTTCTCATCGCGCAGCAGTTTTACCAAATGCTCACCCACGTGCCCAATCCCCTGTACTATAACAGACTTGCCGGTCACGTTATCGTTTCCGTAAAGCTCCTTTATGCAAGCTTTTATCCCCATAAAAACGCCCAAGGCTGCAATGGGGGCCGGGTCGCCGCTGCCGCCTATGGTTTCGGGTACGCCGGTAACGTGCTGGGTTTCCATACGTATGTATTCCATATCGCGCGGGTTGGTGCCCACATCCTCGGCAGTAATAAATTCTCCGTTAAGGTTTTTGATAAAACGGCCGAATTTGCGCAACAAAGCCTCGGTTTTGTCTTTACGCGAATCGCCGATGATAACGGCCTTACCTCCACCCAGGTTTAAACCTGCAATGGCCGATTTATAGGTCATGCTTTTAGATAGTCGCAAAACATCCTGCAGGGCTTCATGCTCGGTTTTGTAAGCCCAGAAACGGGTACCGCCCAACGCGGGGCCCAATGTAGTATCATGAATAGCAATGATGGCCCTCAACCCGGTTTCCGGATCGCTGCAAAACACAACTTTTTTGTGTCCGAAAGCGTCGAGCTGGTTAAAAATACTATCGGTTGGTTGATTAGAGGGCATTACAGAACAGCAAAAAAATATTCGTTTTTCAGTTCTGCAAAAGTAGGGGTTTTTTCAATAGGCGCAAACTATATTAGTGGGAAGTCGGAAAAGTCCGCAAGTCCGAAGATTAAAAGATTTTTTCTGGAAAAATTACGAAAAGTTTGACATCCAAGACATATGTCCGTATATTTGAGGACATAAAGCAGATCAAGATGAAAGAGCCTAAAATATTTGATATATCATCTCTCCCATACGAATTATCAGAGAGCGATAGTGTTCTAACCTTTTTGCTAGCAGAACCAAGCGCTGTTTATCAGCGCACGCCCTCTACAGAAAACGCAATCGATAAAATCCGCGATGGGCTACCCAAGCAGGCCATTGATACTGTTTTGGCAAAAACAAATATTTCACGCACGCAGCTTTCCAACATCCTGCACATTAGTACCCGCCAATTAAACCGTTACGAAAAAGACGAGCGCCTCTCTACAGAGCAATCGAACTTTTTATACGAATTTACGCGTATTTACACCCGTGGCCTGGATATTTTAGGGGATGCCGCCACTACCGATACCTGGCTTGCCCGCCCAAATATGGCCTTAGGCGAAATATCGCCCATTGAACTGCTTGATACAGGCGAGGGTGCGCGCATGGTGAATGATTTGCTTTCTAACATCGAGTACGGCTTTTACTCGTGATATTCTACAGAATAACCCGGGAAAAATACGCCCGGGATCTTAGTGGCAAAGGCGGGTTATTATCAGTGGCGCGCTGGCATAAGCATATCCCGGTGATATATGCATCGGTAAATTCATCTACAACCATTTTAGAGAAACTGGTACACCTGCAAACCGGCGAGATACATAACGACCTGGTGACCGTAAGTATCATAATACCCGACGATGCCAGCAGCGAACGGATTGAAGTAGCCCAATTGCCGCTTAATTGGCGAAAGTACCCTGCACCTGCTATACTGCAGCGGATTGGTAACGCCTGGTTAAAATCAAAAGGTGCATTGCTGCTATACATCCCCAGCGCGATTGACCCGCTGGCTAAAAATGTTTTGATTAATCCCATGCATCCTGAAGCCGCCGGATTAAAAATAGGAGATGTGCGACCGTTTAGGTTTGATATGCGGTTGGTAAAATAACGCCATAACAACGCCATCTTTCGCCTTTTACCTTTCCGTGCTTGTTTGCTTTTACCTACTTTTGAGCTTCTTTCTTTCGGATTGCGGACTTTCCGACTTCCGGACTGTAGACAACCATGAAAGCACTCGCATATCTCAATAAATTCTTTTATAAATACCGCTGGCGGCTTATACCCGGCGTGCTGTTCGTAATCATATCGAATATATTTGCGGTTTTGCCTGCACAGGTGGTTAGGGTAGCGTTCGATCTGGTTACCGAGAATATCAGTACCTACCAGCTATTCAACGGCTTCGAACGGCAAAACGTTATCTACGACATATTCGGCTCGAGTTTATTGCTGTTCGGCTTGCTGGTTTTGTTGCTTGCCCTGCTGAGGGGTTTATTTCTGTTTTTTATGCGGCAGACCATCATACTCATGTCGCGCCATATCGAGTATGATATGAAGAACGAGATATACAACCACTACCAGCGTTTGTCGCTCGCTTTTTATCGCCGCCACAACACGGGCGATCTTATGAACCGTGTTACCGAAGATGTAAGCCGCGTGCGCATGTATCTGGGCCCGGGCATTATGTACAGCATCAACACCGTAATCCTTTTTATACTTGTAATATACGCCATGGTTACGGTTAACTTACGGCTGGCCATATTCTCGATATTGCCGCTGCCTGTTTTGGCGGTTATCATCTTTTATGTAAATACCATTATCGAGCACCGCAGCGAACAGATACAAAAACGCTTATCGGGCCTTTCCAGCTTTGTGCAGGAGAACTTCTCAGGCATTAGGGTTATCAAATCTTACGTGCGTGAGGGTTTTGTACGCCAAAAATTTGCCGCCGAGAGCGAAGATTATAAAACACAAAGCATGGCTATGGCCAAAGTGCAGGCCATGTTTTTCCCATCTATGCTATTGCTGATAGGCCTCAGCAACGTTATCACTATTTATATAGGCGGCGTTGAGGTGATGAAAGGCAACATCACCGCAGGTAATATTGCCGAGTTTATCGTTTACCTCAATATGCTTGCTTTTCCGGTGATTTCGCTGGGCTGGGTAACGTCGCTGGTGCAACGCGCAGCCGCATCGCAAAAGCGGATAAACGAGTTTTTACAGGAAGAGCCGGAGATACAATCGCCCAAAGCATTGCCGCACACGTTGGCAGGAAAAATTGAATTCAGGGATGTATCCTTCACCTATCCGGATACGGGCATTAAGGCATTGCAGCATGTATCGTTCGTGGCCAACCCTGGCGAAATGGTGGCCATCATCGGGCGCACGGGTTCGGGCAAATCAACTATCGGCAATTTGATTATGCGGATGTATGATACAACCGGTGGAGAGATATTGGTAGACGATAAGCCGCTAACAGGGCTAAACCTGGATAGCTACCGCTCGCAAATAGGCTTCGTGCCACAGGAGGTGTTCCTGTTCTCGGATATCATAGCGCACAATATCGCTTTTAGCGCCGATGTGCTGGATATGCAGCGTGTAGAGCAGGCCGCTAAAGACGCTGCCGTATACAACAACATTATGGAGCTGGATAAAGGCTTCGAAACGTTGATTGGCGAGCGTGGCGTTACGCTGAGCGGAGGGCAAAAACAACGCGTAAGTATAGCCCGCGCCATCGTAAAGCAGCCGCAGGTATTGATATTCGACGATTGCCTTTCGGCAGTGGATACCCGCACAGAGGAAGAGATACTGAGCAACCTGGGCCGCATTATGCAGGGCAAAACCAGCGTGATTATATCGCACCGTATATCTACCATTAAAAACGCCGATAAAATATTGGTGATTGATAACGGCCAAATTATTGAGCAGGGAACCCACAACCAACTGATGAAGCTTAAAACCGCCTACTTCGAGCTTTACGAAAAGCAATTGCTGGAGGAAGAAGAAAAAGTTTAGCAAACGCCGTACCATACAATTTTATTGTGCTTTAGTTTTAATAAATATTCAATATTGTTACAATTAATAGTTGTGGTTTAAAAAATTAGTTATATTTATCCCAACCAAAACTATTACGATAACGATTTATGGGAGATTTTGACAACAGAGAACGTGAGGAAGTGTACTCCAAAAAGGTGAGAGCCGGGAAAAGGACTTATTTTTTTGATGTAAAAGCAACCCGGTCCAACGATTACTATGTTACGATTACTGAGAGCAAGAAACGTTTGGAAGACGGAGTTTTTATAAAGCACAAGATATTTTTATACAAGGAAGATTTCGAAAAATTTGCCGAAGGATTAAAAGAAACGGTAGATTACATAAAAGACCACCAGGATGTGGTAGAGAAACGTTACGAATTCAGCGAGGGGCATGAAGTTGCCAAAGCTGACGAAGATTTCTCTTATTAAGCAGGCCCTAATTTAAACCTGAATATTACAAGCAAAAATACCCCGCCGAAAGGCAGGGTATTTTTGTTTATGGATAATTGCAGTTTGGTTAGTGGCTCATCATAGACGCTGCGCCTATGCCGGCTACTATCATACCTACGAATGCCAATGCCACAAACGAGAGGTAAACAATCGTGGTAATGCCCCACATTTTAAAGAAGGATTTTAATTTGCTGAAGGCCACAGTCGCCTCGGCAGTGTTGTTATAGGCTACCGCACTTTTTATCTTATCGCCAAACTGGTAAAGATATAAGGCAAAAAAGAAGCTGAACACTGCCAACAGTAAATAAATAACGGTCATCAAAGTACCCAAGCCGGCGGCTATCCCTTCTATTAAAGGATTTACCCGCGCCATGGTCGTAAACATAGTGCCTGCAAACAAGGCTCCTATGAAAATTAGTCCTGTGCCAATAAAGCCCATGATACCTAAAAAATAGGCCCATTGCCCGGCTTTTTGCAGGTAATATCTTGCTTCGTCTGTCAGTACGATTTGCGGCTGATCGGCCGGCGGAAATGTTTCTTGAGGTGGTACAGGTAATTCCATTGTTTGGGTTTAAGTATTTCTTTTAAAAATATAAAAAACTACTCAAACAACAACAACAATTTATAATAAAACGCCTTTCATGAAAAGCACCGCTACCGTAAAGTAGATAATGAGGCCGGTAACATCAACCAGCGTAGCTACGAATGGCGCCGAAGAGCTCGCCGGATCGGCGCCTAATTTCTTTAAGAGCAATGGCAACATGGAACCAGCTAACGACCCCCATAACACTACTCCTACCAATGCAAACCCGACGGTCAGTCCCACTAATATCCAGTGCTCGCCGTATATATCGGTAAAAAATGTCCAGGTATAAATTCTTAAAAAACCAACAATTCCAAGAGTAATCCCCAGCATCAACCCGGATAATATCTCCCGACGCATCACCCGCCACCATTCAGCTACCGTCACCTCACCTAATGCCATGGCCTGAATAATTAGTGTCGAGGCCTGTGAACCGCTATTCCCTCCGCTTGATATAATCAAGGGCATAAATAATGCCAATACTGTTACGCGCTTAATTAAATCTTCAAAAAAACCCATTGCGGTTGCCGTAAACATCTCGCCAATAAACAAAACAATCAGCCAGCCCACACGTTTTTTTACCAATCGAAAGATGTTGATATCCAAATAAGGCTCGTCTAAAGCTTCCGTACCACCTATCTTTTGTATGTCTTCGGTGTATTCTTCGTTGGCTATCCACAGGATATCGTCTACCGTAACTATACCCAGCAATATGCCTTCTGCATCAATTACCGGTAAGGCAGTGCGGTTGTTCATCCTGAAAACGTTGATGGCTTCTTCCTGCGGGTCGTTGGCGCTGAGGGCTATCAGGCGGCCGTCCATAAGGTCGCTCACCTTAGTTTCGGGTTTCACCAACAATATCTCGCGGATCCGGATATCATCCAGCAGCACGCCGTTCTCATCAATCACATAAATAACGTCGATGGTTTCGGAGTTTTTACCGTAGCGGCGTATGTGCGATAGTACACGCGTTACGTCCCAGGTTTTTTTTACGGCCACGTAATCGGGTGTCATCAAACGGCCAACGCTTTCTTCCTCGTAACCTAAAAGCGAAAGGGCCTCTTTGCGGTCGGCAGGGCTAAGGTGCAGGATGAGGTTCTTTACGGCATCGCCATGCAATTCGGCAAAAAAAGCGGTACGGTCATCGGGCGGCAGTTCGTTGATAATTTCCCCAACCTTTTGCCCGGTAAGTTTCTTGATGATGCGTTCCTGGGTGGGGAAATCGAGTATTCGGAATACGTTTACCGCCCGGTTGAGCGACAAAGTAGCGATTATTTTAGGGCCATGCTCGGGAAGTTCGCCTATAAGTTCCTCAACATCAGATATATTCAGGTTGTTCAAATAATCCTGCAGTTGTGCAACGTCCTCCTGCCCCAGTAATAGTTCTACCTGTTCAACCATTTCTTCCATATCACAAACCCTCTTGTTTACATCTTTTTAACGTTGTTTATGCCCTGCTGTTATGCTGGCAAAAGTCGTTTATTTTTTCAAATTCCAAGCCTTTTTTTCTGTTATCTTTGCGCCTTTAAAAGAGTCAGGAAACAAGAGACAAGAATCAAGATTTTTGTCTTGCATCCTGATTCTCGCTTCTTGATTCTAAAAAATAAAATATGGGTTTACAATGTGGTATAGTGGGTTTGCCGAATGTGGGAAAATCAACGCTTTTTAACTGTTTATCAAATGCAAAGGCACAGGCGGCTAACTTTCCGTTCTGTACTATCGAGCCTAATGTGGGCGTAATTACCGTTCCGGATGAGCGCTTGACCAAGCTTACCGAGATAGTGAAACCCAAGAGCATCGTGCCAAACGTTATCGAAATAGTGGATATTGCCGGCCTGGTGAAAGGCGCCAGCAAAGGCGAAGGTTTGGGTAACCAGTTTTTGGCCAACATACGTGCCACCAATGCTATAATACACGTTTTACGTTGCTTTGATAACGATAATGTGATACACGTTGATGGCTCGGTAGACCCTATCCGCGATAAGGAGATTATTGATACCGAGCTTCAGCTGAAGGATTTGGATTCGATAGAAAAGAAGATATCGAAAATAGAAAAGATGGCCAAAACCGGTGGCGACAAAGAAGCTAAGAAAGCTTATGATGTGCTGACCATTTACCGCAACCACCTGCTGGAAGGTAAAAGCGCACGTACCGCCCCTGTTGCCGAAGAAGATCAGGAATATATCGCCGATATATGGTTGCTTACCGCTAAACCGGTAATGTACGTTTGTAATGTAGATGAAGCATCGGTTGTGAACGGCAATGCTTATGTAGAGCGCGTAAAAGCGGTTGCAAAAGCAGAGAACGCCGAAGTACTGATCATCTCGGCACAAATAGAAGCGGAAATAGCCGAAATGGATTCTTACGAGGACCGCCAGATGTTTTTGGGCGATCTTGGTTTAACCGAATCGGGCGTAACCCAGCTGATAAAGGCGGCTTACCGCCTGCTTAACCTCGCAACTTACTTCACCGCCGGTGTGCAGGAAGTACGCGCCTGGACCATCACCCAGGGCTTTACCGCGCCACAAGCAGCGGGTGTTATCCACACCGATTTCGAGAAGGGCTTTATCCGCGCGGAGGTTATTAAATACGATGATTTCGTAAAACATAACGGCTCGGAAGCGGCTATCAAAGAAGCCGGTAAAATGGGCATAGAAGGCAAAACCTATATTGTACAGGATGGCGACATCATGCACTTTAGGTTTAACGTGTAGCCCCCCTGAACCAGGATTTTTCGACCGTATTTTTTCCAGGTTTTATTTTATAGAAATCCGGAAAAAATACCGGGAAATGATGCCGGATGGAGAGGACGTGCATGCCTGATTTTTGCTTCGTTAATCGGCATAAATTTGCTAAAATAGCCGAGAAAAATCCGCGTTTTTCTGTGTTTTTCGGACATTTTTGGGTGTTTTTGTGGCTTTTTCTTCGCAAGGTTAAAAAGGGCGAAATTCGCATGGAATAGCGGTTTTTGGGTAAAACAGCATATTTTCAGGGCTGAGAAAAATTTCCAGCTTTTTCTAACTTTTGCGCGGATTTTAGCTGTAGGTTTCCAGGAATTTCCAACCTTGCCTAATGGTAAAAGCATCTAAAAAATATTACCTTTAAACAAAAAGCTTGTTATGAAGAAAGTACTTTACTCATGTTTGGCCTTATGTATCCTGAGCGCCTGGACATTCCTGGATGGCCCTAAGAGAAGTTTTGTCGATGTAGCCGGAATAGACTCCACCATAAAGCCCGGCGACAATTTCTTCCGTTTCGTGAACGGTCGCTGGTACGATACCGCAAAGATTGCGGACGACCAGGCCGGCGTGGGTTCCTACTCTTTCCTCAACATACCGCAAAAGCAATTGCTGCAAAATATCCTGGATAGCGTTTCGAAAACGAAGAATGCCATGGGAAGCATCGACCAAAAGGTTGGCGATTTTTATGCGTCGGGAATGGATACCCTAACCATCAACAAACGCGGGTACCAGCCGGTTAAGCCCCTATTGGCACGTATCAATGCTATAACTAATGTAGGATCGCTAATGAAATTCGTTGCAGATGAACAAAAAACGGGCAATTCCTCCATCATCGGTTTCGGTATCTCGCCAGATAATAAAAACAGCGGCATCAATATAGCCCATGCGTACCAAAGTGGCACGGGCCTGCCTGAAAAGGGTTATTATTTTAAAACAGACTCTTCTACCCTGCGCACGCAGCAAGCTTATAAAAAGTATATCAGCACCTTGTTTCAATTAACCGGTAGCAGCGCTGCTAGCGCCACAAAGAATGCTGCTGTTTGTTACGGCATCGAAAAACAAATTGCGGCATCGCATAAAACAAATGTCGAGTTGAGGGATATCAAAGCCAATTACCATAAAGTGGCTATCAAATCCCTCGGCAAAACGCAAGCTAATATAAGCTGGGCGGTGTTGCTTGCCAATTTAGGCGCCAAAACCGATACTATCGATATGGCCCAACCGGCTTATTACGATAAGTTGAATGCACTATTGAAATCTGTTCCTATAAACGATTGGAAAACCTACTTAAAAGCCAATACGCTTATCAACTACGCCGGCACGCTGAGCAAACCATTCGTAGATGCCTCGTTTGAGTTCCGTAAAGTATTATCGGGGCAGAACAAGCAAAAATCGCGCAGGCAGGTTATTACCGACGACGTAGATAACTATTTGGGTCAGGCGTTGGGGCAACTTTACGTAAAAAGGTATTTTAATGAGGATGCAAAAAAACGTGTGCTGGTGCTGGTGAATAACCTGCAAAAATCCTTCGAAAACAGGATCAATCATCTGGATTGGATGAGCGATAGCACCAAACAAAAAGCAAAAGAAAAACTATACGCCATCACCAAAAAAATTGGCTACCCCGATAAATGGCGTAATTACGACAGGGTGCGTATCAGCCGCAACCGTTATTTTGAAAACGTGCTGTCACTCAACCAAAATGATTACCAGGTTCAATTGGCAAAACTGAACAAGCCCGTTGATAAAACGGAGTGGGGCACAACCCCATCTACCGTTACCGCTTACTATAATCCATCTTTTAACGAAATCGTGTTCCCCGCAGGTATCCTGCAGTTCCCCTATTTTGATTTTTCGGCAGATGATGCCATTAACTATGGCGGTATAGGGATGGTAATTGGCCACGAGATGACACACGCCTTCGATGACCAGGGCGCACAATTTGATAAGGATGGTAACGTAAAAAACTGGTGGACCAAAGAGGATTATGAAAAATTCAAAGCGAAAACAAGCCAGGTAGCAAATTTATACAGTTCATTCACCGTGCTGGATACCGTTCATGTAAAAGGTGCCCTCACCCTGGGCGAAAACACCGCCGATAACGGTGGTATTGCTATAGCTTACGATGCCTTTAAGATGACGGAACAAGGAAAAGGCAATGTTAAAATTGATGGCTTTACGCCCGATCAGCGCTTCTTCTTGTCGATTGCCCGGATATGGCGCGTGAAAACACGGGATGCGTTCCTGCGTACGTATGTAAATACCAATCCGCATTCGCCTGCCATGTGGCGTGTAAATGGTCCTTTGATGAATTTCGACCCTTTCTATGGGGCTTTTAACGTACAGCCGGGCGATAAAAATTACAAGGCTCCAAATGAAAGGATAAAGATTTGGTAGGATGGCCTTTTGAATACAAAGCGAACTGATTGCACGCAAAGCCGCCAAGACCGCAAAGTTAAAAGCTTAAAAATCTTCGCGCCTTTGCGCCTTTGCGTGAAATAAACTTTACAGCATTTCCTTAACTTAATAGTATGGATTATCTGCCTTATCGATTTCGTTACCAATAGTACCCGTACGTTTTAAATATTGCTAAGTCAGCTTGTAACTATTTATGTAGTGCAGGAGTCTTACAAAAAATACTGATCGATGAATTATTTACGAACGACTATCTGCATGGCCTTGCTATGCCTTTTTTGCATATATGCCCACAGCCAACCCAACAACGCGCATCGTTTTTCGCTCATCGTTTCTGTAGAAAAAGCGCAACCCGCCGAGGCTGCTACCGTAAAACTACAGCAAGGCAATACCGTACTGCAAACCACGCTCACCAATTTGCAGGGCCTTGCCAGCTTCAGCAATATCAAAACCGGCGATTATACTTTTGTGGTTACCTATACCGGCTATGCGCCGCTTACTACGCGGGCGTATCATATCCCCGGCAATATCAATAAAGATTCTGTTACCCTGCAGCCGGCCAGCACCGGGCTTAACGAAGTAAGCATTACTGCCAAAACGCTGCCTGTACAATACAAACAAGGCAAAGTGGTGCTGGATGTAAATGCATCCGTTACCAATACAGGTTCTACAGTGCTGGAGGTTTTGGAACGTTCGCCCGGCGTTACGGTGGATAGGAACGGTGGCATCGCCCTCAACGGCAAGCCCGGCGTAACCGTAATGATAGATGATAAGCTCACCTACCTATCGGGCACCGAACTGGCCAACCTGTTGGGCAGCATGAGCGCCACCCAGGTATCGCAAATAGAACTGATAGCCAACCCCACCGCAAAATTCGATGCCAGCGGCAATGCGGGCATCATCAACATCAAAACCAAAAAGAGTACAGTTAAGGGTTTTAATGGCTCTGTAACCGGTTCTTTCGCCCAAGGGGTTTACTCCAAAAGCAACAACAGCCTTACGCTCAATTACCGGGTGGGCAAGTTCAACACCTTCCTTAATTACAGCGCAAACTATAACACTAACTTTTTCAGTATATATGCCCTGCGTAAATACTATGACAGCAATAACCAGCTTACCGCCCTGCTCGATCAGTTTTCGTATTCGCCGGGCAGAGCCTTCAACAACACCGTAAAAACAGGGCTGGATTATTACCTGAGTGATAAAACCACCATCGGGATCGTGCTTACAGGTACCGCTGTTAATCGTCATAACAGCAATCGCGCCACCGCCGACTGGCAAAATCCGCAGGGCGTAGTAGATTCATCCATATACACCACCAACACCAGCGACAACCGTTTCCGCAACGGTGCCATCAACCTTAACCTGCGGCACAAGGTGACCGTCAACCAGGATCTCGCCGTGGATGCCGACTACCTGCATTACAGTATTAAAGCGAACCAAAACTTCCAAAACGAGCTAAGCGGTACAAATGGTTACCTGGAAGTATCGCGCGGAAACATCCCCACCACCATTAGCATAGGATCCGCAAAGGCCGATTATACCATCAAGGTGAACAAAACCGATGTGCTTGCATTTGGCGGCAAGGCATCGTTTAGCAATACCGATAATCTGGCCGATTACCAGAACCTAATTGGCGGCAACTGGATGGATGACAACGTAAAAAACAACCACTTTATTTATAAGGAGAGGATAAACGCCCTCTATACTTCGTACGATACTAAGCTGGGCAAGGTGAGCGGGCAATTTGGCCTGCGTTACGAGCATACGGGCTATGATGCCAGCCAGTTGGGCAATGCTATGCAGAAGGATTCGTCGTTCTCGCGCTCGTACGGGCAGTTTTTCCCGAGCGGCTATCTAAGTATGGAGGCTGATAGCGCCAACACTTTCACGCTGACCGCCAGTCGTCGTATAGACAGGCCGGCCTTTCAAAACCTGAACCCGTTTTACCTTATCGTAAACAAATACACCTACATTACCGGCGACCCCTACCTGCTGCCGCAGTTCAGCTGGAACTTTGAGCTGAGCCATCAGTATAAAAACCTGCTGCGCACGGCAGTATCGTACAACCGTATAAAAAATTATTTCTCTCAAATATTCGTTGCCGACCCAAGCAACGATGCCATTTTGCTGTACACCCAGGGTAATGTAGGCAGCACGCACAACCTGGGCGCATCGCTAACCTTAACCACCACCCCGGCAAGCTGGTGGCAAATAACCGCACAGGCACAATACAACCATAAGCAGCTAAAAGGCTTCAACGGCAACACCTATACTACGCAGATAGACCAGTTGAACCTGAACGCCAGTAACCAGTTCAGCATTGGCAAAAAGTACACGGCCGAGCTATCGGGCTTTTATACCACCCGCGCCCGTAACGATGTGGCGGAGCTGCTATATCCAACCGGGCAAATGTCGGTAGGTTTATCGCGCCCGGTATTGGGCAAAAAGGGCACCATAAAAGTGAGTGCACGCGATGTATTCTACACCAATGCCATGGAAGGCTTTACCACCTTCCCCAGTGCAACGGAATATTTTTTATTGCGGAGAGACAGCCGGGTTTACAGCATATCGTTTACCTATCGTTTTGGCAAGCAATACAAAACTGTAAAGCGCAGCGGCGGTAGTGCCGGCGATGAAATAGAAAGGGTTGGGAACGGGTAAGCTGTCTGAACTCGAATTGAACGAATTTTAAGAATTAACAGAATTTCTTGATACATGCCAGTACATTCTGCCAATTCGTTAA
The DNA here is from genome assembly GCF_056404435.1 of Mucilaginibacter sp. P2_D11. NCBI lineage: Bacteria > Pseudomonadati > Bacteroidota > Sphingobacteriia > Sphingobacteriales > Sphingobacteriaceae > Mucilaginibacter > Mucilaginibacter sp. P2_D11. The sequence goes on from NZ_JBFUEA010000006.1 coordinate 300,432, forward strand.
TTCCATAAAATTCGAGTTCAGATAAATCCGCTTGCATAATTATCCTATATTTGCGCCAAGATTGTTTCCGTAGTTCAATGGATAGAATTATGGTCTCCGAAGCCGTCGATATGAGTTCGAATCTCATCGGAAGCACTAGAAATGCCTCGCTTAGCTTAGCGGGGCATTTTGTTTTATATGACACCTGTTTTTAACATCCGCAGAAACATTTACAGCTTAGCTTTGTAGCTATATTAATAAAACTTAAACACTATGGACAACGCATCTATCAACTACCTGCACGTACCTTCGTTAACTGTAAAGGCCGATAATGGCAGGGCACTGGAAGTTTATTTTGAATTGATGAACGCCGCCCTGCTCAACAGAAGCGAAACCGTAGTTTATGCCATCTATCGCGGCAACAAAAAAGACGACAGCATTTTTAACCACCTCAGTATCCCCGGCGAAATTGGCGATAACATCCCGGGGTTGGATAATATCAACCTGAAGGATTACCTGGGCGAGATAAACCTGGCCGGTAGCGATGGATGGGAATACGAAGGCGATAAGTTATCTAAGGCAGAACAGCAGCAGATTGCCAATCATTTAAGAGTTACCAATAATTAGAGCCTTATTATAGATTATTGGGCATTTTTTGATGCACCGGTACATTGGTTGGATTTTTTTTGAATCCGAAAGCCACCGCTAAAATCAACCCTAAATTTAATGCTATGTTGAAGTTGAGCATACCCAAACCTATGGATAAGCCCATAATGCAACCAACAACGGCCGATTTGTAAGAAAAGTTTTTTGCAAGGAATATCATAACATTGTTTAGGCTGATTGTTGTGTTAAATTTAGCTTTTAAATAACACAAATCAAATCCTAAACAACGTGGCGGTTGATTAGGCGCTGGCCACCAGCCTGCTTACGCTGCGGTAAACATAGTTATTGAAGATATGCCTGCGGGCAAAACGGCCTGGCGAATCGGCATTCACAAGCTTTACGTAAATCGCACGCGGTACATCAAAGTACTCGTACTCGCTACCATCTAAAAAGCTCACTTTAAGTACCTGCGATTTGTACTCATAGTCGGCTATGTTCGAAGAAGTGGTGGTTAGGGTGTAGTCGGCAATAGTTTGGTTGCGGGTTTCGGGCGCAATGCTCACCAAAAAGTGGTAAGCTTCTATAATAGTCTTGCTTTTTTCTTCGGCAGCTTCCTTTTCCTCTGCACTATGCTGAAATTTATCGGGGTGCCAGGTTTTCATCATGCTGCGGTAAACTGTTTTCAGTTCCTGCAGTTCTGCAGCTTCGTTAACACCCAATAACTTCCTGTAATCAACTATCTTTTTCATGCCTGCGCCTTTGTTTTTATTTTTTTATTGATAATGAGGCAGATAAAAACCGGCGCTATTTTCCCAATAATGCCGCAAAGGTACGGTTTTTGCTTCTCCTATGCAAGGTTACGCGGGTTATTGTAAAAATGAAGGTTCATCTTCAACGAAATTTAAATTACAATATGCAATCTGTGCTAACGTTTTATATTTTTACGGAAATCCTTATTCATTATGAAACTATTAAGATCGTCCCTATTCGTAGCCGCTATTTTAGGCGGGTTTGTCCTTTTTCCGGCTTGTAAAGCAAAAAAGGCAGTAGTAGCAGCGCCCGTAGCGCCTGCGCCGGCACCAGCGCCCGCACCTGTTGTAGAAGCGCCGAAAACCACACCGGTTGAGCCGCCTGCACCGGCCCCTGCCCCACCCGATTATAATTTCAGCAACATACAGTTTGAATTCAACTCGGGTATATTACGTACCGATGCTTACCCTATTTTGGATAAAGCCGTGGCAGAGATGAAAAAAGACCCCTCGGTTAAATTCGTACTGAATGGCAACGCATCTGCCGAAGGCACGGATGCACATAACCTGGAGCTTTCTAAAGAGCGCGCTACCGCAGTAAAACTTTACCTGACCAACAGCGGTATCAATGGCGATAACCTCACCGTAAAAGGCTGGGGCGAAAGCAAACCTATTGCCGATAACAGCACCGAAGCCGGCCGTGTATTGAACCGCCGCGTGGAAATTAAGAAACAGTAATCCTGAGTGTTCAACATCTAGAAAGAAAGCCTCAAGTCGAAAGATTTGAGGCTTTTTTGTATAACTTCTGATTTAGCCGGTTACCAACTGGAATTCTCTATGGCTATGCTCTTTTTCGCGGCAATCTTATTCATAATTATTTTAGTTTTGATAAATGGATTCATTTTCAAACTATCAGGAGTTTTTAGGGCGTATCAAATCGCAAATACAAAAGGCAAGAATTAAAGCCGTTTTGTCTGCCAACGCACAAATGCTTGAACTTTATTGGTGGATAGGCAATTCCATACTAAACCAACAAAACACCGAGGGTTGGGGTGCCAAAGTAATTTCTCGTATAGCGGCTGATCTTAAAGATGCTTTCCCGGACATGAAAGGTATTTCCGAACGAAATTTAAAATATATGCGGGCGTTCGCCGCTGCTTATCCTTCATTTGTGCAAGGCGGGCTTGCACAAGATATTGATGGCAACACATCTGAAAATAAAAATCCAATAATGCAAGCGCCACTTGCACAAATTACTTGGTATCATCATATTTCACTTTTAGACAAGGTAAAAGATCCGCAAATACGGGATTTCTACATTAGGAAAACGATCGAAAACGGATGGAGCAGGGATGTGATGATAAATCAATTAAATTCCGGATTGCATTTAAGGCAGGGAATACTCCTTCATAATTTCAATCGTACATTACCTCTATCCAATAGCGATTTGGCCCGCGAACTCTTTAAGGACCCTTACAAGTTTGATTTTCTCCAGTTATCAGAAGAGGCAAACGAACGTGAACTTGAAGATGCTCTCGTCAACCACATCTATAAATTTTTGTTGGAACTGGGCAAAGGCTTTGCTTTCATGGGTAAACAATTCCGCCTTGAGAAAGGGGGCAAAGAGTATTTCCTCGACTTGTTGTTCTATCATACTATATTGCATTCTCATGTTATCATAGAATTAAAGATTGGCGAATTCAAACCGGAATACTCGGGAAAAATGAGTTTTTACCTTTCTGCTTTTGACGATGAATACAGAATGGCAGATGACGGGCCAACCATTGGAATAATTTTATGCAAGGATAAAAATAAAGTTACAGCCGAATACGCATTAAGAGATATTAATAAACCTATCGGCATTGCAGAGTATCAATTAACCAATGCGATTCCCACAGATCTTAAATCTGAACTTCCAAGCATCGAAGAGCTGGAAACAGAGTTGGAAAAAGAATTAGAAATACCAAAAAAACCAATCGATGAGAAATTATCAAAATTAAACAACCTCATTACAAAGCTCGGGCAGCCGGAGGTCAAGGAAACGCTCAGTGTCGAACGGACGAAAACCATGTTTAATGAAATACTTATTCCATTAAAGCAACAATTGGATTCAATTTTAAAACCTGTTTGTGAAATGTTTAACGAATCAACCCTTTCGTATTCGATAAATAGCGGGTCGTCGTACCTTGGATCAGCAGATCTCGAGGCAGACCTTTTAACTGGAAATGACATTCATGAATTCGGATTAAATATATTTTTGAGCGGATTTAAAAGAGGCGGCGTGAACGCCTTTAACGCACAACTTGATTTAAAATTCTTTCTGGAAAAATTTAAATATCTTATCGGACCAAGTCGGCAAGCCATATGGGATCAACGTCTTTACCACGAATCATGGTCAAGCGAAGACCTGCAGTTATTGGCTGAGAAATGGGCAGAGCAGATAATTGATGCTATTCAGTTATCTGCAGAAAGAATTAATTTGGTTTAATATTTCAAACGCCTTAATAAAGAAAGTCCCGCACATCTGCGAAACTTCTTTCATTTATACCGCGTTTTTCTAATCGGTCTTTTTAGCGTTTTATCCTCCATTATCAATTCTGGTCTATTTCCAACTCGCTGATGAGGTTATTGGCATGCCCTAAATATCCATGCACCAAAGCACATCCGCATGGGTGCTCTCCAATGCTGTTAAGTTAAAGAGGAGCCATAAAGTTTATATCAGGCAAAGCCGCGAAGACGCAAAGGATCTAAGATTTCAGTTGCGGCCTTCGCGGCTTTGCGGGGTGAAACAAGCTAACTTAATGTTTGGGCCAGAGCGGCTTAGCTACGCTATTCTAATAAGCTAAGCGTATCTCGTAACTTACCTATTCTTTTGGCCCAAACGCGCGCAAGTAAGTAAAGTTGAAATATAAAAACTACGCCCCCGGCACCAGCCAACATAAGTTTGCGCTGATCGATTTTGATGGAAGATAGAAAGAAGTAACCAAGTCCGGCGATCAGCATTATCCTTAGTATTACACTCACCACAGCAAAACGCCTTAGGGAATTTATGCGGTTTCGTAGCGATGAACATATGTCCGGGCCTTCTACAAGTTCCTTTGATAATTGATAGCCATAAACATTCAAAATCATAGGCAGCGTTACGGATATGATTATCGCCGCGTTTGCAAGGATTGGTTTTTTATCCGCATCTAAGCCGGTAAAGCAAACAACAAGAAAAACCGACCAGCCAATCAATTCTATTGTGAATTGCTTCCGGAGGCCACTAAGTACCGGATGGCTTTTCGCTACAGTCATATCTCTAAGGCGGTCAATGTCAATTTCTGGTGTTTTGATGCTTTTCCACTCCTTTTTTAATTCTTCAATTTGCATGGTTTAGATCATTATTTTTCGCAACCTAATTTTAATCCTCGTAAGTTTTACCCCAACGTTGCTTTCGCTGATGCCCAGTATTCCTGCTATTTCCTGATAACTTAATTCATCAAGATACAAGGCGATCAGCGCCCGGTCGGCTTCGTTTAATTGTTTTATGCCAGCCAGTAATTTTTCCTGTTTTTCGCTGGCTTCATTATTTATAGCTTCAAATTGTACATCCGGCAGGTACTCGGCCAATGTAACATTTGGTTTATTTTTTCTGAACGATGCCATAGCGGTATTCAGCGCAATTCGATAAAGCCACGTTGAAACTTTTGAGATGCCACTGAACGACGGGTATGACCGCCAAAGCTGGAAGATCACTTCCTGGAAAAGATCTTCGCGATCCTCCGGGCTATCACGGTAAAGCCTGCATATCTTATGGATGATACCCTGGTTAGCCTTTATCACGCTCAGAAATTCCTTTTCACTCATTATCAATCTTCGATGTTCTTTATTTTTTCTCCTTTTATAGGCGAGTAATCATCCCATACCTGTCTATTTACATAGATATTGTTAAAGTAACATTTTATTCCGGTCGCGTTATCGAAACTGAGTGCATCCTGGATATGGAAATGCAAATGCGGTTCAGATGAATTACCCGAATTGCCACATCGGCCAAGCAATTGTCCTTGCTTTATCACGTCACCCTCTTTTACATTGACGGTATTTTGCTTTAGATGAGCAAAAAAAAAGTACTCATTATTCGCCGACTTTAAAATGACCGAATTCCCCGGTACATACCATGTGTTTACCTGCCCGGGTACGTTGTCTGCAACACCATCCACCGCCAGTACAACAGTTCCATCCGCCGGGGCTAATATCTTTTCGCCGAATGCGTAATAGTCTGCGTTTGATCGCCCGTCGGTTTTGTAAGAACGGCCGTTTAAACCATTAATAACGATATCAAACGCATACTGTTGAAATTTGATACCATTATGCTGATTAAGCGCTTTGGTATCTCCACCCCAAAACACCGTCCATTCACCAATAAAGGGAAGCTTTAATTTAGTGGTATTACGTTTAACTTTTAGCGGATCAATAGCCTGGTAAGGCCTGGCAAACAATCCATTGATTTTTTGGAGACTGTCAACGGCTATCCCTATTATTACCTGCCCCTTATCAAGGTCGACACGAAAGGTTGTGAATGTATTTTTTACCGAAATAAATGTGGTGTTTTTTATATTTCCGTACGTGCTTTTCAGCTGTTCAAGGAAAGCAGTTGTCCGCTCGGGCGGGAATTTAAGCTTTGCTTTTTCGCTGAACAAATCGCATATCAGGTTATAATTTCCGGCGTTAAAGTATTCCGTAAACAATTTGGTAACAGCCCTCGCCTGTGGTGTTTCTTGTTGTGCCAGTGCGCCGGTGGTAAAAAAAGCCGCTATAATGAATGATAGTACCTTTTTTATGAAATTAAATTTCATTGCGATGCTTTTAATGTTTGATTTTGCCGAGTTCTTTATTCAACATTGAGATACTATCCCTCAATATTTGTTGCTGTTTAATTATTGCTGCAACTTTCTGTTCAAGTTCTTGGTTTTTTATATTCAGCCGTTTCTCAGGAGATGAATCCGGTCCGCAGGATGTGGCGGTTATTAGTACAATCGTTAGGAATACCAAAGTTTTCATATAAGCTTTTTAAACTGTTAGTTGTTCGCTTTTTAAAAAACTTACACATTGCGCAAAATAATAATGTGGAACAAACGGCGTACAAGGTTTAAAGTGTTGGCTAAACCAACGTCATCTTTTTAAGCATATCAAGCAACAGCGCATTAAAAGTATTGCCCTTTAGCAGTTTGCAGAGGGCCGTTTGCAGTGGGCACAGTCGAAATATAAAATCGCTTAACGTACCAACTGAAAACTGCTAACCGCCCACCGAAAACTGCGAATTGAAACTAATTCCCGCCACACCAATCTATTATCATACCTTTGTTGTTCACGCATGGAAGAAAGAAAATATTTAACTACCTGGAAAAGGTATATCCCCGTTATCCGCTTGCATTTAAAACGAAGCCTTACCGAAGAGCAAAGTTTTAAATTAAACATAACCGATTTCGAATCGGCGGGCGACCGCGGCAAATCCGGGTACACATTTAATCTAACCATGGAGAATGGCAAGGTTACCAACAACGTTAGCGGATCGGCAGTAGCACGCGACCTTTACGAGGCGCTTAAAGACGATGAAGCCATCAAAGCCTTTTTACAGGACAGAGCTGTAAAGATGTCGGTAGGCAAATCCTTTGTGCTGAGCATCAAAACAACACATATATCCGCTTATAAATAAAAAGGGGCAGCTTTGTCAACTTTTTAAAAGTTGACAAAGTTTAAAACCTTCAATTTTGCACTTGCCCTGGCTGCTACTCCCCCGCCCCTATTTCAACTTGTAGAGATAGATGTCTCCGTGTGGCTTCATTTTTTTACCGTGCCCGACTGCTTTCTTGTTTCCAATACGTTCTTCCGGTTACGAATGCAAACCTGAGAACACATAGCCTACGTACTCATCAAGCAGCACGTACAGCACCATTACTGTTACACAGGCAATGGCGATATAAATGATTTTCCTTTCGATAGACATTGGGTAATTAATTATAATTTCAATCCCGTGCAGCATTTTCCGTGCACTAAACCCAGCGATAGGGATTGAAGCTTATACCGGCCCTGTGGTTAAGGCCCGTGTAGTATGAGCGGAAAGCCCGGGCCAAAGGCATCGCCATTATTTTTATTCAAAGCATCCTGATTCTAACTATTCTTTCTCGCTTAACACCTTAGCCTGGCTTTTTATCATCAGGTCGAATACCTTTTTATCTATCAATTTTATTTTTAGCAACGCCGGGTCGATTTGTTTCTGAGGATGCGGACCATCGAAATAAAAATACCAAAAGCTGCTGATTTGGCTATTGGGTAGTTTTTTAAGAATAGAAACAGTTAGCTCGGGTTTGGTAATTACCCGTTGCTCAAGCCCATGCTGAAAAAAGTTTATAGCGTCTGCGTCCCAATGCCCGCCTATTGCAATCGAAATAATTTTCTTGTAATAGACCGTGTCATTAATGGCGGTAAGCGTATTGAACAAGCCCAAAATATGTAGTTCAGACTCTTCATATAATGGCGCCGGCTTATTTTCGATATACCCGTATAGCAAGTTTAATTCGTTAAAGGTACCGGGAAACTCATTGAAGAAATTCTCCTCATTTATTTCCTTTTGACCGGAGCTGTTTTTCGCAAGCATATAAAGGTGTTTCAACTTTTTTGCTTTAAGCGTAAGAGAATCGCCTGCTAATGCAGCGCTTTTTAACATACTGGGAGTTGCCGCAGAGGTACCTACCTGTAAAAAATTAAGTAATAGACTCATAACCAACAAGCGCAATGTATTGCTCATAATTCTTACTCCCCCTTCTTCTCATCAAAATTATACCGGTTCATCAATTTCAACAACACCCCGTTTGTCCAGCCGAAGCCGTCTTGCAGGGGATATTCGCCGCCACCGGCGGTTAGGCTGGTATCAACCACGTTATATTTTTCCAGCAGTTTGCCGGTTTGTTTGAACACACGGATGTTGAGGTTCATCCAACGGGTGGCTATGTCTTTGGCCAGTTCGTGGTGGTTGTAGTTTTCCAGCCCGTCTATAGCCATATACTGCAATGGTGCCCAGCCGTTAGGCGCATCCCATTGCTGGCCGCTAAAGTTGAGTGTGGTAACCAGTCCACCCGGTTTCAGGAAGTTAGCTTTTAGACCGTCGGCAACCTTTTTGGCTTGCAGGGCGGTAGCGATTTTAAACTCCAGCGGAAAAACTGCCGCAAGGGTTGGTATGGCATTGCGCTTGTTGGTGGTCCAGTTATAATCGTTGAACCAGTCGTTCTTTTCGTCCCAAAAGTATTTCAGGATGGCTTTTTTGCGGGCAATTGCTTTGGCGGCGTACAATAGGTATTGCGCCTTGTTCCCTTTTACGTGATAGCTGCGGGCAATGGTCAACTCCATGTTATACATGAGGCAGTTAAGGTCTACAGGCACCAGGTCGGCAGTTTGTATAGTGCCGATTTTGGCAGGATCGGTAAACCAACGGCTGCTGAAATCCCATCCCGAAGCTGCTGCCGCGCGGATATGGTGGTAAAAGACAGGCAATGCTTGCGTAGTGGTTTTAGCGGCATCCACATCTTTGATGTACGATTCCTCGCGCGGCTGGTCGCTTTCATCCCAGTAGCGGTTAAGCAGGCTGCCGTCGGCCATGCGTACAGCGCGGTGCGAGGCTTTACCTTTGGCCAGCCCGGCCGAGCCCAGCATCCAGTAATTATATTCTTTGATGAGTTGCGGCTGGTATTTGGTAAAAATGGCGTTCCCTTCGCTTTTGGCCAGCAGGTTCACCATCATGGCGAAGAACGGCGGTTGCGAGCGGGTAAGGTAATAAGCGCGGTTGCCGTTGGGGATAAAGCCGTAAGTATCTATCAGGTAGGCAAAGTTATCGATCATGTTTTCGATAACCTTTTCCTGGTGGCTCTGCTGCAGGCCCAGCATGGTGAAATAGCTGTCCCAATAGTATATCTCGCGGAAACGGCCACCCGGCACGATGTACGGGTTAGGCAAGGCTGCTAATGACGATAGCTTTGAGCCGGCATCGGGCTTGCGCTGCAGCACCTGCCAAAGGGTATCGATATGCTTGCGGATGCCATCCTCGATATTGGTTTGGAAAGCATGCGTAGGCGAAGCAGGCGGCGTAAAGTTAGATAGCACGAACTCCTTCAGGTCGAACCCGGTTTTGCCCTTTTGCTCGTTGTACGATTTCATGATCTGGCTGGGCTCGAACCTGGGCGTACAATCTACAAAGGTTTTATTATCGGGGAAGATATCCGACGATTGCACGGCCTCGAACAAACCGGGGAACAGCTGGCGCGGCGTTTTTTGCTGTGCATGCGCGTATGAGGTAACCAGTACCAAAGCAATTACGAAGATTTTCCTGAACATAGTATAGCCGTTTATAATGGTAATAACGAGCTATAAATTTAAGATATTATGCACTAACCACAAGCTTTTTTAAGCCTGGTCGCCCGTAATTTTAGCGGGAGGGCTTAGCTTGAGGAAATAGCAGGTAATGCGGTAGATGATGTAGACAAAAAACGGGGCCGCTAAAACATCGATAGTGTAGTGGATATGCTGTATCAGCAGCAGCACGATTACCGCCACGAGGGCAAAAAAGGCAACGATCTTATCGCTGCGTTTATCAACGCATAAGAAGATCAGCATCATGGTAGAGGTGTGGCCGCTGTAGAAAAGATCTTTGGTGATAACGGCATTGCCATAAAATATACCTGTGATAGGGTCTATAAGGTGAACCATGCCGCGCGGCGGATCCAGCGCGAAGGCGGCGATAGTGATCATGCGCGAGAGGTTTACGAAGAACAGCGTCCAGGCGTATTTGATGTAGATATTGGGATCGTACAAAGCGCGCGATACTACCAGTATGCCCATGCTCCAGATGATAGCGAAAATCAGGAGGGATACGTTGTAGGCGGGCAGGTGCGCCAGCACCCAATCGTTCAACACGATGCCGTTTCGTTTCTCTATCTGCCCGAAAAAGAAGGGCATGGAAGCTAATATGATGATGGTAAGTACAGAAGCCAGCAATATTTTGGAGCGTGTTTCCGGCGTTTGCAGGGCTTCAACCCAAATTTCTTTTATCGTACGGGTATTATTCTTAGGCACTATTCTATTACAATATTAATCAGGGCTGCAAAGTTAAAAAATCGCATGAATATTAAACCAGCGTTATCTTATTATTAGATTAAGATAACAGTATGGCCGGTTTTGCACGTTTGTGGCGCAAAATTTCCGGCTCAGGTTTTTTATCTGTACCTTAAAGGCACATTAACTACAGGCTTTGGAAAACACAGATTCGAAACAACTGAAGCGGGTGCTAAAGCCCCTGCATTTATGGGCCATAGCGGTGGGCCTGGTTATCAGCGGCGAATACTTCGGCTGGAATTTCGGGTGGAACGTATCGGGCACGGTAGGTTTCCTTATCGCCACGGTAATCGTTACTGTAATGTATGTTACCTTTATTTTTAGTTATACAGAGCTTACTACCTCCATACCCCACGCAGGCGGCGCATTCGCTTATGCTTACCGCGCCATGGGGCCTTTTGGCGGGCTTATTGCCGGCTACGCTACCCTTGTCGATTTTTTGATTGCCACGCCGGCCATCGCGTTTTCGCTGGGCGGCTACCTGCACTTTCTGCACCCGGCCATCGGGGTGCTGCCTTCTGCCATGGCTTTTAACGCAATTTTTATCATACTTAATATTTATGGGGTAAAGGAGTCAGCCACGTTTTCGGTGTTCATCACCATTTTGGCCGTTATAGAACTGCTGCTCTTTATGGGCGTAGTTGGTCCGCATTTCAAGATGGATAATTTTTTAACCGACGCCATGCCCTTCGGTTGGAGCGGCGTTTTTGCGGCCCTGCCCTTCGCCGTGTGGTTTTATTTGGCCATAGAAGGCGTGGCCATGGTTGCCGAGGAGGTTGATAACCCCAAACGGAACATTCCCCGGGGATACATTTATGCTTTGGGCACGCTGGTTATTTTAGCATTCGGCGTAATGATACTCACCGGCGGCGTTGCCGACTGGCACAAGCTAAGTAGCATTGCATACCCTTTGCCCGAAGCCATCAGCCTGGTGCTGGGCAAGGGCAGCGGACTGACGCAGCTTTTTGCCAGCATAGGCTTGTTCGGGCTTATTGCATCTATACACGGCACCATCATCGCCTCGTCGCGGCAGGTGTATGCCATGGCGCGCAGCGGTTACCTGCCAAGGCCGCTGGCCAGCGTAAGCCAACGCTTTAAAACACCGCATTGGGCCATTATTGCCGGCGGGATAATTAGTTTTGCGGCTTTGTATATCTATCAAAAACAGCTGGACCAAATCATCATCCTATCGGTATTGGGAGCCGTAACCATGTACATGATGAGCATGATAAGCCTGTTTGTAATACGCCATAAGGAACCTAAATTGGAGCGGCCTTTTGCTGCCATATTTTACCCGGTTTTCCCGGCGATAGCCCTGCTTATTTCCGTTATTTGCCTCGTTGCCATCGTTTACTACAACCTGCAGCTAAGCCTGGTGTTTTTTGCGGGACTGGCTATTGCGCTGACAATTTTTATGCTGATGGGCAAACACAAAACCAAAATTATGGACGATGAAATGCTGAATGCCGGTTTGCAGTAGGCAGTTTGCAGTGGGCATCCATCTATTCGAAAACTCAGTCATTCAATAATTCACTAACTCAATAATTCAGTCTTTAACTAAATGCCCTACCAGCACACCATCCTCGGTAAAGTTTACAGCTTCGATAGCCTGCGGGTGCTGCTGGCCAAGGCTTCGCCGCACCGTACCGGCGATGTGCTGGCCGGGTTAAGCGCAGGAAGCTACGAAGAACGCGTTGCTGCGCAGATAACGCTGTCGGATGTGCTACTTACGGATTTTTTGAACGAGGTAGTTATCCCCTACGAAGAAGATGAGGTAACGCGGCTGATTATGAATACCCATGATGCCGAAGCGTTTAAAATTATCAGCTACCTTACCGTAGGCGGACTGCGCGATTGGCTGTTGCTGGATGAAACCGATACTGCGGTATTAAAAAGCGTAGAAGATGCCCTCACGCCCGAAATGGCCGCCGCCGTATCAAAAATCATGCGCAACCAGGACCTTATCGCGGTAGCAAAAAAATGCGAAGTGATAACCAAATTCCGTAACACCATCGGGTTAAAGGGCCATTTTGCCACCCGCCTGCAACCCAACCACCCTACCGACGACCCGCGTGGCATTGCCGCGAGCCTTTTAGAGGGCTTGCTATACGGTAGCGGCGATGCCTGCATAGGCATAAACCCGGCTACCGATAGCCCCGCAGCGGTACTAAAAATTGTTATGCTGATAGACCAGCTGCGGCAACAGTTCGATATCCCCACACAATCCTGCGTGCTCAGTCACATCACCACCACTTTAGAGCTGGTAAACAAAGGCGCACCTATCGACCTTTGCTTCCAATCCATCGCCGGTACCCAAAAGGCAAATACCAGTTTCGGTATCGATTTAAACTTGCTGGAGGAAGCCTACGCCGCAACCCTGTCGCTCAAGCGCGGTACCGTGGGCCATAACGTAATGTATTTCGAGACCGGGCAAGGTAGTTGCTTATCGGCCAATGCCCATTACGGGGTAGACCAGCAAACCTGCGAAGCGCGTGCCTATGCTGTCGCCAAAAAATTCAAGCCGCTGTTGGTAAATTCGGTAGTGGGTTTTATCGGTCCCGAGTATTTGTACGATGGCAAGCAGATTACCCGCGCAGCTTTGGAAGACCATTTTTGCGGAAAGCTGCTTGGCCTACCCATGGGTATGGACGTTTGCTACACCAACCACGCCGAGGCCGACCAGGACGATATGGATAACCTGCTTACCCTGCTGGGCGTAGCGGGCTGCAATTTTATCATGGGCATACCCGGTTCTGATGATATCATGCTGAATTACCAGTCTACGTCCTTTCACGATGCGCTTTATCTGCGCAAAGTACTGGGCCTTAAACCCGCGCCGGAGTTTGAGGCCTGGCTGATAAGGCAGGGCATAACCGATGCTGATGGCAACCCCAACAAGGGCGGGCCGGAAGCTTTCATCAACAAAACGCAATCCTTGTGGCTAAAATAGTAAAGCATAAACCCAACCCCGATGAACCTTTAAGCTTTTTAAAGGAGTTTACGCAGGCACGCATTGCGTTGGGCAGCACGGGCAGCAGCATCCCTACCAAACCCTCACTGGAGTTTAAGCTGGCACATGCCCATGCACGCGATGCGGTATATTCGGTAATGGATACGGAAGCGCTGGCCGATGAGTTGGAGCAATTCCACCTGCCGGTGCTGCAGCTGCATAGCCAAGCCACCGGCCGCGAGCAATACCTGCAACGGCCCGACCTTGGCCGCTTGCTTGACGAGCTATCCGTAAACCGCCTGGCCGACCAGATATCGAACGACGGCATCGTACTGATACTGGCCGACGGACTCTCGGCAACAGCCATCAACCAAAACGCGCTGGATCTATTAAAACTGCTGATACCCAAACTACAAGCCGCCAAGCTGAAACTGGCCCCGCTTTGCCTGGTAGAGCAGGGCCGGGTAGCCATTGCCGATGGCATAGCGGCAGAACTGGGCGCATCGCTTTCGGTGATACTGATTGGCGAACGGCCGGGTTTAAGCTCGGCTGATAGCATGGGAGCCTATCTCACCTATATGCCCAAACCCGGCCTTACCGATGACTCGCGCAACTGCATCTCCAATATCCGGCCCGAAGGTTTACCCATTGCACAGGCGGCTGATAAATTATTTTATCTGATACAAGAATCCTTAAACCGCAAGTTATCGGGCGTGGCCCTGAAGGATAATGAGGGTTTGTTGTCACCCCATTAATTGCACTGCTTACAACAACTGCTGCTGAATTGTTGTATATTGGGGCTTCAACATACCTTATCATGGCATATAATACAAATCAACCACAAACACCGGCAGCGTTCATGCGCATATTTACCATAATCCACCTGGCATTGGCTGCCGGGCAGATACTTTTTGCCGTCGTAGTTACTTTGCTAAGCAAGCGCATTATCATCAACGTGCGCGATACGCACGACCCGCTTTTATACGCTGTACCCGCGCTTGCCATAACGTGTTTTATACTCAGTAATTTTATATTCAAGAAGATATTGAGCAGCGCTGTAAAGCCTGATAATACTTTAAAACAAAAACTGACAATTTACCAAACCGCGCTAATTGTGCGGCTGGCTTTGTTGGAAGGCCCCTCCTTATTTGGCATCGTAGCCTTTTTTCTCACCGGCTCGCTTTTTTTTATTGTGATATCTTTGTTATTGGTGGGCTACTTTATCTACATCAGGCCCACAAAAAATAATATTGAAGAAGCATTGGAACTGAGTTACACAGAAAAACAAGCCTTTAGCCAGGGAGACCAACAGCTATAAGCCTGTCACCTGAGCTTTATACCAAAGTAATTTGAGCTTCCTACCAAAACTGCACCCTTAATTTACCCCGACATTTGTTTTATACAAAGCACAAAAGCTTTATAAAATAAAAACAAATGAAAATCACGCAAAAAGTAATACTAATAACCGGCGCATCTGCCGGCATGGGTAAAGATTTCGCAAAAGAATTATTGAAGGATGGGCACATCGTGTATGGTGCCGCCCGCCGCACCGATAAGATGGAAGACATCCGCCAGCTGGGCGTTAAGGTTTTATCGCTTGATGTAACCGACGACGCCTCGATGGTAAACGCTGTTGACACAATCGTTAAAGCAGAGGGACGAGTAGATGTGCTGATAAACAACGCAGGTTACGGCTCCTACGGCGCGATAGAAGATGTACCTCTGAGCGATGCCCGCCAGCAAATTGATGTGAACGTTTTCGGCGCAGCGCGGATGGCCCAACTGGTAATCCCCCATATGCGTGCGCAGAAGTTTGGGCGTATTATCAATATCACCTCAATCGGCGGCAAACTGGCCACACCCCTGGGCGGCTGGTACCATGCCAGTAAATTTGCATTGGAAGGTTTAAGCGATAGCCTGCGCAACGAAGTTGCCCAATTTGGGATAGATGTTGTGGTGATAGAACCCGGCGGCGTAAAATCTGAATGGGGCGACATTGCCATGGAAAGCCTGAATAAAGTATCGGGCAGCGGAGCTTACAGTGCCATGGTAGAACGCTCGGGGCAAATTAGTAAAAAGACCAAAGCCAACGAGTCGGAACCCGGCGTTATCACCGCGCTGGTGCGCAAGGCAATCGAAGCCAAAAAACCGAAAACACGTTACCACGGCGGTTATCTGGCCAGCGTACTATTGTTCTTGCGGAAAGTACTGCCCGACAGAACTTTCGATGCCATATTGATGAGCCAGTTAAAATAATTATTGGATATATTTAACGCTAATATGATGGACGAAAAAGGCCATATCCAATTCAACAACCTGCTCTATTCCTGCGGTGCCGAAAAGCAGCGCGGTAATGAGCAGTTTGTTTACGAGCATGCCCTGGGCTACGTGGTTTCGGGCGAAATGCACATGGCTACCACTAACGGCCTCGTAATAGTCGAAGCCGGCACTATGGGGCTGGTGCGGCGGAACCAACTGATAAAAACCACTAAAGTACCACCACCGGGCGGGGCGTTTAAATCGCTAAGCATATTTTTGAGCCAGGATTTTTTGCGGCGGTACAGCGCAGAAAACAAACTGGGCCCGGTTGAGCCTTACACAGGCACGCCACTATACAAGTTGCGGCCCGACGCTTACCTGAAAGGTTATTTCGATTCGCTGCTGCCGTATTTTGCACAAGATGCCCAGCCAAATGCGCCTTTGGCAGAATTGAAGACGAGGGAGGCTGTGGAACTCTTGCTGCGGCACGACCCAGGCTTAAGCAAGATACTGTTCGATTTTAGCGAACCCGGTAAAATAGACCTCGAATCGTTCATGAACCGGAACTACATGTATAACGTGCCGGCGGAAAAATTCGCCACGCTTACGGGCCGTAGCCTGGCCAGTTTCAAGCGCGATTTCGGGAAGATTTTCCATACCTCGCCGGGGCAATGGCTGCTGCAAAAACGCCTTGCCGAGGCCCATTACCTCATCAGCAAAAAAGGCCGAAAGCCATCGGATGTTTACCTGGATGTGGGTTTCGAGAACCTTTCGCATTTTTCGTACAGCTTCAAAAAGACTTTTGGCGTTGCGCCATCGATGGTGTAATGTTTTTGTGATGATGTTAATCCGATATATTTGCATATCATGTATCCCGAACTCCTTGCCCATATCAAACGCTACGTGCAATTAACTCCCGCCGAAGAAGAACTTTTCTGCAGAAGGCTGGAACTGAAGAAGTTCAAAAAAAAAGCTATGATACTGGAGCCCGGTTACCACTGCGCGGGCAACTACTTCGTGCTAAAGGGCCTGTTGAGGCAGTATTACGTAAACAATAAGCTGAACGAGCAAATTATACAGTTTGCGCTGGAAAGCTGGTGGATTGCCGACCAGGACAGCCTGCTGAACCGCCAGCCCGCAAGCACCTATATACAAACCATAGAAGAAACCGAAGTGCTGCTGCTGCACGAGAAAGACCGCGCCGAACTCTTCGAAAAGATACCCAAGCTGGAAACCTACTTCCGCATCATGATGCAGAAATCCTTCATTGCCGCGCAGCGGCGTGTAGGTTACATCTTCAACCAAAACGACGAGGAACGCTACCGTTTTTTCACCTCACTTTTCCCGGCCTTCGTGCAACGCATCCCTCAATACATGCTGGCATCGTACCTGGGTTTTACGCCGCAATTTTTAAGTAGGTTGAGAGCGAAGAAGGTTTGATGTTGGTCATTACAGGATTTTTTATAGTGGCTATTTAACCGCAAAGTGCACAAAGAAGTCGCAAAGAAACACAAAGCCTGTCCTGTTTTTATTTTATAATATCAATGTTTAGCTGCTCATTAGCCACTTTGCAAAGCTTTGCGTTCTTTGCGCTAACAAGGACGCAAAGCTTAGCGGCCTTTGCGGTAAAATAACCACGCGAAGGTTCGTTTTTCTTAAACTCAGTTCATTTTTCGAGGCCCTCCCAATGCCCATCTTTGTCTTAACAAAAACAAAAGAAAATGAGCAGATTAAAATTAAACACCGCAGAACCCGCAGCATGGCGCGCCATGTACGCCTTGGAAAAATATGTTGAAAGCACAGGCCTGAGCCACAAACATAAAGACCTGATAAAAATCCGCGCCTCACAAATAAACGGCTGTGCATTTTGCATAGACATGCACACCCGCGATGCCCGCAAAGCCGGCGAAACCGAGCAACGCATTTACGCCCTCAACGCCTGGCGCGATACCAACTTCTTCGACGAGCAGGAGCAAGCCATATTGGCACTTACCGAAGAAGTTACACTGATAGCCGGTACTCACGTATCAAACGAGACTTACAACAGGGCAGCAGCGCTATTCGACGAAGTTTACCTGTCGCAGGTGCTGATGGCCATTATCGCTATAAACGGTTGGAACAGGATTGGTATCACTACAGAGCTGATGCCCGAGCTACAGAAATAAAACTCCGGCAGACATGCATAGTAGAGGCGCAAAATATTGCGCCTCTACAAAAAGGAAACAACGTAGAGACGCAATATTTTGCGTCTTTTTTTGTGCATTTTTTGCGCCTTTTTGCGTTTACGGTTATGCGTTTTTTACTTTTAGCTTAAATGAGCGCGTTTTTGTGATATTTTATGGCTAAACACACATCCGCCCAAAATAAAAATCCGTAATTAGTGGCAGACCCAATCTATACTTATGCATACTACTCCGATCCCTGAAAATGAGATGGGCAGAATTATTAGCCTGTCAGATTACGACCTTGATTATACCAGTTTCCAGGACACGTTTAAAGACCTGGCCAGGTTAGCCGCCACAGTTGCCGGCACATCTATCTCGCTGGTAAATTTGATAGATTCTTTTACGCAATGGACGGTTACCAACCATGGGCTGGAGATCGATCAGATGCCCCGCGAAGATTCGGTTTGCCAGTACACGATATCGATACCCGAACCGCATTTTGAAGTGAAAGACCTTACAGGCGACGACCGTTTTAAAGATAAATTTTATGTGGTAGATGAGCCAAAGCTAAAGTATTACTTCGGTATCCCACTAAAAACCGATGAAGGGCATAGCCTGGGGGCGCTTTGTGTTTTAGACCGGGACCTCAAAACCCTCTCGCCCGAAAAAATCGAACTGCTGAAAATAATAGCTGACGAAATAGTGAACCGCTTAAAGGCGCATAAAACCATTACCGGCCTCAAAAACAAGCTGTACGAAGCCAACGAAACCAAAAAGAAAGTGGCGCATGATATCCGTGGCCCGCTTGGCGGCATTATCGGGCTTGCCCAGGTTATAAGCGAACAAGGGCACGAGAACGAAATAGACGAAGTGCTGGAATTCATCAATTTGATACAGCGCAGCGGCCGTTCGTTATTGGAACTGGCCGACGAGATACTGGGTACCGACTTGCCCAAATCCAAAAGCCTTAACGCCGACGAATTTAACCTGCTGGTATTTAAAGATAAGTTGGATAAGCTGTACACCCCGCAGGCGCTCACCAAAAATATCGCGTTCGTTATCAATACTTCGGTAAACTCGGCAACCATACCTTTCAGCAAAAACAAGCTGTTGCAGATAACCGGCAACCTGATATCCAACGCCATGAAGTTTACGCCCAGAAGCGGTAAAATAACCGTAGACCTGAGCCTGAAGATAGAAGAAACGCACAACCTGCTGCAAATAAACGTAACCGATACCGGCGTGGGCCTCAGCCAGGAAGCTATTGATACCATTTTGCAAGGCAAAGCTACCTCTACAGATGGCACCAGTGGCGAACAGGGTTATGGTTTCGGCCTGGCGCTTGTGAAACACCTGGTAGATAGCCTTAAAGGCACCATGCATATCTATTCGCAACCGGGCCAGGGTGCAAACTTTGAAGTTTTGTTGCCACAGGCACAGGCATAAGCGCGAAATAAATAAAGGTCAGCTACTGAGTCTTTTTGGCGGCTGCCCTTATCTTTTCCTGCTCGCGGCTTATTTCTTGCACGGCTTCTGCTAAAAACTGTTTGCCATCGGCATTCAATACTGCGGCCTTATAGCCCCCATCGTAGTTATAAACTACCTTGCCTTTTTCGTTTTCGGCTTCAATCTTACGGCCGTTAAGTTCGAATTTAACATAGCCGCCATTGGAGATATAATCTATCCCGGTTTTATCCTTGCTAAAAACTACCTGGCCCGAATATTCGATGCGTTTGGTTTGGCCGTTATCATCTGTTGAAATCACAGTGGTGCTACGTTGCCTGCACGATGTTGTAATGGCCACAAATGCTAACCCGAGCACTACAGCTTGCAATTTTTTATACCTGTTCATATTTTGTCGTTTTTATATAAGACAAAAATACATATTACATGGTATTATGCAATACATAGTACTATTAAATTATCTATTAATTTATAAATTCCTTATAATCAAATAGATAATTTCAAATCCGCCCCTTCTATTCGGAACGCAAACTCTTAATTGGGTTCACTAACGCAGCTTTTATCAGCTGGAAACTCACGGTGGCCAGGGCTATGCAAACCGCTATGCCGCCCGCCATAGCAAATATGCTCCAGTTGATGCTGATCTTATAGGTATAATCCTGCAGCCATTTATCCATCAGGTACCAGGTTATGGGCGATGCGATGGCAAAGCCGATAACGATAAGCACCACGAATTCTTTAGAGAACAGGTAAACGATGCCCGATACTGAGGAACCCAGCACCTTGCGGATACCCACCTCTTTGATACGCTGTACAGCCATGAATGAGGCCAGACCATATAAGCCCAGGCAACTTAACAGGATAGCAACTACTGCGAAGCACTGGTATATCTGGCTCAATTGGTTTTCCTGTTTATAAAAGCTTGCCAACTGGTCGTCTACAAACTCATATTCAAACACAAACTCAGGGTAAATATCGTTCCATGCTTTCCCAACCTCGGGCAAAGCCGATTTGAAATTTGCTGCCGACAATTGGATACTGGCAAGCGAAAACTGCTTTTTATTCGAAGAAATGAGCAGCGGCGCATATTCCTCTTTAAAGGAACGGTTATGGTAGTTCTTCAGCACGCCTACTATTTTGCCTTTGACTTTGTCGTTAAATGCTATCTGCTTATTTAAAGCATCTTCTGGCTTGCTGATGCCAAGTTTAGCAACCAAGGCCTCATTAACTAAAAACTCCCGGATGGTATCTGATTGGGACAGGTTATGGCCCGCAGCAAATTTAAGTTTGTACAGCGGGGCGTAGTTCTCATCCACCATCTTTATTATCGAATAAAAATCTACCCGCTTAGGCGAATTTTCAAAAATAAAGTTCGTCCAGTCTTCATCGCCATCGGCGGGCCTGCTCGAGTTAAGGCTGGTTGCCTCCACTCCTTTTATGGTAGCCAAACGCTGTTTCAGGTAGTCTAACTTGCTAATGCCTGCGCTATCGCCCGGGAAAGGCACGTTAACGATGGCATCTTTGGCAAAGCCCATACTTTGCTTAGTGAAATAGTTCATCTGCTTTACGATGATGAAAGTGCAGATGATGAGCCCCTGCGCTATCACAAACTGAAACACCACCAGGGCATGCCTTAGCGAAATCCCCTTAGGCACTTTAGATGCAAGCTTGCTTTTTAATGCATTGATTGGGTTAAAGCCCGACAACACCATCGAAGGATAGAACCCGGCTACCACAGTAACCACTACCACCAACCCGGCCACAAATGCAGCAACCTTAAATTGTAGCAGCATAGCTGCAGAAAGTGCCAGATCCATAATTTTACCGATCATGGGAATGGCGATTAAGCTAATGATAACAGCCAGTATCAGCGAAATCAATACGATTACCAGAGTCTCTGCCAGGAACTGTATTTGCAGCTGCCCCCTGTTGCCGCCCAGTACCTTGCGGATGCCTACTTCCTTAGCACGATTTATCGCTTGTGCAGTAGCCAGGTTGATGAAGTTTACGCAGGCTATTACCAATATGAAGGATGCGATCATCCAAAGCATGGTTATCATCTGCGGGCTGATGCTTTTATCTGAAAAATCGCCGGCTTTGGTATCGTAATGCACAGCATTCAGTGCCTGGGCTATTTCGCTATCTTTATTGTCGGGCTCGTGGTTCTTTTTCACCATGGCACGTGCCTGGGCGGTGAGGTAATCGCCGGTCATACCGGGGGGCACCAGTACATAACAACCAAAACTACCCATGGTACCGTTCCACTCATGCTCTTTCACCATGCGCTCTGTCCAGCCGGTGCCCAGTGACATTACGATCTGCAAATCGAAATCGGTATTGACAGGGGCGTTTTTGATGATGCCGGCCACTTTCATGGTTGTTTGATTATTCCATTTGATGGATTGGCCGATTGCCTTGTGCCAGTCGCCAAAGTAACGCTCGGCAGTAGCCTGGCTTAGCAAAACAATGTTGGGGTCTTTCAGCACGTTGGGGCTGCCTTGCAGCATCGGGAAATCGAAAATGCGGAAAAAAGCGGGCGTTGTCGCGAATACGCCCTGGGTCTCTTTAAATTTCTTTAATACCTCCCCTTCTGCATTCAACACTTGCATTTGCTCTTGCCGGGCGTTGAATACCGGCGCAACTTCCTGCACGCCGGGTATATACTGCTTCAGGAATTGCGGGATGGCCCAGGACACGCCTTTCCCGTAAAAAATCTCTTTAGAATCTGCATGGTGATACTCCGTAAGCAGGCGGTATGTCCGGTCTTTCTTGGCGTGGAAGTTATCGAAACTGGTATGGAACTGTATCAGCACGAAAATCACCAGACAAACGGCAATGCCCGAGCCCAGGCCGATAATGTTGATAAACGTGTAGGCCTTTTGCCTGTACACATTACGCCATGCGGTTTTAAAGAGGTTTTTTATCATAACGGTGGGTGAGTTAATTAGTCTGCCAGTTTTAAGTCAAAGCCAATGCCACCAGAAAAAACCGCCTTATTGCAGTGTTTAAGGCCTTTTTTATTTTTGAGGTGTACGATAACGGACACTACTACGTACAGTTTCGTACATTGTGACCGTGCACAAAAAAGCCGGGCAAGTGTCGCCCGGCTTACACCAATTCCCAACTATATATAACTATTTAACTGGCAACGTAATTACCTGTTTTTGCAGGTTCCATCCTTCTAATAGTACTGTAGGGGTTTTGCCGCCTAATTTGGCCAGCGGAGCCCCTACGGTTACGGTAATACTTTCATGCGGGGCAAGCGAAAAGTAGTTGCCCGTCCAATAGCTAGGCATCACTTCGTCGCCATTGCTCATCAGCTGCGGGCGCACGAAGAAGGCAATCTTATCTGATGTGTTGCTGAAAGTCATGGTCCATTTATTTTCGCTGAGGCCTTTCTCTGTTTTGATAACTTTTGCGGTTACTGTTGCAGCTTTCAGTGTGTTCAGCGCATTAAAATCGTCGGTAGCCGATAACCAATAAACATTGTGCGACAGTACTTTGCCGGCAGCATTCTTCAGGTTAAGCACCACGAAGCTCATGCCTTTGTTGCCGGCCAATACGTCTTTCAATTGTACCACTTCCTGCACGCCTGTTTGGGCGAGGCCTACATGGGCAACCGTTATCGATTTGATGAGCTTGCTATCCACATCGTACACGTCGGCCGTGGCGGTTAAACTGCCGGTAGCCTTGTGCATACGGTTGATGATAGCCACGCTGCTATTATCGTAATTATATTGTATATGCAGTGGCTCGCAGGCGTTTTGCATAGCGTAGTAGCCCGCGTTGGGTTCCAGGTACCAATCGTAAATTTGCCATATAACGCTTGGCAGCGCTGCATTTAGCTTCCAAAGCATTACGCCGCCGGTTTCGTTCAGCTTATGCCCGTCGGCCTCAAAAATGCCGCGGTACCCGTTATCGTTCATCAACTGCATCTTGTCGCTAAACTCCACCATAGTTTTGGGCTGGCCGTAGCGGCTCACCATTTGGTTGATGTACTTATCGTACCTGCCAGCACCCGTGGCTGCATCGTGGTAGCCCCAGCTATCGTTCAGCGGGAAGGGCAATTTGGTATCCCAAACCAGGTTCGGTATTATCCGCTTTAGGGTGCTGTATGGCGGTTGCGATGGCAGGCCGGTTTCATCTTTAAATACCCAATCTTTACCGGCGTTGGCCAACGCGTAATAATCTTTAGGGTCCTTCCATTCGTAAGGGCCGCCGCTGTACACGCCCGATGGCATATCATCCGGCCAGGAACCTTTCCAACCCTCAGGTAATTTGGCAAAGCCCGATGAACTTGGGATGAACGGGCGCGTGCCATCCAGCGTAATGATATCGTTGCGCATTACATCGTACAATTCTTTGCGGGCGTGGCCCTCGTTGCCGCCCGTCCAAACCAGCAAGCTGGGGTGGTTGCGTATGCGGTATATGGTACTCTCCACGTTGTTGATGAATACGTTACCCTCCAGCGGCCAATCGGGCGAGCCTTTAAATTCGCCCTGGGTATCGCCGGTTATCCAAAAATCCGACCATACCATCTGCCCGTATTTATCGGCTGCGTTCCAGAAAGCATCGGGCTCTGTAACGCCGCCACCCCAAATGCGCACCAAATTTACGTTGGCGTTGCGGCACAGGTGCATTTCATAATCGTACCGTGCCGAGTCGCGGTTCACCATCATATCGGGTACCCAGGCCCCTCCTACCAAATGCACATTCTCGCCGTTCACGAAAAACTTCCGGCGCACAAAGCCGTTCACCGTTTCGGCTTTAGAGCTTACAGTGCGTATGCCAAAAACGAAGGTAGTATCATCAGAAATAGCCGTTCCGCTGGCGTATTGCAGGCGGATGCGGTATAAATTGGCCCTGCCATAGCCGTTTGGCCACCAAAGTTTTGGCTGTTTAATGAGCAATTGGCTGATGTTATCGCCACTGAGCGACACCGTTTTGCCTGCATTGGCCGGCACCGTGAAGCTTTGCGAAAACTGTACAGCTGCACCCGTAAAATTCTCAGGTTTTATGCTGATGGTGAGCTTGCCGGTACTTGCCGCCGCGCTATGGTTGGCCAGCGTGAGGCTTAAGGATAGCTTAGCCACGCTGGTATCTGGCAGCTTGGGCAGGTCTGTAACTAATTTGGGCCTTCCGATGGTAACGCCGCCCGTGGTACGCAGGAAAACCGGTTGCCATATGCCCATATTGCGGTCACGCACGGGGGGGATCCAATCCCAGCCTGCAGAGCAAAGCATGGTAACGTTTTTGCCGATATCGCCTGTAGGGCCGCCATTTTCATAGAATGGGCCGAGGGCCTTTAATTGTTCTTTTGCAGGATAACCCGGATAATCCAGCGGATATATCTTGACAGCCAGCGCATTATCGCCACCGGCTATTATGGCTGCGCTTACGTCCAGATTATGTTCGGCAAACATGCCGGCCATTTGGGTAGAATCGGCTATTTGTTTGCCGTTTAACCATACCGCAGCACGATAGTTTATGCCTTTAAATATCAGCTGGAAAAACTTGCCTTTATCTGCCGCAGGCACTTTAAAGGTGGTGCGGTACCAGTAAGGCTTTTTCCATGGGTTGGGGTCGTTTGGCAGGTGGCTGTATTGCTCCAGGTTGTACTCTTTGTTGAACTGGTCCGATGCATCGGGTATCAGCATATTGTTGAGCCCCTGGTATGGGTCGGGATAAATTTTGTTGGCAACCAAACCAGTGAGCACAGTTGAGGGTACCTTTACCGGGAACCAATACACGCCCGAATGGTATTTTGTTCCCGATAATTCGGCACCGTTTTCTTTAATAAGCGAGGAGGACTGTAAGTCAAAGTTGGTGAGCTTTACCTGTTTAACCTGCTGGGCAAAAGCGGTTGCAAGCAGCAAAGCGTTTATGAGGATACCGAAAGCGGCGACGTAAAATAGTTTCTTCATCATGAATATTTAGCGAAGTAAAACTACGCTCAGCGTCGCCTAAAAGAGTGTACTTATTTATCAATTGGTTATACTATTTGGGCGATTGGTAAAGAGTTTTGTTTGTCCGGTTTTTGTTTTATAGAAAATTGGAAAATCAGTCGGAAAATGTGACGGATTCAGATAATTCCACACCCGGTTTTATTGGCCCGGCTACGGTTCAAACGTGCAAAAAACGCCCTTGAAAATCTGTGTTTTTCTGTGTTTTTCGGACTTTTTCACGCTTTTTTATGGTTTTTTCATCGCAGGCTAAAAAAGGGCGAAATTTGCATCAAAATGGCATTTTTAGGCTAAATGCAGATTTGCGGGCTGCGAAATCTTGTCCAGCTTTTTCCAGGTTTTTGAACAGTTGCAGCTATGGTTTTCCAGGAATTTCCAGCTAATCAAGCCACATAAGTTTCCTCCTCGCCCCTACCTTTAGCCCCACACTGCTCGTTCGGGATGACAGGCTGGTTAGGGTGTTCCCAATCACCAATCCCCTACTCCTTCCCCTTATTCACAAGCACTACAATGGGATTATACATATCCCAGTTGGGTTTGAAATCTTTTTGGTTGATGAGTTTATCGCCGTAGATGGAGAAGTTGCCCAGCACGATATCCTTATCGCCGTCGCCGTCGAAATCGGCTACCTCCATAGAAATCCAGCGCCCATATTTGCTTACGGGTACGCGGTGAGGCTTGAATTTGCCTGCCGATGTTTGTTCCAGGTAGGTAAAACCTTCGGCAGGGTTATCCTTAAAATCGGCAAAGAATGCGATTACGGCCATATCCAAATCGCCGTCGCCATCAAAATCTGCCGACATAACCTTGGATGCCCCATTGATGTGGTAAAAGTAGGTTTGCTTAAAAGCCCAATTGCCCTGGTTGGTAAATACATATACGCCGTGGTAGGGCTTCAGTACACTGCTATAATCGTTATTGTCGCCGCAGGTGTAAATGATGTCTTTCTTTCCGTCGCCGTTTATATCTGCCAGCTGGAAACTATTGGTGCCATAAACCGGCGGGAAGCGCAATAGGTTGCGTTGGATAAAGCCGCCTTTCTTATCGTTGGTAAACAGCCACACGCCCTCGTCGCCCTGCGCAAAAAGGCACATTACATCGGGCCAGCCATCGTTGTTATAGTCGCCAATTTCTGCCTGTATAGCGCCGGGGACGGCCCGCATTATCTTCTTTATAAAACGACCATCAGCTTGCTGCTTTACCAGGTACAGGCCACCGGTAGTGTTGCCATAACCGCATACGATATAATCTGTACGGCCATCTTTGTTAAAGTCGCCGCTGGCGGTAAAAACTGGGCGCGGCAGGCTATCGGTCAGCATCAGCGTATCGGCGTTTGCCTCACCAAGTGTCAACTGCTGCAGGCTGCCTTTAAGGTAGTCGTTCGGCGGCAGCACACCGATGCAGGTAAAAACGCTCGTATTGCTGCCATCGGCCCGCTTAAAAAAGTTTGCAGCAGATATTGGCGAGGGTAGCTTTTTTAGCAGTGTTGCTTTCAACCCCGCGTTCCAGGTTAACAGGTTATTGCCGTCGCCGGTATAAAGTTTGCCATCGTTGGGGTTAAAGGCAATCATAGATGTCATGGCAGGCGAGCCTTTTCGGTCGACCCTGGCGGGAAGTTTAAGGCCGAAGATGGCCCAATCGGTACTGGTATCCGGTTTGGGCAGAGCCAGCTTTTGCGGAGCTGCACTTTTATAATAATCGCGCAGCTTTTGCCAAGCGGTTAAACTCATGGCCGAGTGACTATCTACATAATACTGCCCCATTTCCTGCTGTATGCCAAGGCGCAGGGCCATCTGGGGCATTATGCCGTTTTCCCAGGTGGTTTTATCCAAAAGCGAGGGATCGGGGTATTGGTGGCAGCTTTTGCAGTATTGCAGGCTAAGCGCCTTGCCATCGGCAATGTTTTCTGCCGGGGTGTTTACGTGTGGCGTGTTATTGCATCCGTAAAAAACAATTATAGCCGCAGTTGTTACTGCAGCTATAATTAAGGCTAGTTTATTTGCAGATACCTTATTTTTCTTCAACATCAATTCGCTTTGCCCCGCAGGTACGCTTTAATCTTTTGCCCTATTTTTTTGTATGGTTCTCTAACACGATGAAGGGCGTATGCTCATCCCAATTTGGTGCAAAATTCGGCTGGAACAAAAAGCCGGTGGCATAGTTGGCCAGCAATATATCGGGCTTACCATCGTGGTTTATATCGGCAACATCCATGCCCATCCAGCGGCCTAATTTACTTACCGGGATGGCGTGCGGCTTAAACTGCATGGCCTTATCCTGCTCAAAATATATAAATTCTTCGGCAGGCTTATCTTTCATATTGGCAAAAAAAGCAATGGTGGCTATATCCAGGTCGCCATCGCCGTCAAAATCAGCCGCAATGGCCTTGCTACAACCATTAATGGGGTAAAACCATTTTTGTTTGAAGTTGAATTTGCCCGTGTTCTCGTAAATGTATAACCCGTGGTAGGGTTTCAGGATGCGCGAATCGTGGAAATTGTAGCCGCAGGTGTAAACCAAATCCAAATCGCCATCGTGGTCAATATCCGCCAGCTGGAAACTGGTGGAGCTATTGGTAGGCGGGAATTTGATCAACTCCGTAGCATCAAAGCCACCCTTTTTATTGTTGATGTACATGGCAAGGCCCTCATCGCCGGTGCCGTAAAGCACCATAACGTCTGCCCAGCCATCGCTGTTGAAATCTCCGGTAATAGCCTGTACAGCGCCGGGCCTATCGGTAATAGAGGTGCGCTTATACCCCTTGCCGTCTGCATATGCTTTAAGCAGGTAAACGCCACCCGTGTGGAAGCCTTGGGAGCATATCACAACTTCCTGTTTGCCATCCTTATCAAAATCGGCACTTAAGGTTTGCACCGGCCGTGGCAGGTCGGTTTCTAACTGGTTAAGTGTTAGCGTATTGCCCAGGTTAACCTTAAATACGCGGCCGTTAGGGAAATCGACCGGATCCATACGACCGATGCACGATACGATGGCCTGGTTTACGCCCGCCGAATCTGCTATAAATTTAAGGTCGACAGCAGCGGAGGGTAAATTCACTTTGTTAACCGGCTTAAGCTGGCTATTAAATTCGGTTAAATTGCCGGTTACCACATCGCCCGTATAAATATTGCCGGTTTTAGGGTTAGCCATTACCATCGAGGTAAAAGAGATATCCGCCGTTTTCTCGGCTTTCCTCAGGGTAAAGCCAGCCCAATCATTCAACAATGGCGTAGGGGCCTTTGCAGCAACCAGCGTATCGGGTGCTGCTTTCTTATAGTAGGATACGATGGCCTGCCAGTTAAGCAGGCTCATGCCGCTGGTATCGTTATCGGCTTTATAGTAATCGGCACCGTAGGTTTTTATCGAGAAGAACTGTGCCATCGCCGGCAAGGTATGTATCGTCCACACATCTTTGGTGAGTGCATCAACCGGCACAAGCGCATGGCATTTGGTGCAATGTTGCTGTACAAGCGCTTTACCATCGGCCAAAGTATCGCCTGTTAGCTCATATGGCCCGCCAACCTTGCTTTTGCAGCTATTGAAAATGGTGCTTATGGATAATACTAATACCCCGGATAGTATGCAGGAGGTAAATAAAAAAGTCCTTTTCATTTTTGATGATAAAAGTAACGCCGCCTATATTAATTGGTCAGCTTTAGCTTGTTCCAGATGTATTCGCCAATCTGCTTACCCTGTTCGGCACCCGCATTTACGCTATTGAGGTAATGTATGCCTCCGTAGTAGCGACTGATAGATGTTTCATCCGATGCTTTCATGAACGACTTGAAATGGCGCTGCATACCTATGTAACGCAGATCGCTGGTGTCGTCGTATTCAAAATTATCGCCAAATAAGTGCGTAAGCATAACTGCCGATGCTGCGCTGATGTCGCTGTGCCCGCTCGGATACTCGGGGAAGGGCGGAGTTTGCAGCATAGGCAGCCATTTCTGGTCAATCTTTTCGTTGATAACGGTTACCGGCCTTATGTAGCGGGTATCGTATTTTACTTGCCAGCCGCTTATAAAGGCATCGAACAGGGCAATAGAAGTTAAGGCATAGGCCTGTGCGGTTTTTACACCATCGGCTTTTGTTTTTTTGCAGGCTATAGCAGTGATGCCTATCCAGTGGCCGCCCGGCGTAATCTTTTTGTTAACGAACATCAAATGCCCCTGGTGCGTTATTACGAAGGGGTTATCGTCCCAAAACCGCGCAATCTCTATCTGCTCGGGCGTAAGGCTTTTACTTTGCTCGTAAACTGCCACGTTCTGCTTAAAAAATTCGCTGTTTTTATCCGTGCTGAAGGGCGGTGGCGGCGGCAGCTTAAACTGGGTAGAGGTATCTATGGCGAAAGTATGCATGGTGCCCCAGCAATATTCAACGCCGTCCAGATAATCGGGAGCGGTAGGGCGCCATTTACCAGGGTCGCTGCTGCCTATAAAGCGGGGTTTGCCGCGTGTTTGCGGATAATTATCGAATGCTGCGCGGGCCAGTATGGCTTTACCTATCTTCTCACCAAAATCAACCGAGCGCGAAAACTCTGCCGTATCCAGGTTGTCCTGATACATGGCAAATACTTTCGATTCGTATTTTTTTAGGGTATCGATAGAGAAAGTTACCTTATGCGCTACTGTGAAAAAAGCCTTGGTGGCAGCAAGCGCAAAGTTGTACTTTTTGCCTTTTTGGGGCTCGGGCATTTTTTTGAAGCCCTTCAACTGGCTCGTTATCGAATTATATTTGGGGTTTGAATACCGCATGGCTTCGTAGGCGGCCAACGAAGTATAGCCGTATATGCGGCTGGCCACGGGCGGCGTAAACACATCATATATGATAACCTGGGTTAATTGGTCTACATTTTCGTGCAATACGTCGGCGTCGCTTTTAAGGGCTATTTTGGGTTTATTAACGCAGCCGGCTATTGCCAAACAAAACGCGGCGGCAAATAATACTTTAAAGTATTTCATAATTTAGTGCAATAGGTTATTTAATTGGTATGCTCCTTTTGTGGCCAGCAATATCGGTTATGGCAACCGAAGCCATTGAACCACCAATATTAAAGAATCTGCCCGACTGTGACAAGAACGATTGTCCATTATAAAATTCTTGTTTTGCGGTTGTCCCGTTTTTGTACCGAATGGTAGCAAACATATCGGTTGGCTGCAGGGCAACGGTTTGTACCGGCTTCTTCAATTGGAATATCTTCATCGCACCCCTAAACTGACTGGCAGCCAGCAGGTATTGCCCGCCTGCGCCACGCAATTTTACCAATGCCTTACCATCGCCGGGGATATAAATGCCGCTTTGCATTATGGATAAAGGCTTAAAGCCGCCCTTGCCATCGCCTTTTAGCAGCAGGCCGTTAAAAGCATCGTACCGGCCGGTGCTTACCTCGGTGCCATAGTCGTTGCCGTTTAGTGCTACATCAAGGTTGCCATCGCCGTCAAAATCATCTACTACCATACCTGCCAACTGCGATATTTGCGCCTCGGCCGGCAGCGGCAACATGGTAAATTTGCCATGGCCATCGTTACGCAGGTAAACCGACTGTAAGGTATTGGCTTTTAACCTGATGGCGCCTTCGCGCATAGCGGGCGTAAGCACCGAATCCATGGTTGATACCGCGAACGACTTATAATTTTGATACCGTACGCGCATGCTGATCATCTGCTTAACAATATCCTCGCGCGTATGTGCCGGGAACTCCTGCATCTTGCCCTCGCGGTCTTTCAAAAACAAAGACGGAAAAGCATCATAACTGTTATTGTTATCGAAATCTTTCGCGGTGATGTACACCGGATATTCGTCACTAGCTTTGTAAAAGGTGTTTGTGCCGGTGTTGCCTACAATGTAATCGATATCGCCGTCGTGGTCGAAGTCGCCGCCGGCAATGGTGTTCCACCAACCCAATTTATCGGCAATGCCGGTGGTTGGCGTTTCGTTTTTGAATACGCCATGGTCGTTTTTCAGGAAGGTTACGGGCATCCATTCGCCGGTGAGTACCAGGTCGGGCCAGCCGTCGTTATCGTAATCTGTAAAGGCGGCATCGCATACCAAACCTATATTGTCCAGCCCCTTAGCTACTGTTGGGGTGGCATCGGTAAACTTTATCTGCCCGTTCCTGCTATCGTTTCGCAGCACAAAGCTCGATACCGGTTTAGGGTAATTCCATGGGTTAACACGGCCCGATACAAACAGATCCAGCGAGCCATCTTTGTTGTAATCTACAGCCTTTACACACAGCTTGCTGGTAAAATTTACGGGCAAGGCATTGGGTTGTAGGGTGAAATTACCCTTGCCATCGTTAGCGTACACCCTGTCCTGGTACGATTGTGAGCCCGACTTGTCTTCATAGCCGCCACTTGCAGCGTACAGGTCAAGGTCGCCGTCGCCGTCTGCATCAAACAAAAGCAAGCCTTCGTCCTGGTATTTTTCGTCGGGGCCAACAGCCGCCAGCAGATTCCGTTGGGTAAACTTGCCGTTTGCCTGCTGCAAAAGCAGCTGTGCAGGGTATTTGGCGGTGCCGCCAAGCACCATATCATCGAAGCCGTTGCCATCCACATCGCCAACGGCAATGGCCGGTGCGTAGGCCGATAATTTATGCGGAAGCAGCTTCTGTATATTGAAATCTATAAAATCATCGGCCTGGTGCTTGTAGGTAACACCCAATGAGCTGGTAACTTCTGTAAACAACGTAGATTTAGCGATAGGCGCGGTATCGAAACTATAGCCATCAACGGCGTTTTTTATATCCACCACAAGGGTTTGGTCGGCCTTTACGTTCTTCAGGGTTTGCTGCTTGCCGTTTTGCCATTTGATAACAACCGAATCCACTTCGCCTATTTTACCCAGGCCAAAATGGGCAATATTCTGTATCGTGGAGAGGTAGCCTCTGAACGGCGTATTCTCATACACCTGGTGCTTGCCTTTATCGTAATAAATATCGGCCCAGGCACCTATGCCGCCCAAATTTTGAGGGCCTCCTTTAAATTGAACCTGTAAGAAATGGTTATCGGCCTTCTCCTTATCGCGCGAGGTGTTGCGGTACAGGAAGGGTTCATCATCTATATTATTGATAATCATATCCATGGCCCCATCGCCATCCAAATCGGCATAAACGCAGCCGTTAGAGAAGGAGGCAATATCCATCCCCCAGCTTTTAGTTACATCATCAAAGCCCAGGTTGCCGTTGTTATGAAAAGCATAGTTGGGTATTTTTACGATGGGTATCTGATCGAGCACTTGCTTTTTGGTGGCTACGGCGAACGATTCGTCGCGGAAAGTGATAAAATCGTGGTCGGTAACGTCGCGGGGGTAGCCGTTGGTTACTACTATATCGCGGTAACCGTCGTTATCGAAGTCGGTTATCATCGGCCCCCAGCTCCAATCTGTTTGGGCAACACCGCTAAAAAAGGCAACTTCGCTAAATATAGGCGCGCCTATCGAGTCGTTTTGACCCAGGCGCGGGCCCTGGTTTAGTTGCAGGGTATTATGATTATATTGGTATTGGTAACCGTAATGATCGAAGTTTTGGTATAGCTGGTACGACGTGCCGGGCATGAACATCTTTTTACGGTAGTTATCCTCGGGGTCCATATCCAGCTCAAACACATCGGCAAGGCCATCGTTATTGATGTCTTGTATATCCTGGCCCATGGCGCTGGTAGCGGTGTGTTTAAAATATTCTTTAGAACGGTCGGTAAACGTACCGTCGTGATTGTTGATGTAGAGGATGTTGTTGGGTAAAAAATCGTTGGTAACGTAAATATCTTTCCATCCATCGCGGTTTATATCGGCAATGGTGGCTGCGTGGCCGTAGCCTTCTATCAGTATGCCTGCCGCTTTAGAAACATCGGTATAAACGGGATGCTTTAGCGCAGGGTTGTAATCGTTGCGGTACAGCCTGCCCGTGCTGCGCGACGAGCCATCAGTAGCCAGGTACCTGAAGGCGCTGGTGTTATCGGTAGATTGGGCCTCGTTTACGGTGAGGTACATATCCAGATCGCCATCGTTATCATAATCGAAGAACGATGCCATGGTAGAGTGTATATTGATATCAAGCCCGTATGCTTTTGCTTCTTCTTTGAATGTGGGGACGCCATCTTTGCCCACGCCCTGATTTATGTAGAGCAGGTTCATGCGTTTTGCAGGGTCGTTCAGCAGCGTGTTGCACACGTAAATATCGGCCAGGCCATCGTTATTGATATCTACTACGGCTACGCCCCTGCCCCATCCGCCTTTGCCGCCTACGCCGGCCTTATCGGTAACATCGTCAAACTGCATATCGCCCTTGTTAAGGTACATGCAGTTTGATACTGCGTTGCCTACAAAATAGATATCGGGCTTGCCATCGTTGTTGAAATCGCCTATGCCTACGCCGCCGCCATTATATATATTCAGCTTATCCAGGGGGTTGATGGTATCGTTCTCTACAATGAGGTTATTGAACTTTATGCCCGAGTGCGACGATTCGATTTTCTCAAAAAGGGCGGCCTTCTTACACGAAAAAAAAGCAACAGAAAACAGTAAGAGTAGGAAGGGCTTAACAGATCTCATAGGTTTCAATAGTACACAAATATATAAATATAAAAAAAGAGGAGGAGATATTATCTCCCCCTCTTTATGATTAAAGTACTGGTTACGAATTAATAACCCGGGTTTTGTTTGATGCTACCTGCGGTAATATCAATCTGAGCCTGAGGAATTGGATAAAGTTCGTTTTTACCAACTGTAAATTTAGCCTGTTTCAACAGCAGGATAGGGAAGTTTGGCACGTGGTTCTCATGATCCAGGTAGAAATTGATCTGAGCACCCATAAAGCCGTTGCCCATAGGGCCGCCGGTGATACCATCCCAACGTTGTAAGTCGAAGAAACGGTGACCTTCCATACCAAGTTCAAGGCGACGTTCGAACTGTACGATTTTGCGCGCAGTAGCTTTGTCGGTAAATGAACCTGCAGGATACAAACCAACTTTATAGTTAGCAGCAGGTGTACTGGTGTAACCGCCTGTTGGTTTAGTAGCATCTACGTAAGTATGCACCCAGCCGGTAGCATCAGCTGCACGGGTACGGATCATGTTTACGTAAGCAAGCGCGTTATCAAGCGAACCTACTTCTACTTCGCACTCTGCAGCCCACAGTATAACGTCGGCAAAACGAATTGCATTGTAGCTGTTTGATGTTGACTGGTTAGCTGCCCAACCGCCGTAAGTATCAGAAGTTGTAGCTTGTGCTGCCTGGTAGTAAACGTTTTTGATAGGGCTGTATGGGCCACCGTCATCCTGGTCACGAGCCCATGCTTTTCCCGGGTGAATGCCCCAGTCAAGGTAAGGGATACCTCTACGGCCGGCAGACCAATCTAAACGAGAGTCGACAGTTTCAGTTGCCGGAACAAAAGCAGAAGACTCGCTTATACCCTGGTCGTTCTTCAAATCGGCATTGTTATAGGTGTCCAATAATGGCAAACCTGTAACCGCATCTGTTTTGAATGCGTTTACAAAACTGAACGATGGCTGGAAGAAACCGCAGCATGAAGCAGGGCCACCAGCGGCAAAATTAAGTGTGCTACCGGCGTTACCATTTAAGCCGTTAGCACCATCTTTTACTGATGTTTGTACCACGAATACACCTTCTGGCCCGTTCTTTTTAGATGGGTTGAAGTTATCAGCGTAATGTACCAGCGCATATTTAGCACCGCCTGCAGTTTTACCGTTTGCGATAACATCTTTTAAGATGGTAAGCGCTTCGGCGTATTTGTGATCGTACAATAACGCTTTTGCCTGGAAAGCTTTAGCTGCCCATTTGTTTGCGCGGCCAACCTGTGGCTGTGTTTCTGGCAAAACAGCTGCTGCTGCTGCAAAATCGGCAGCAATTTTATCCCATATTGGGCCAGGGTTACCTATGGTGTAGTTACCGGCATCGTAAGTGATGCTTTCGTCTGCATAAGGTACGTTCCTCCATAATTTGGCCAGTTCGAAGTGGTAGAAACCACGCAGGAAACGGGCCTCTGCAGTTGCCTGGGCAATGTTATCTGCCGACATTGAACCGTCTTTTACCAAAGGTATCTCGCGGATTACGTCATTTGCACGCTGAACGCCCGCAAAGTTCATTCTCCATTTTGGATCGAGGTAATCATTTACGCCGTTTTGCGTACGTGCCTCGATGTCGGCGGCACTTGGCTGGTCACCCGGGGTAGAGCCCTTGTGCGCATCATCCCCACCAACGCTACCATAAATCCAGTTGTCTGTACCTGTAGACCAGGTAGCACCGGCCTGCCCGTTGTAAACACCGTCCGTCAAAGCGTAAGCGCCTATCAACAAGCCATCTACACCTGCTTTGTTTGCTAAAACTATTTGGTTTAGCGAACCTGTGGGCGTTTGTTCCAAAAACTTCTTACACGACAAAGAGAAGGCAAGGGTGGCAATGGAGCCCACAATGATCAATTTGTGATTTAATTTTTTCATATTTAAAATTTTTTAAAAATCCTTCTAATTAAAATGTTGCGCGTACACCAATGATAAACTTACGCTCGGTAGTTGGGTAGTTACCAAAATCTACACCATTACTGTTACCGGTAACGGCCTGCAATTCTGGATCTAAACCGGTGTATTTGGTGATAACAAACGGATTTACAGCTTGTATATATACGTTTAATTTATCAGCACCAATTTGTTTAAGGCCCGATTTAAAAGTGTAACCTACTTGTACCTGTTTCAGTTTCAGGAACGAACCGTTCTCGAGGTAGTAAGAGTTAACCACACCTGCACTGCTAAAGGTACTTGCAGCTTCTGCAATTGGCGCTTTAGGGGTAAGGTTGGTTGGGCTCCACGAGTTGTACAACAGGTCGTTGCCTTTGTTACCGGTTAACGAGCTGTAGAAGTTAGTCCAATATTTTACGTAGTTAAAGTTGTCGTTGCCTTGTGAACCATAGAAGTTAGCGCTTAAATCAAAGTTTTTATAGTTCAGGCCTAAGTTAACACCGTAAGTAAAATCGGGGTTAGGGTTACCAAAGTAGGTACGGTCGTCAGAGGTGATTTTTTTATCGCCATTAACATCGCGGTATTTGAAACGGCCGGGGGCTGCATCAGATTGTGTAGGCGAAGCAGCTACATCTGCAGCTGAAGCGAAATAACCAATTACATCATACCCATAGAACGAACCTACCGGGTGACCTGCTGCCTGGCGGGAGATATCGCCGATACGGCTGCCCACATTGGTGAAAGGATTTGGTATATCGTAAATATTGTTTTTGTAAGTAGTAAGCGTAAGCCCTACGTTGAAGTTTAAATCGCTGCCGATTTTATCGCGGTAGCTGGCCGATACATCGAAACCTTTGTTACGTATCTCGCCCGTATTGATAGAAGGCTGGCTGGCACCACCTGTAGTTGCAGGCAATGCCGGGGCGAACAATAAGTTTGTAGATCTTTTTTGATAGTACTCAATAGATAGGTTCAATTTATTGAACAAGGTTGCATCGAAACCTATGTTGGCAACATAGTCACGTTCCCAGGTAGTAGCGGCGTTACCGATAGTACGGTTAAAGAAACCTTGCTGTATGCTGTTGCTTGAACCGGTGATATCGTAGAACGATGAACCTTTATCCAGGCCATACAAAGAGAAGGCGTTGGACGGGGATACGTTATTATCAAAACCGGAAACACCGTAGCTACCGCGTAATTTAAACGAATTTAACCAGCTGATGCCTTTAGCAAAATCTTCCTGGGTTACATTCCATGCAGCAGAAACGGCCGGGAAATAGCCGATGTTGTGGCCGGGCGCAAACCTTGATGAACCATCGCGGCGTATTGTAGCCGATATGTAGTATTTTTCGTTGTATGAATAATCGAATTTACCAAAGAACGACTGGTGGGTAATAGGCTGTGCGTTATAGCTGTAAGCTGTTAACGAGCCTGTACCGCCGGATAAGGTAACGAAAGCAGGGTCTAAAGACGGCAAGCTAACTACGTTACCACCTACGCCGCGGCCAAATTCTTCACGTTGCTCATAACCAGCCAGGAAGTTAACCTTATGTTTGCCAAATGCCTGGTTATAAACCACAGTGTTACTCCAGTTATAGTTGTTATAGTAGCTGGCCTGCTCGTTAAAACTTTCGGTACCACCATGGCCTTCGCCGCTGTCATATGGCCTATAGCCTATAGCGTAGCGTTCCTGGTTCTCAATTGTACCGCTAAAAGCTGTACGTGCAGTAAAATGCTGCAAGAAATCTGCTTCGGCAAATACAGTACCTTGTATGTTCCAGTTTTTAACTGTGTTGTATTTTTGCCTGTCCTGTGTAGCTACCGGGTTAACCGCGTTACCTAAAGAGGTAGGGCCTGCCCAGGTACCACCATATTGCTTACCAGAGATATCGTAAATAGGGATTTGCGGCTCTATACGGTAAATTTCAGATATGGAGTTACCTTCATTCTGGTTACCGCCGGGGATAGTACCCTGGCCGTTTGGAGCAAGCGTATAAAACAACGAAGCGTTTTCACCAAAACGGAAGTGATCTTTGATATTGAAGGTGGTGTTGATACGTGTAGTTGCCCTTTTGAAGTAGGTATTCATCAACGTACCTTGCTGATTGAGGTAACCTGCAGAGAAGTAATAGGCGTTTTTATCATTTGCACCCTGTGCGCTCACAGAATGCGATTGCATAGTAGCAGGTTTGAACACTGCGTGAAACCAATCGGTACCCTCGTTATTATTGTATTTTTGGATCAGGTAATCGTTGTTTGGGTTAAACACATCAAAACGGTATTTAGAAGGATCTACCTGCGAAGCGCCTGCGGCAAAGTTGCCTTTTACGCCCGGGCCCTGCGCACCGTAGTCTGCAATGGAACCATTAGCCAAAAACAAGCTGTTTTGCGGATCTACCTTTTTAACCAATGCTAAGTAATCTTTTGCGTTCAATACGTTGAAAGGATTACCACCCAAAGGCCTTTGCGTGCCGTAGTAACCATCGTAAGTAATGGTAGATTTGCCGGCTTTACCTTTTTTGGTTGTAACGATAACAACACCGTTACCACCCGCTATACCGTAGATAGCTGCGGCGCCCGCATCTTTCAATACCGCCATAGATTCGATATCGTTAGGGTTAACGTTGCTTAAGCTACCACCCTGCACACCATCGATAATGATAAGCGGCGAAGAGTTTGCAAAGTTAGAGATACCACGGATAAGGATTTGTGCACCTGCACCCGGAGAACCCTGGGTAACTACGGTAACACCTGATGCCTGGCCCTGTAGCAATTGGTCTGAACTGCTGGCCGGCACTTTGATGGCCTGTGCCACATCTACCGTTGCAACCGAACCGGAGATGTCCTTTTTACGTTGCGAGGTATAGCCCGTTACAACAACTTCGTTAAGGCTGTTGGCGGCTACTTGCAGTACGATGCTGATGTTGTCACTGGCACCTACTGTAACTTCCTGGCTGGTGTAGCCAAGGTAAGAAACTACCAAAACGTCGCCGGCTTTTACACTGATGGTAAACTGTCCGCTAACGTCTGTTTGTGTACCGGTAGATGTGCCCTTGATACGCACACTGGCGCCAACAACGGGCAGCTTGTCATCGCTGCCGGTTACACGGCCGGTGTGTTTTGTTTGGGCTTGAACTACCAGTGAAGAAACCATGCAGCATAATAGCACGCACAGTACTCTTCCTTTAAGGAGTAAACTTTTAAACATGAGATTGAGATTTAGTTGATTAATATATTTGATTTAAGATCTTGGTTACATTAATGTATGATTTTGGGCTTGTAACTAAGGATAGGAAGGCACACGAAAAAACCTGAACAGTTTTCTTTAACTAAAGGGGTGAGATTCCCTTTATACATGAAGTTGTCAAAAAGAAAATTTTGTAGAAGTTTAATCATATAACGATACTACCCTGTCTAATTTTTTTCCTGTTTACAATTGAACGATATGTCTTGGCGACCGCATCATCCTTTTCAAATCCCCGAAATTTTGTGGCTTTTCCTACTACAGAAAAGTTTATAATGGTACTGCATCTAATATAAATAGAGTGTACAGGTTACACAAGTTTGTTTTATAGAATTATGAATTATTTATTTTTTAAGAAGTTTGGCAGGATAATTTACAATTTTTAAAAACTTTATTATTCACCTGTTAACGATTAGGGCTTATTTATAAAAACTTAGCAATGTAAAAAAGTTGTTATAAAGCAGTTTTTATATCAAATGCTGCACATTTTGTTTTACGGAGCCTCTAAATTCTGATACGGGTGTTTTTTTTTTGGAAAATGCCCCCCTTTTTGCCCCTCGCCCATCCACACAAATTACCTGTAGGTTATTTTTATGTTAATTTTTTATTAATTAAATAAAGCCCCGCCCTTGCGCTCAAGCTGCGTTGGGGCGGCGGCGGTTTTAAGGGTTTTATAAACAAAATATGCCATTGCGTTGTACAATGGCATATTTTACAATTATTTATATAAGCCCTATTTAACCATTAGGCAATCGGCTATTTAAGCCAGGTTAGCCTGGCGTTGTGCGTATCGGCCGAGTTGGTACCTATCTGTATCACAAATTCGCCCGGCTCCCAATCGTACTTCAACTGGCTGTTATAAAACTTCAATTGCTCGGTTGTGATGCTGAAAGTAACCACTTTAGCCTCTCCTGCTTCCAGTTTCAGTTTCCTGAAATCTTTCAATTCTTTTACCGAGCGCGATATACTGGCAACCGGATCGCTGATGTAAAGCTGTACCACTTCTTCGCCTGCATAGCTGCCGGTATTGGTTATGGTAACTGTTGCCGTTAAAGTTTCGTTACCTTTTAGTTTCATTTTATTAAGTTTCACGTCGCTGTAGCTAAAGCTGGTATAGCTTAAACCATAACCGAACGGAAACAGCGGATCGTTAGAAATATCCAGGTAATTAGATTTGAATTTGGTTGGGCCATCGGTATAAGGGCGGCCGGTGTTTTTGTGGTTATAATATATAGGTATCTGCCCAATGCTGCGCGGGAAGGTTGCGGTAAGCTTGCCCGATGGATTGTAGTTACCAAACAGCACTTCGCCAATGGCGTTGCCAGCTTCGGTGCCGGGCGCCCATACATCTAATATAGCGGCTGCATTTTCGTTTTCCCAGGTTAGGGTAAGCGGCCTGCCGTTGAATAATACAATTACTATTGGTTTGCCCAGCTTAGCAAGGGCTTTCAGCAGGTTCCTCTGGCTTTCGGGGATGCTGATGTCTGACCGGCTGGATGATTCGCCGCTCATGCTTTGGCTCTCGCCTACCACAGCTACAATGATATCCGCCTTTTTTGCCATGTTTACTGCTTCATCTATCATTTGCTGGGGTGTGCGGGTATCCAGCGTTACCATGCCGGGGCCAAAATTAAGGCGTTTCATAAACTCGGCATCATCGGTAATGTTAGATCCCTTGGCGTAAAGCAGCTTCACGTCATCGCCCACGATGTGTTTGATGCCTTCCAGTACGCTTATCGATTTTTCCCACTCACCGGCAATAACCCAGGTACCCAGCATATCGCGTTTGTTATCGGCCAGAGGCCCAACAACGGCAATAGTGCCGCCTTTCTTTTTCAGCGGCAAAATCTGACCTGCGTTTTTCAACAGTACGAAGGAGTGCTCGGCAGCTATGCGTGCAGCTTTGCGGTTATCATCAGTAAATACGTCTTTGCGTTCGTTATCGGCATTAATGGATTTGTATGGGTTATCAAACAGGCCCAGTTTATATTTGGCCTCCAGTACGCGGCGGCAAGCCAGGTCTATCTCGCCCTGCGTTACTTTACCTTGCTGTAATGATTTCTTCAGGGTATTCAGGAAACCTTCGGCTACCATATCCATATCCAGCCCTGCCTTTAAAGCAATGGCAGATACCTGCGCCAGATCGCCCAGCCCGTGGTTGCTCATTTCGCTCAGCGAGGTATAATCGCTCACCACGAAACCTTTAAAGCCCCATTGCTTGCGCAACAAATCTGTAAGCAACCATTTATTGCCTGTTGATGGGATGCCATCCACCGTATTGAACGAACTCATGATACTACCCGCACCGGCATCAACTGCGGCCCTGTAAGGCGGCAGGTAATCCTGGTACATCTGCAGGCGGCTCATATCAACCGTGTTGTACTCGCGGCCGGCCTCTGCCCCACCGTATAATGCAAAGTGCTTTACGCAGGCAATAACGGCGTCGGCATTACGCAGGCTTGTACCCTGGTAACCCTTTACCATAGCAGCGGCAATCTTTCCCCCCAGGAAAGGATCTTCCCCGCTGCCTTCAGATATGCGGCCCCAGCGTGCATCGCGCGCAATATCAACCATCGGCGAAAACACCCAGTTAAGGCCCTCGGCGGTGGCTTCTTTAGCGGCAATGTGTGCAGCGTTTTGTATCAAAGGCAAATCCCAGGTGGCCGACATGCCCAACGGGATAGGGAAAATGGTGCGGTGCCCGTGTATTACATCCAGCCCGAATATTAAAGGTATATGCAGGCGGCTGTTCTTTACGGCCAGATCCTGCGCCTTGCGTACGTTATCTACCCCATATAAACCAAAGATGCCGCCAATCTGCCCTTTGGCAATGCCGTTA
Source organism: Mucilaginibacter sp. P2_D11 (assembly GCF_056404435.1). Taxonomy (NCBI): domain Bacteria; kingdom Pseudomonadati; phylum Bacteroidota; class Sphingobacteriia; order Sphingobacteriales; family Sphingobacteriaceae; genus Mucilaginibacter; species Mucilaginibacter sp. P2_D11. Next base: position 342,269 of record NZ_JBFUEA010000006.1, read on the forward strand.
TCTACGCCATTGTTGGTAACCGAGCCGGTGATGGCCATGCCACTGGTAACCAGGTTAAGCTGGCCGATCTTTTCGTCGACGGTCATTTTTTTCATCAACGCATTTATGAAGGCGTCCATCCTGGCGTCCGGGCGCGGCTGCTGGGCCATGGCTTGGCCAAAGGGTAGCGTAAGCATGGCTACTGCCGCTATCTTCAAAAGAGGTTTTTTTGTAAATAAAATTTTCATTGCGCAAGCTTAATTTATATTTTGCCAAAACGAACCCAGCGGGATATGCTATCCCAATAACAGTTTGTTAAACTTATTGGTTATTATTGGCAGTAAGTAAGTATCGTTAAATGGTGTAATTGGTACACAATTGTAGATATTAAATTTAAACAATCAAAGTAATTTTGTATAATAGTACAAATGTTGACTAAAGAAGAACTGGAACGATTTTCGACCGATGCTTTTGAGGTGTACCTGGACCATATCTCTATAGATTGCGTGGTGTTTGGTTTCCATGAGGGGCAGATGAAAGTGCTGATGCTGAAAAGCAAGAACGAGGAGGGCTGGCAATTGCCGGGCGGCTTTGTGCAGAAACGCGAACCTATCGACAACGCCGCTAGCCGCATACTGGCTACCCGCACAGGTATAGATAAAGTTTTTTTGAAGCAGTTTCATGTATTTGGCGACCCCGACCGTAACCGGCTGCATAACGAACAGTATAACGATATCCTGCCGAAAGAAAAGAACTTCTTCTCGCACCGTTTCATTTCCATAGGCTATTATGCCCTGGTAGATTTTTTCGACGCTATCCCCACGCCAGATGAATTCAGCGAGCTATGCGCCTGGCGCGACTTGAACGACCTGCCCGTCTTTTTGCTGGACCATGAACTGATCTTCAACACGGCCCTTGATACCCTGCGCTTGCAGCTAAGCTACCAACCCATAGGCTATAACCTGATGCCTAAGGAATTTACCATGCCCGAGTTGCAGAAGCTATACGAAACTATACTGGGCAAAAAGCTCGACAGGCGTAACTTCCAGCGGCGCATACTCGCCTTTGGTATATTGAATAAGCTGCCGCAAACCCGCAAAGGCGGCGCGCACAAGGCCCCCTACCTCTACTCGTTCGACCTGGAGAATTATAAGGCAGCGTTGAAAGAAGGCTTGAAGAGCGGGTGGTAGAGCCAGTGGGCGGTTAGCAGTGGGCAGGTAGCAGTGGGCAGTGGGCAGTGGGCAGTGGGCAGTTTACAAAGAACTGCAAACTGCAAACCGGAAACTGCAAACTTTTCCCTACCTTAACCCCACATCTACACGTATCGCCATGAAATACAGATCTGCAATAGTCGACACCGTTTTAGTTATTTTGGGCATATTCTCTGCCGGGATGGGGCTTAAAGGTTTTTTACTGCCCAGCCATTTTATTGATGGCGGGGTAACCGGCATTGCCATTTTAGTGGCCGATGTTACGCACCTCCCCCTACCTATACTGATTTTCGTTATAAACCTGCCCTTCCTGTTTTTAGGTTACCGCAAACTGGGGCTTGGATTTGCCATCCGCAGTGCGCTGGCTATCGGCGGGCTGGCATTGGTATTAGCCTTTGTAAAATTCCCCGATGTTACGCCCGATAAATTGCTTACGGCCATTTTCGGCGGCGTATTTATAGGTGCCGGCATAGGTTTGGCCATACGTGGTGGCGCGGTATTAGACGGTACGGAAATTGCCGCCGTACTGGTAAGCAAAAAAACCCAGATAGTACGCGTTAGCGACGTGATACTTACCCTTAACGTGTTCATCTTTATGGCGGCCATTTATGTTTTAAGCGTAGAACAAGGCTTGTACTCCATCCTTACGTATCTTTCTGCATCCAAGATGATTGACTTGATATTGAACGGTTTGGAGCAATACACCGGCATGACGGTAGTATCTGCCAAAGGCGAAGAGATACGCCAGGCCATTACCCAAAACCTTGGCCGCGGCGTAACCGTGTACCAGGGCAAGAGCGGTTATGGTAAAGACGGGCACATCAATTCGCCCCGCGAGATCATCTTCACCGTAGCCACCCGTTTAGAAGTGCCCCTCATCAAACGCGAGATACTCAGCATCGACCCACAGGCCTTCATCGTACAGCAAAGCGTGGATGATACTACGGGCGGTTTGTTGAAAAGGAAGAAGGGGCATTAGGAATAAAGAAGCAAGAGACAAGAAACAAGAATCAAGAGACAAGACATATTCATGAAAAATATCTTATTTGCAATTGCAACATTGTTATTTTCAACGGCCTGCTTCGCACAGCAAAAAACTGCCGTGGGCTTTGTAAACCCACCTGTTGTTGCCACGCCTAAGGGTTACTCGCAGGTTGCCGTTATAGATTTGGGCACAAGCAAAATGCTTATCCTATCCGGGCAGGTTGCCTTGGATAAAAACGGCAAACTTGTTGGCCCAGGCGACATAGCTGCGCAAATAGAACAAACCTTTGCCAATATAAAAGCCATCATAGAAAGCCAGGGCGGCACTATGGCGAACGTGGTAAAGCTGAATTATTACCTGCTGGATGTGGCCAATATCCAAACCCTGCGTAGCATCCGCGATAAATTCATCGATGTAAACCACCCGCCCGCAAGTACGCTGGTACAGGTGAGCAAACTATTCCGCGATGACATTTTGGTGGAGATAGATGCCACGGCGGTGATACCGAAGAAACCGTAACTTGTGGCGCTATCTCCTTGCACCTCTCCTTACCCCTCCTCTATTTTTGGTGTCCCCACCAAAAATCCGTGAAGCTTTTAACAAAGATCAAATATTAAAACAAGAGTTATGATTAGAGCGTCATTCGAAGAACTTTATCTGAGAGGTTTTGATGTTGGTGGAAAAGAGATTTTTGATTATGAAGGACAGCCATTCACGGGCATTTGGGAGACGAGAAATGATGGCATTCTCTACAGTGAGATTGAATACAAGGATGGTTACCAGGAGGGATTTAAAACAACTTACCACTTCCCAGGTGGCAATATTAAATCTCAGATATTTATGAAACACAATAACTTTGATGGCATCTTCAAAACATGGGATGCGAACGGAGTTGTTACAAAGGAGGCCTATTTTAAAGATGGAGTTGAAATTCCTAAACCCGTTTAGGCAAAGCGGTTGAGTACAACAATAACGGCAACACCGCCCTTGCGAAACTTATTCCCCTGCTGATTGTTGTTACCTCACATTAAAGCTCCAATACCATGCAAACAATAATCGTAAACGGCAACCCCGAAGGCATGACCGCCATTATGGTGCCTCAAGCAGGAAGCACTTATCACGACCATGACACCATAACCCTGCAATCGTCAGATGGCAGGCATTCGGTAACGAAAACCATCTTCAGGATAGTGGATGGTGGCGAGGACACCTGGGAACTACAGTTCGAATAACACAGCGCGTTACCTTTCGGGCAGGCCCATTTACTTTTCTTTGGTAAACACGTATTCGCCACCACCCTGCTTTAAGGTAAATTGACCCTCGACAGGCATAAATTCCATCACTATCCCTGCCGCATCGAACTTAAATTTATCGGGCGTGGTTGTTGCATCCAGCGGAAAAGCACCCTGCCCGGTAGCCTGCGCAAAAAGCGTACTGCCATCTTTTGTTACTGTTATTTTTATGGGTAAAGCCGGGCAGGCGTACACACCGGTGTACTTATCCAGGCTTTCGGCCTTTGCAGTTACAAAGGAAGGGATGATGTATGGCTGGTTAAAATAGATTGCCAACGCCCCTTTCAATACCTCATCCGGCGAATAGCCACCCCCATTTTTAGTGTACGATATAGCCAGCTTATCCTCGGGGAAATAGGCCAACGACGACAGGAAGCCATCGATAGCGCCGCCATGGCCGTAACCTGTTTTGTCTTTAAATAGCATTTTATGCATGGCCATGCCATATTTTTCTATGGTGGGTTTCATTTGTGCAAGGCTGCCCGCGCTTATTAGCTTACCTGCAAAAAGCGCCTCGATGAATTTATCGAGGTCGGAAGGTGTAGACACCATACCGCCTGCGCCCGTGGGTATGCTCATATCGCTTTCGGGCAATAGTTTCCAGCTGCCGTTATAGTTATAAGACAAAGCCTCGTTTTCGGCAACATTTATTTTGCTGCCGTAATAGGTATCTTTCAAGCCAATTTTATCGATGATGCGTTTTCTAACTACTTCCGCATAAGGCTTGCCGGTAATTTTTTCGATGATGTAACTCAACAGGATAAAGTTGGTATTGCTGTATGCATATTTAGCACCGGGCTCAAAGTCGGGCTTAAAGGAAGCCATTTTTGTGAGCAGTTGCTCGTGCGTGGTAGGCGTGGTCATGTAGGTACCAAAGGCCGGGTCGTTAGTGATATTGAACAGTCCGCTGTGATGGTTAAGCAATTGCCCGATGGTGATTTTCGCCGCGTTAGGCATCTGCGGATAAAACTTATCCAGCGTGGTTTCCAGCGTAAGCTTTTTTTCTTCTATCAACTCAAAAGTAATAACGCCGGTGAATACTTTACTGATAGAACCGATGCGGTATTTGGTATGCGCATCTGCCGGCGTTTTGGCATCGGCTGCAATATAGCCTACCGATTTTTGGTAGATGATCTTGCCGTCTACCGATATAGCCAGGCTGCCCATGGTTTTATTGTTGGCCGCCAGCACATCCAACAGGCTATCGAGTTTGGCTTTGTTGAGGCTTTGGGCGTTAACGGCAGTACCTACAGATAATGCCAGCAATGCGAGGGCGAGTAATTTTTTTAACATTGGGGTAGATTTTTAGAGGATATCGTTTGGACGGGGTACCAGCGGGGATGTTACCAAAGTTAAGGATTATTTCAGCTCACATGGATTTTCTTATTTGCGCGGCGATTGCCTCTAAGCCTTCCCGGGTTTCGTTCCCGCGGTCCATCACGCTTACGCCGGATGTTATCTGCGAACGTACCATCGGGGCGCACATCAGCACGTCGTCCACAACAAAAGCTATCCTGCCGTCCATCGCTTTGAGCGTACCATCGCTCCATGCTTTTGTGCCGACTTCGTCGAACCTAAAAAAAAGTGAAAGCCGCTGCTTGCCCTGGTAAGTACCTTCCTGTACCTCAACCATTTTAAAATGGTTGGCCAATAGGATTGGGGCAGGATCGATGTAATAAATATCTCCGCTTTTATCCAACTGCCGTTTATAGCCGGTAGTGTCGGCACTTATGAAATACCAGCCGGTTTTCAAGCGGCTTTGCTGCGCAAAGCCTGCCCCTGAAAAAAGCAAGGCGGCAAAAACGATCAGGGTGCAGAGTATTTTCATGAGAGGAGGGGTTTTGGCTACAAGGTAGTGAATTTATCATTTCATGAAGAAGGCGTTCCGCATTAGGGGGTGAAGTCCCCACAGCTGTGGGGAGCCTGTGAATAAGACCCTGTGCGCTTATGATCGGAATACCCGGGCCGAAGGCAATGCCCTGATCCATTTTGTAGCCAACAGTTGGCAGTCTGCAGTATTGACACCTCACCCTTCCCCTCATCACTATGAACCATCAACCATGCCCTCCAATCCCCCCTCTCAAAAAATTCTCCCCCATCCCCGTAATCCGAATTAATTCTAATAACTTTATATTTGCAACTAAACGTGCGGAGATAGCAGGATGCCAGTAAAAGGAAACCAGTTCAGGACTAATAGTTTTAAGGATGATGATGCCCCGCGCAAGCCGGGGGCGAAAGCCGAAAGGCCGAAACCGATAAAGCAACAGGGCGAGCGCCTGCCCATATTCAACCTGCGCGATGGGCGGCTGCTCAAAATTACCGGGCTGTTGTTTTTAGTGCTTTCTGCGTTTTTCCTCATTGCATTCACCTCGTACATGTTTAGCTGGCAGCAGGACCAAAGCTGGGTAGCGCCATCAAACGGCGGTTGGGCTAACCTGTTCAAATCGCCAAAGGAACTTATTGAAAGCGGCATTACCAACCCTATAGAAAACTGGCTGGGCGTTTTCGGCGCGCTGCTGGCCAACCAATTCATATACCAATGGTTCGGCGTGGCTTCGTTCCTCTTCGTATTCATCTTTTTTGTGATAGGTTTCAGGCTGGTGTTCAAAATAAGGCTTTTTTCTATTAGCAAAATGCTGGCTTATAGCCTTTTCGGCATCGTGTTTATATCGGTATCCATCGGTTTTATACACGCCATGGTGGCAGATTACCCACACTTCCTGGAGGGCGGCTTCGGCTACTGGAGCAATCGTTTGCTCGGCGTGCAGATAGGTTCGGCCGGTACAGGATGTGTGTTGGTTTTTTCAGGGCTTGCCGTGCTGGTTATTGCTTACAATATCGATTTTAAGCTGCCCGCCCGTAAAGAACGTACCGCCGTGCCGGTAGCCGCCGGCGATGTAGATGCTGATTCAGAGGACATCGACCTGGTGGACGAGGATATTTCTCTGCCTGTAGAATGGCCCAGGGGCAACCGCGCAAGGTCAACAGTAAATGAAACGCTGGCCGGCAATGCAGAGAAATTACAGCAGGTACCGCTGGTGCAAAACACCATAACGCACGAACCTGTAGTTTTAACGCCGGAGCCCTATACCCCCAGCGAACCTGAAGAGGACGACGAAATACCCCTGACCATTGATGTAGCGCGCCCTACACCAATCCTGGCTATCGAGAAAAGCGACGATGACAAGGCAAAATCGCTGGTGGATCAGTTTGGCATGTACGACCACACGCTTGAACTGGCATCGTACAAATACCCCACTTTGGATCTGCTGGAGAACTACGGCAACAACAAGATACCCGTAAACAGCGACGAACTGGAAGCCAACAAAAACAAGATCGTAGAAACGCTGAACCACTATAACATAGAGATTGACAAGATAAAGGCCACAATTGGCCCAACGGTTACGCTTTACGAAATAGTCCCCGCACCGGGCGTGCGTATCTCCAAGATAAAGAACCTCGAAGACGATATCGCGCTGAACCTGGCCGCGCTGGGCATCCGTATCATCGCCCCCATGCCGGGTAAGGGTACCATAGGTATCGAAGTGCCTAACCAGCACCCCGAGATGGTATCGATGCGCTCGATATTGGCTACCGAGAAATGGCAAAACAACACCATGGATCTGCCTATAGCCCTGGGTAAAACCATCAGCAACGAAGTATTTATAGCCGACCTGGCCAAGATGCCCCACTTGCTGGTTGCAGGTGCTACGGGCCAGGGTAAATCGGTAGGTATCAACGCCATATTGGTATCCTTGCTATACAAAAAGCACCCTGCAGAACTAAAATTCGTACTGGTGGATCCTAAAAAGGTGGAGCTCACGCTTTTCCGCAAAATAGAGCGGCACTTTCTGGCCAAGCTGCCTGATGAGGCCGACGCCATTATCACTGATACCAAAAAGGTGGTAAACACCCTCAACTCGCTTTGTATTGAGATGGACCAGCGTTACGACTTGCTGAAAGATGCCCAGGTACGTAACCTGAAAGAGTACAATACCAAATACGTAAACCGTAAGATAAGCAACCCGGAAATCCACCGCTATCTGCCCTTTATTGTGCTGGTAATAGATGAGTTTGCCGATTTGATGATGACCGCCGGCAAAGAAGTAGAGCAGCCTATAGCGCGTATTGCACAGCTGGCGCGTGCGGTGGGTATTCACTTAGTTATTGCAACGCAACGCCCATCGGTAAACGTAATTACGGGTACCATCAAGGCCAACTTCCCGGCACGTTTGGCCTTCAGGGTGTTATCTAAGATAGATTCGCGCACGATATTGGATGCCGGCGGTGCCGACCAGCTTATCGGTCGCGGGGATATGCTCCTCTCTACCGGAAGCGACCTCATACGCCTGCAGTGCGCATTCGTAGATACACCCGAGGTAGAAAGGATTTCTGATTATATTGGCAACCAGCGCGGCTATGCATCGGCCATGATGCTGCCCGAATACGTTGGCGACGGCGAAGCCAGCAGCAGCACCAAAGAATACGACGCGGAAACACGCGACCCGATGTTTGAAGAAGCTGCCCGCCTCATCGTGCTGCACCAGCAAGGCTCAACTTCGCTCATCCAACGTAAAATGAAACTGGGCTATAACCGCGCAGGCCGCATCATTGATCAATTGGAGGCCGCCGGCATAGTTGGTCCGTTCGAAGGCAGCAAAGCCCGTGACGTGCTTTACCCCGACGAATACAGCCTGGAACGCCACCTGGAAACCCTGCAAAAACCAAAGGATTAAACCAATGACGTGGTAATTGCTCTAATCAATAAACATGAATTGAGTGAACACGAATTTTTCTAATTGAGGCGAATGCCACGAATTAAAAGAAAACAATTATAGAAAATTCGCGTCGTTAGATTTGTGAGTTCGTGGCTTCTAATTCGGGTCACTCCATATTAATACCAACATGAAAAAACTAACCCTAATGATACTCGCGTCGGCACTTACTTTTGTGAGTGCCTTTGCCCAAAAAGATAAGGATGCCAAGCTTATTCTAAACAAATTAAGCAAGCAATACCGCAGCTACGATGCCGTAAAGACGGACTTCACCCTGCTGGTTGATAATGTGCAGGCCAATGTAAAGCAAACCCAAAGCGGCACGTTGCTGGCCAAATCAAAAGCTAACAAGTATAAGGTAACCATTTACGGTACAGGCAAATCGGTATCGCAGGAAATCATCAGCGATGGCAAAAACCAGTGGACCTACCTCAAGGATGCCAACGAAGTACAGGCAGCCGATGCCGATAACAGCGATGAAGGCTTTAACCCGGCCAAAATATTCACCATGTACGAGAAAGGCTATAAATACGTGTACGTGGGACTGCAGAAAGCCGGCGGCAAAACCTACCAGGTGATAGACCTTACCCCCGAGAATGAAAAGGCCAGCTTTTTTAAAGTGCGTTTGATGGTGGATAAAGTTAAAAATCAGCTGTATAGCGCAATGATATTCGATAAGAATGGCAGTCGTTATACTTATACGTTAAACACATTTGCCCCGGTTACCGGCATAGCCGATGCTGTTTTTAGTTATGATAAAAAAGCCCACCCGGGTGCGGAGTTTGTGGATTTGAGGTAGTGAGGCGGGATAGTTATCCTGCTGTCATGTTGATTAATTTCAACACCCCATCATAAAAGTGGCCATTGTGCTTGGCCACTTTCCATATCGGTTACTTGCCGTGTGGGGTTTTGAAACAAGTTCAAAATGACCGTATGTGGATTTGAATTGTTCCCCCAAGCAAACCCCCAACCTCTTTTTTCCGTTATCTTAACAATATGCGCGCAGAAGAAATAGAAAGACTGGTAAAGATAAGCAAGGAGCACCCGCTGATGCCCGAGACCTACGTGCCCTGGGCAGAGGAGCCTACCCCTACCGATTTATACCTGCCCGAATTCCTGACCACTTTAGAGGGCCTCCCTATTTACGATACCCTTACCCAACAACAAAAAACCGATCTTGGTCGCCACGAAGTCGTGCAAGTGCTATACTCTTACGGCTGGGGCGAAGCGCTCTTCTGCGTATTTATGACGCGTTACCTGCTTACCCTCCCGCCCGACGGACCGGAGCATCGCTTCCTCATCCGCGAGATTATTGAAGAGTATCGCCACCAGGAAATGTTTGCCCAAACCATCACGCAGCTGAGGGGGCAAGCCTTGCCCCCTACCAAAATGCATGCCTTGGTTGGGAAGGTCAGCACCAATTACCTGCCGGCCGATTTTCTGTTTATGGGTAGCCTCGCTGTAGAATTAATCACCGATATGTACGGCAACCACGCCCGCCGCGCACCCGAAATTTATATAGTGCTACGCAAAGTATTCGAATTGCACAACATCGAAGAGGGCCGTCATATCCATTTTACGAAGGGCTTATTGGAGAATTACACCAAAAAAGCGGGCTATATCAGGCGCACGCTATACAGCTTTGTGATATTGATGAACATTTACTTCGTGCGCACCATGTATGTGCGTAAGGTCATATACGAGCGTATTGGCATTCCCAATGCCGATGCCGTTTTTAAAGAAGCCACCAAAAATTACCGTAGCAAATTCACCCAAAATTGCCTCGGGCATATTATCGAATTTGTAGATGGTTTCGGCGGTTTAAATACCGCAACCCGCTGGGCGTGGCGGTGGTTGTTGGGGGCAAAAATATAAATTAATAAAATACAACTTTAACAACAACAGCAACGAGCATTGTGATAAGGGCACTGGAAGCAACTGCCAAACGATAATAAGCTACGCGTCCACCTTGTGTTATCCAATTTTTAACAGCGACCCTTTCCTGGATTGCTTCATATTCACCAAATTTGTATTTATTCCTACTAAAGCGAACGATTAACGTGAAAGCTAATATCCAGGTCAATGCTGCGAAAATTATTAATGAATTCATGAGTAAATATGTTGGTTGTGTAAAAGTAAGGTAGATTAAAGGTAAAAACAATATTACGCTGAAGTATATCGGCAATCACGCGGTGGTTAATTTTCATCCTGTTTAATTTCTAAATCCTTAATCGTGTCCCATCGTGTTTAATCCTTTAATCGTGTCCTTCTTTCCATCACTTCCCGCCACGTAGTCAATATAAATCCTGTCTTTTTTAAAAATACTTTCAGCCTCGGGTCCAACATCGCCAGTAAGTCGCCTTTACGCTCTTTGGCTGGTATCGCTTCTGTTCCTACCGCAAAATGTCTGAACTCGAATTTTAAGGAATTTTTCGAATTAACAGAATGCGTCGACCTCGCTTATTAAATTCTGTACTTTCTTAAAATTCTTTAAAATTCGAGTTCAGACAACCTCTCTACACCCTAATATATATCCCCCTCTTATCCAATATCTTCCCTACCACCCAGCATATCAGCATGTAGCTGATGGCAAACAGCAGCGAGCCTATGGCCCCAGGTGCTATTACCTGGTAAAACGAGGTGTTTATCCAATCGAAAAAGCTTACTTTCCCAACCGGCACCATCCAAAAGGCGATGATGAGTATCTCCGAGAGGATATAAATCGGCAGCGGGTTTTTGCCTGCGGTGGTAAAGAAACCGGTCCAGTTGCCTTTGTTCCATCTGCGTACCTCCACAATATATATAAGCGAGGATATGATAAGCAAATCCAGCCCAACCGTTAATAGGGTGAAAGGGCTTGTCCACAGTTTTTTGCCTATCGGGAAATTCATGTTCCAGAAAAGGGCGATGAACAGGAACAGTGCGCCAGTAAGCATCAGTTGCGAAATGGTTTCGTAGCTTTTGCCTTTTTCCTGTATGAATTTGCCGGCATAATAGCCACAGACAACGTTTACAATGGCGGGCAGCGTGCTCAGTATGCCCTCCGGGTCGAAGGCTACGCCTTCACCGTGGTAAAGATGACTATCGCCCAGGATAAATTTATCCAGGTAAGTACCGGCGTTGGTGAGCATGCCGTAAGGGGCAGCCGGATCGCCAAAGGCCAGCAGCAATAACTGATAGCCCACTAATAATACAACGCTGATGACGATAACCACCCTTTTCGATTTGATGAAATACACGATGAGCGACGCGAACAGATAGCAAAGCGCGATACGCTGCAATACACCCATGATGCGGGTGTTGCTGATGGGCCTGAACGCCCAGCCGGCATCAGTATGATCTACAAAGGGGAACCAGTACATCAAATATCCAAGCAGGAAAATAATAACCGTACGTTTAAATATCTTGCCCAGCACCGCGCCCGTACCCATCTGCGCAAACTTGCCCGACGTGAAGCTCATGGCATTACCCACAGCAAAAAGGAAGGAAGGGAACACCAGGTCGGTTGGCGTAAAGCCGAACCAGGCGGCATGTTCCAGCGGGGCGAAGGGTGCCGCGCCGCTGCCGGGCGTATTCACGATAATCATAAAACAAATGGTCATTCCACGGAATACATCCAGCGAGAGGAACCTTTCAGGCTTTTGGCTCATATATCAATAAAAGGGCTAAAATGGTTAAGGGAGAAATTCAAGCACAAGATATAAATAAATCGAAATTAAAAATAGTACTGCGCCATTGATTTGCAAAAAGCATGGATAGTTTTTAAAATAATTTAATAAGCCATTTTACCCACCTTAAAAAAATGGAAAAAGGACGTTCGCGACGCATTTGTAATGGGTAATTATCCTATTTTTGAACCTCATGCTTACGCCTACCAACCATACGCTGGAAAAAATGGAGCTGCTGTTAAAAACAGCCGGCTACCGCGTGCGGTACGAGAAAGGCAACTTTAAAACCGGTGCCTGCCTGCTGCAAAATAGCCGCATGATTGTGGTAAACAAATTTGCCAACCTCGAGAGCAAGATAGCTGCCGTGGCCGATCTGGCCCGCACGCTGGAGATAGACCAGCACCTGCTGGATGAAAAGCAGGCTGCATTTTTGCACCAATTAAAACAAACCACCCTGCAGCTGTGATCATTACCTTCTTAGGAACCGGAACCTCGCAGGGCGTGCCTGTGATAGCCTGCAACTGCGAAGTATGCACCTCTGCCAACGCACAGGATAAGCGCCTGCGCACCTCTATATTGATAGAAGCCGGCGATAAAACCGTGGTAATTGATTCCGGGCCCGATTTTAGGTATCAGATGCTGCGCGCCGGTGTTCAACACCTGGACGCCATTGTTTTTACACATGAGCATAAAGATCATGTGGCAGGTATGGACGATATCCGCGCCTTCAATTACAAGCAACAGGGCCCGGTAGATATCTATGCAGATACCCGCGTGCAATTGGCCCTACGCAGAGAGTTCCCCTATATTTTTGATGATAAGGGCTACCCCGGCATACCGCAGATTGACTTACATACTATTGGCTTGCAGCCTTTCGATATCGGCAGCATACACCTCGTACCCCTGGAGGTGATGCACTACAAACTACCTGTGCTGGGCTTCCGCATAAACGATTTCACTTACATCACCGATGCCAAAACCGTATCAGATGCCGAAAAGCAGAAGATACGCGGCAGCAAGATACTGGTGGTAAACGCCCTTCAAAAAGAAAAACATATATCGCATTTTACGCTGGAGGAGGCGATAGCTTTCGCGCAGGATATTGGTGCAGATACAACCTACTTTACCCACATCAGCCATCGGCTGGGCAAGCACCAGGACATCGCCGCAGAACTGCCGGATGGCATCCGCCTGGCTTACGATGGCCTGAAGCTGGAAATTTAAATTTCCGTAAAAAACGGCTACCACAAGCCATATCCCGGCAAAAAGCGGCAACCAAACCTCCGTAGCCATGCTTAAGGTTTTTATAGAAAACAATCATCTGGTAATAAACCATTAATTGGCAGCAACCCAACCCGTTAATGCAGCTCAACAAAGCTTACCTGGTCTATAGCGCCGCGATATTCTTTTAGGTGGCCTTTCATCTTAACATCTACGCGGCCGCGCAGGGTTACCATCCTATTGTTCATATGCGTATAACTGCCATCTTCGGCATCAAAAAAACCTTTTTGCGTGCCAGCCAGGTATAAAGGGCAATCCTGCGTAAAGTTTACCCAAAGGGCATGGCTATTTCCACGTGCAGAAAAAAGGCTATCGTTTACCAGAGCCGATAGGTCCTTACCTTCGGTGTATCGGCCGGATACCTCCACGTATTGCAGGTTATAATACTTGATGCTATCCACCAGGTTTGCATAGCTCACTTTCTTAAAAACGATGCCTTCGGCGCAATCGCTGGTATAAAGGCGTTTGCTATGCGCGCAGCCCAGGCATACGGCCATTGCCATCATCAGGGTAAAAAAACAAGTTTTTTGCATTCTCACACAATTTACGCATGGCAAACAACAAAAGAGGCATCAACACAATGTTTTACAGCAATATTATTTATTCAACCCGCGCAGTACCTTGCGAATGTAACTGCCCGCCGGTGTAAGCTGTTCCTCCGTCCATCCGCCTGCAACCGGCGCACCGGGTGCTAAAATGGCGGTGGTCTCGTCCTTGTCCGTTAAATTCCAATTGGCCCAGCTCAGGTGGTTGGCTTCCATCCAATCCAGCCAGGCCTTTGTTTTGCCCCGGTCGAATTTGCCGTTGCCGTTGGCCTCGCCTACGCCCCACTCGGTAACCATAAGCGGCAGGCCCATCTGTATAGCTTTATCTGCCCTGGCCCGCAGCGATTCCTGGTGGCTTTTATCCGATGCGTAAAAATGGAAGGAATAAGCAATATTGGCAAAACCGGTAATGGGGCTTGCGGCGGCTATATCCACATCTTGGTCCCAATGCGGGCTGCCTACAATGATCAGGTTATCGGCATCGTACCGGCGTATCTCGGGGATTACCTGCATGGCGTAGTTCTTCACTGTGTCCCAGGATACACGCTCGGGCTCGTTCCATATCTCATAGATTACGTTGGGCACGCCTTTGTAGCGTTGCGCCATCCCGGCAAAAAAAGCCTTGGCCTGCGGGATATGCAGGTTACCGTTATGGTCGTGCCAGTCTATCAGCACATAGATACCGTTTTTAATGGCCGCATCTATCACAGAAAACATCAGTTGTTTTTGCAGGCCGGGCTCTTGCAGGTAGCCATGCCGTGGCTGTACGCCCATAGCGGCGCGGATCAGCGACACCTTAAAATCCGAAGCCAGCCAATCAACAACTACCGGGCTATAATATTTGCGCCCTGCCCATAGGCTCCACGATAAGCTTACGCCACGCAATGCGGGAGGTACGCCATTGCTATTTACGATGGTGCCATTTTTAACAGTTAAAGCACCGTTAACCGCCACCGGCGAGCCCTCGGGTTGGGCAAAAGCGGCACCCGTCATAACCAGGCCCAATACCAACAAAGCGTATTTCTTCATCATTAGTGCAAGATAAGGCTAAGCTTCATGATTTGGCCGAATTTGCCAAAAATTGAGAAGAGAATGCTGAAAATGCAACATACCCCGCCAATGGGCGTTCCTGCTGGATGGACTTGGCCAGGGCTGCAACATTAATGTTATAGTATCAATTTGTTAACTGTATTTATATACTTTTGAAGCCATAGTATCCCCAAATGAAAAAATACAGCATATTAGCGGCTTTAATGATGCTTTGCTTTGCGGGCATCTGCCAAAAGCAGCAGCCTGCAGATACCACCCAAAAAATCGTCGCGGGCCGTAAAAACAGCCTGGCCCAGCAAAAAAAGCCCTACGTAATATTGATTTCTGCCGATGGTTTCCGTTGGGATTATGTGGATAAATACAACGCCCCCAACCTCAAAAAGTTCCGCCGCGATGGGGTGCACGCAAAATCGATGGTACCCTCCTACCCTTCGGTTACTTTCCCCAACCATTATGCGCTGGTAAGCGGGCTTTACCCCTCACACTCGGGCCTGGTGAACAACTCTTTTTACGACCGCGACCGCAACGACAGCTACAGCATGAGCAATAAAGCCAAGGTGGCAGATGGCACCTGGTATGGCGGCACCCCGCTTTGGGTACTGGCCGAGCAGCAGAACATGCTGGCCGCAAGTTTTTACTGGGTAGCATCAGAAGCGGCCATAAAAAACACCCGCCCAACTTATTATTACATCTACAACGAACAGATAGACATGACCCGCCGCATAGGCGCTGTTGTAAACTGGCTTAAGCTCCCAGCCGAAGAGCGCCCGCATTTCATCACTTTTTACCTGCCCCAGGTAGATCATGCCGGGCATACCTACGGACCCGACGCACCCGAAACAGGCCGCGAGGTGCTCTATGTAGATTCGGCGGTGAACGAGTTGTACAAGGCAGTTAAAACTACCGGGCTGGATGTAAACTTCGTCTTCGTGGCCGACCACGGGATGACCCAGGTTGAAAACCAAAGTCCGCTGGGCATACCTGCTGCTATAGATACCGCTAAGTTCAGGATATCGGGCGATGGTACTTTGGTAGAGCTTTACGCAAAGGATAAAACGGCTATCCAAAGCACTTTCGACCAGTTGACCAAAGATGCACAAGGTTATTATAAAGTGTACCTAAAAACCAATATGCCAGCCAAATTCCATTACGGTGCGACAGACGATTGGCACAACCGCATAGGCGATATATTGCTGATACCCGAGTGGCCAAAGGTATTTAACCTGGCCAACCGCCCAAACCTGCACCCCGGCTGGCACGGTTTCGACCCCACCGTTGTGAAGGATATGCACGCCACGTTTTACGCCTGGGGACCAGCGTTCCGCAAGCGCATAACCATCAAAAGTTTCCCTAACGTAGATGTTTATAATATGGTAAGCGAGTTACTCGGCCTAAAAATAACCGACAAAGTGGATGGCACCCGTGCCCTCGCAAAAAAAATACTGGTAAAAAAAGTACTTAAAAGAAGAAATGAAACAATCAATTAAACTACTAGTGCTGCTGCTGTTGCCTGCAGTCGTTTACGCCCAAGACCCCGAAGTGGTAAAAAAACAAGCCACCGTTGTTGCCGATGCTTTGGTAAAAGGCGATTTCGCAACCGTTTTAAACTACACCTATCCCAAGGCATTAGAAATGGGTGGCGGTAAACAAAAAATGCGACAAATGATGGACAAAGGTATGCAGCAGATGAAAACGCAGGGCGTTAGTTTCGAGAGTGTTACCATAGGCATTCCGGGCAAATTTTATAAAGCCGGAACCGAAATACACTGCCTGGTACCTGAGTATATCAATATGAAGTTTGGCACCAGCACAGTGAAAGGTACAAGCAACTTATTAGCCATAAGTGCCGATAAAGGCAAAAACTGGAAATTTGTGGACCTCAACAAAAACACCATACCAATGGTACCCAAAATGTTCCCAAACTTTAATAAGGACCTTAAACTGCCTGAGCCGAAACAGTAAGCTACAACGGCGCATCAAAAAGATCAGGTAATAAAAAAGGCCTCCGCACGATAATCGCGCGGAGGCCTTTACATATCGGTATGTATTGCCTAATGCTACATATTAAACACTACCTGCAGCTTGGTGCGATAGTTTTCTAAGTCGGCACTCAGCGATTTATAAAGCGCATCCTGGTGCTGCTGCTGCGCTGCGCCGGAAAGATCTTCAAGCAT
Organism: Mucilaginibacter sp. P2_D11; assembly: GCF_056404435.1. NCBI lineage: Bacteria > Pseudomonadati > Bacteroidota > Sphingobacteriia > Sphingobacteriales > Sphingobacteriaceae > Mucilaginibacter > Mucilaginibacter sp. P2_D11. The sequence continues at coordinate 359,229 of NZ_JBFUEA010000006.1, forward strand.
CCCCAGTGAGATACGCACATCGCGCGGGTTTAGCCATGATTGGTGGTGTTGCAGGTTGTAGTAATTAAACTGCAGCAGGTCTTTAATATAATCGTGTATGCTATTGGTAAACTTATTGCCCAGGTTTATATCGCCAAGGCGGTAGGCAATTTCGGCCAGGTACGATTTACGCTTCGCAATATCCACATAAGGGTAAAGATCCTCCGGCATTTCCTCATCAAATTTATGCAAGGCCTTCAACGCAAGGTCGCCGTGGCCCTCGGCTGCCAAATTGGTAGCCAGATCCAGGAAGGTGGTCATCATAGCCGGGTAAAACATCGTAACCGATTCGTGATCCAGGTACTTAGCCTTTTTGAAATTGCCGAACCTGAATTTGTTCATCACGTTTTCATACATCACCAGCGTGTTGGTTTTACTATCCTGATTGTGGTTAGCGGTATCGACCTTAAAGGGTATCAGGTGGTAAGCAAACCCTTCTTTGTAAAGGTAAGGCATCAGGCCAACCGTATTACTGGCGCCTATAGTGGTAGTGAAACAGATCGGGCGTTTCCAGTTATTATGGGCCAGTATATCAAACAGGGCCAGGTCCTCTTTAGTTACCCATTCGGCAGGGTATCGCCATTTCATCACGCTATCCAACCGGCCCTTCTGCCCGGGCGTAATCACCTTGTTCTTTAATACATCATCGGCATTAATATTCAGTTTTAAATTTTGGGTTGGCAAATAATTAACATAAGCGCCAGAACTGGTTTGGGCTTGCGCGTTGCGGTCATCAGAAGTAATGAAATTGAAGACCTCCTGTATGGTTGTATAACCTTTTATACCGCTCTCGGTGTAGTGAATAGCATCGCGGATGCCCTCCTTATACTTATCAAATGGCATAGTAATAGGCAGCGGCGCGCTTTTGTTCATGGTTTTCTGCATCTGGCGGATGTACCAATCGGCAGTAAACAGGCTCAGGTTCACCAGGCGCACATCGGGGCGTACACCCTCTACTTCCTGATCGTACCAAAGGCTGTACGTATCGTTATCGCCATAGGTAAACAAAATAGCGTTTGGCGGGCAAGAGATGAGGTAGTTGTAGGCCATATCGTGCGGGGTCATTTTGGTCGACCTGTCGTGCGCCCGCCACTCCTTGCACCCAATAAGCACCGGCCCGCCGGCCAGGCATAAAAGCGTAACCAGTATGCCGAATGCCTTTGGGCTAACCTTGTTGAAGGATGTTTGCAGCTTAATGGCAAAACCCTCTATTTTTTTACTGAACGGAGCGGCTACCCATCCAACTATCATGGCAAAAAATTGAGCAAAACTATCAATAAGCCAGGAAATTATCCCCTTCCTGATATCGCCCAAGCCCATTACTGCCAGCCCTATCCATATGGCAAAGGCATAAAAGGAACCCACGTACGAGTAGTCCCGCTCCCGCGGCTGCACCGATGGCTGGTTTACGTAAAGCACCACCGCTATACCGGTAAAAAACCAAAGCAAGGCAACAATAAGCGCATCGCGTTTTTTGCGGCTGAGCTGATACCCCATGCCCACCAACCCCATCACTAAGGGCAAAGCATAAAGCGGAGTGTAAGTAGGGTTGTTCAGTATTGATTTTGGCAGATGCTTGCCGCCATCGAAGATGCCGCTGGTCCAGTTGCCGTCGTACCATTCGGTGCTTTGCTGGCCGTCCTCATCATTATAACGCCCCACAAAATTCCATAAGAAGTACCTTACGTACATCTGGTATATTTGCCAGCTACCCAGCCAGCTTAGGTTATCTATAAAATTGGGTGCTTGCCCGTCGGGAATTTGCAGCCATTGCTTGTAAAACCCAACGTCGTTAGGGTCCGTGCTGTACATGCGGGGGAAAAGCGTATTATGATCGTACTTGTATTCTAACTTCCTGTCGGCCATTTCGTATTGGCTTTTACCTTTGCGGTAAATGATGCTCCCCTCTACTCTGTCGGTAACGCCAGCATCGAAATAAGGGCCAATGAGGAGTGGGTTATCGCCGTATTGCTCGCGGTTTAGGTAACCATACATCGTAAAGGCATTATCGGGGTGCGAGTTGTTGAGGTTTGGGTTGGCAATGGCACGGATGGGGATATACGCAAACGAGCCGTAACCGAAGTATATAAACGCTACGCAGAGCAATATCAAATTAAGCACCGGCTTTTTGTGCCGGATGCTGTACCATATCCCAAAAACGATGGCCCCTATCAGCAGCAGCAAAAAGAACAAGGCGCCGGTGCCGAAACCGAAGCCGAGGGTGTTTACGAAATAAAGGTCGAAATAAGCAGCAAACTTTACCGTGTAGCCGCGTATGCCATATTGCACCACGCCCAAAACAACCACGCCCACCAAAAAGGCAATGATAGTGCTTTTGGTAGTAATATTTTTTGACCTGCGGAAGTAATAAACCAGCGCGATGGCCGGGATGGTGAGTAAATTCAAGAGGTGGATACCGATTGAAAGACCCATTACATAGGCAATGAAAACAATCCATCTGTCGGCTCCGGGTTCATCGGCGTGGGCCTCCCATTTCAATATAGCCCAAAATACCACAGCGATACAAAGCGACGATAGCGCGAACACAATGGTTTCTACCGCCGAGAACCAGAACGTATCGGTATAGGTAAAAGCCAGAGCACCCACCAGGCCCGAGCCCATAATAAGGTACGTTTGCGCGTTGCCAAAATCCTTTTCGCGCCCGGCTGCCAGCTTTCTGGCCATAGCGGTTATCGTCCAAAACAAAAACATTACCGTAGCGCCGCTGGCAATTGCCGAACCCATATTGGTAAAGAAAGGCACCTTGGCGTTATTGCCAAATGATAGTAAGGAGAACACCTTGCCCAGCATGGCAAACATAGGGTAGCCCGGCTGGTGCGATACCTGCAGGCGATAGGCGCAGGAGATAAACTCGCCGCAATCCCAAAAGCTTACGGATGGTTCTAAGGTTAAGATGTAAGTGGTAGAGGCTATAATAAAGCAAAGCCAGCCTAAAAGGTTGTTGATTTTATTGTATTGCATGTACTACGGATAGCTAGTGGGCGCGGCAAATATCAGTATTTTTATAAGTTATATTAAGAAAAAGCGGCTTACGTTAATAATTTTAACACAAATTAACACGAAGCCTCATCCCAACCCTTCTCCAAAGGAGAAGGGCTCTAAACGGTTGAAATATGCTAAAATTGCAAAAAAGTCCTCTCCTTTGGAGAGGATATAGGTGAGGCTGCGTAAGTATTGATATTTAATTCAATTTCGTACTTTAATGTTACGATAAATAATACTTATTTTGTTGCGATGCAAAAAAACCTGCCCCTGTTACCACGCAAAATCATAACGATAGCCGCTTGCGTACTATTTTTTTCGGGAATAGCTAAGGCTCAGTCGGTTTACCTGCCCCAATCTTACCAGCTGTACCAAAAATTTAATGCCCAGGTTTATTCAAAAAGCAATGGCATGCACACCTCGCTACGCCCTTTTTTGATAGATAGCTCGCTTACCGCCAGATATGACGAATTGATGAACGTTGGCGTAAAAACCGACCGCAAAAACTGGTTTGGCCGCAAGCTGCTGAACGAGCACCTGATAGACGTGCAAACCAAAGATTATACTTTCTACGCCGATATATTGATCGATAACATCTTCGGGAAAGATTTTAAGGACGGTAAAGATGCACCCAGTAATTTTAAACCTTTTGGCTACGCTTTAAAAACGCCTTTGGGCATTAATACCCGCGGTTTCCAGGTAGGCGGCACCATTGGCAAAAAATTCTCTTTCTACACCAGCGCTTACGAAAACCAGGCGATATTCCCCACGTACTACAACGACTACGTAAATGCCAGCGGCTTTGTGCCCGGCATGGCTTATGATCGTAGCTTCGGCAAGGCGCAAAAGGATTGGTCGTATGTAACGGCCCTGTTGTCTTACACGCCTTCTAAGTATTTCAACGTTGCCCTGGGGCAGGATAAAACCTTTATCGGCGATGGCTACCGCTCGTTGCTGCTGTCAGACTTTTCGGCCAATTACCCGCTGTTGCGGATGACAGCCAACATAGGCCCGGTGCAGTATATGATGATGTGGACTTACCTACAGGATATTAAGGCCCCTAAATTCGACGATTTTGGCAGCAACCGCCGTAAATATGCCCTGTACCATTACCTGGACTGGAACGCTACCAAGAGCCTGTCCTTAGGTTTCTTCAACGCAGTTATCACTCCCGAGGCAGACGACCAGGACAACCGCCACGGTTTCGATGTAAACTACATCAACCCGCTGTTCTTTACGGCAGGCAACAATTCGGCTACGCCAAATAACGTATTGTTCGGTTTTACCGGTAAGTATAAAGTGTTCGATAAAAACGCCTTGTATGCCCAGGTTATACTCGACAACCAAAAAACGGCAGCCGGCGCCAGCAAAAGCAGCAATGGCTACCAAATTGGCCTGCGCGGCGGAGACGTGGCCGGTGTAAAGAACCTGAGCTATTTAGTAGAGTTCAACACCGTGAAGCCTTACACCTACTCGGATGCCAACATGCTGGCCAGCTATACCTTCTACGGCGACCCGCTTGCACACCCGCTGGGCGCAAATTTCAGAGAGTTTGTGGGTTTGGTTAACTATTCTATCGGCCGTTTCGATTTCCAGGGGCAGCTTAACTACGCCAAATACGGGCTTGATAATGCAGGCGATAACAATGGCAAAAACATCAATGCGCCATACCCTGCAACACCAAACCTTACGCCCACCGTGGGTCAAGGCCTAACTACCAACCTTTATTACGGCGAGGGTACTGTATCCTTTTTAGTGAACCCTAAATACAACCTCCGTTTTGAATTGGGCGGCGTTTACCGTGCCGAAAAGAACGCACTAGGCGAACGCAAGAACGCCGTTATTACCTTTGGTGTGCGCACAACGTTCCGTAATTTATACCACGATTTTTAAGCAAATTGGAGATGAAACGCTTGCCTTTGCTTTTATTATGCTTACTTGCGTTTTCAAAAGCTTTTTGCCAGGAACTTATCGGTAAAACAAGGCAGGAAGTAAATGCCTACGCAGATCTCAATGGCGGGGTAATAGATAAGAGGGAAATGCCATTGTCAGGAGAGTTTGATTTCCCCGTTACCATATTAATGTGCAAATTCCCCAACGCTGTAAAAGAAAGCACTCCACTCGTTTGGATGATGATTTATATGGCCGGAGACACTTGCTTTAAGTATAAAGCAATGTATGCGCTTCCCGAGCCTGGTATCCCCGTGGTCGAAAAACAAAAAGCATCCTTAATCGCCAAATACGATAAGCCCGGCAGTGAATACACCCGAAAAGGCAAAGAACTCCTATGGCATTCGGATAAAAACAAATTAGACGTGGAACTTACTACAGTATGGCAAGGTGGCATCCAAACGCCGTATTTTATGCTTAACCTATCTAACAGTAATAAAAGGTATAGCCCAAGCAAGCGCAAGCGCCCTCCCTTTACGTTGGATACGGACGACAACCTTACAGATGAACAAGCCCTGGATAGTTTAAAAGTGATGATGCTCCGACTTAAAGGCAATTTTTAAATTCGTTACAAACCTGCTACAACAAATAAGTTGTAAAAACTCTGTGAACCTCTGCGTCTCCTCTGCGTTCTCTGTGTTAAAAAAAATCCTGGCTAATATTTTGAGCATTTTCTCCACAAACCCTTTTTTAATTCGTGTAATTCGATTGAATTAGTGAAATTCGTGTTCACTCAATTCTTGAAATTAGTGTTCAATAATTATTATGGCTACAGAAGTTAAGTGCCCCAGCTGCGGACATGGCTTCCCTATTGAGGAAGTTATGGCCGAGGAATACAAGCAGCAGCTAAGGCTGAAGATGCAGGATTATACCCGCCAGAAAGAAGAAGAATACCGCAAAAAAGACGACGAGTTCGCCAGCCGCCAAAAACTGCAGCAACAGGAGTTTGAGCAACGCCTCAGCACCGAAAAAAAGGCCTTGCAGCTTACGCTGGAAGAAAACCTGCGCAAAGATATCGCCTCCGATTTTGAGAACCAGCTGCTGATGCTCCAAAACTCAGTAAACGCCAGCGCCGAAAAACTCAAAGAATCGCGCCAGAAAGAGCTGGAGTTTTTACAGCGCGAGCAAAGCCTCAGGCAAAAAGAAGAAGAGCTGGAGCTGTCTACCCAACGCAAATTGCAGGAGCAGCGCGCCGAACTGAGCGAACAGATACGCAAACAGGAAACCGAAAAATACTCCATTAAAGATACCGAGCATCAGCTAAAGGTAAAGGAGATGGAAAAGCAACTGGAAGACCAGAAACGCCTGGTAGATGAGATGAAACGCCGTGCCGAACAAGGCTCCATGCAACTGCAGGGCGAAGCGCAGGAGCTGATACTGGAAGAATTGCTGCGCACTTATTTCCCCTTCGATGTGATAAGCGAGGTGGGCAAAGGCGTTCGCGGGGCCGACTGTGTACAAACCGTGCGCAACCAGTTTGGGCAGGAATGCGGCAAAATTATATACGAAAGCAAACGCACCACCGCCTTCGGCGGCGATTGGATAGACAAACTGAAGAAAGATATGCGTGCCCAGGGCGTTGATGTTGCCGTAATAGTAACCCAATGCTACCCAAAAGGCATGGACTGCTTCGGCGAGCGCGATGGGGTATGGATATGCAGCTTTGATGAGGTAAAGGCCGTAAGCTACATCCTGCGCGATGGCGTGATAAAGCTGTCTAATCTGGCCAAAGCACAGGACAACAAAGGCGATAAGATGCACCTGCTGTATGATTACCTCACCAGTGCTGAGTTTTCGGAGCAATGGAAGGCTATCCGCGAGGGCTACATGAGTATGCGCCTATCGATACAAAAAGAACGCGATGCCATGGAGAAAATGTGGAAAGCACGCGAAAAACAGCTGGATAAGGTGTTGCTGAACGCGGCGCATATCAAAGGTTCGGTAGAGGGCATAGCCGGCAGCGATATGATACATTTGAGCCTCAGCGACGACGACGACCCGTTGTTGCTTGAATAATGGCAGGCGTTTTACAGCGTAAACGCAAAAACTTTATTGATTTTTTAATGTGTGGGGCGGAGATAAGGTTGTTTTACTAACGGTAAGGCCCCTGGCCCAGGTAATAGCACATGAATAGGCAGCACCTCAGGAATGCAAATCGGCATTGCAAAATGAGAGACGCAAAATATTGCGTCTCTACGGCGAAAAATCAAAAAATCTGGTAGGGTTGCCGACACGTAGAGACGCAATATTTTGCGTCTCCCGCATGCAAATCATCCACGCAAATCACTTGGCCCCCGCGCATTGCGATGGGTATGCCTTTTCATGGGATATTACTCTTGTTTATAGGCTATTAACCAACGCTTGGCTGAGGGGACTTAAGGTCCCCATTGTGTTTTAATACGCCTGTTTCGGTTTATTCCCAATGTATGGCGTTAATGCAAGGCTTTATCCGTAGTTTTACTTATTCTTTGCTATTTCCACCAGTATACTTCCCGGTACCTTTTCATTACATAATTCTTAGTATTTCTTTAATGATAAAAATTCTGCTGGCCGAAGGTCATACGGTAGTACGTAATGGTATTAAATCCCTTTTAGAAAAAGAAACAGATATAGCCGTTATTGCTGAGGTTGGAGACGCGGAATCTGCTTTGCATTGGCTCAAAGAAAACCCTGCACCGGATGTTGTTATTACCGCCATAACTTTCCCCCTGCTGAATGGCATCCAGCTTACTGCCGAAATAAAGCGGGCATACCCGGCCGTAAAAGTGGTAATACTGTCCCGTATCGACGAAGAAAAATACATACTGCAAGCCTTCAGGGCTGGTGCTATGGGTTACTTACTAAAAAGCGTGAACGCCGATGAGCTCATTTTTGGCATACGCCATGTGGCAAATACCAATCAACGTTATCTATGCAATGAAATAGCCCTTAAACTGCTGGATAAATTATTGCAATTAACCCCAACAGCAGATGGTGTTGGATTACCTACAGACCTTTCCAAACGTGAGATAGAGGTGCTGGTACTGATATCGCAAGGCTTTACAAACGAAGAAGTTGCCGGCAAGCTGTTTACCAGCAAGCGCACTATCGAAAGCCACCGCCAAAGTCTTATCAACAAAACAGGCACCCGTAATACAGCAGCGTTGGTGCGTTATGCCGTATTAAATCAAATCATCGGATAACAAGGCTCCCCCCCACCAATAGCTAAGCGCGGCTGTCAGGCAAAGCATACCGCATAACTCGCGCGCTGGCCTCAATACGCCCTGCCCCCATAAATAGGTATTTATTACCAACTAAATAAGTATTTATACTAGCCGTAAGTTTTTTACAAACCCGAAATTTTGTTTTGCAAAGGATGGGCCTACAGGATGCTTAGTAATTCGGGAGTAAACAAAGTAATTTTATTGGGTATAGCAGAAGGGCCATTCGAACAAAAAATGGTAGGCGGCCTGCGGTTTTTATGTTTTAGTATAATGACGGCAGAGCAAATGAAAAAGGGCACTAATTACGTCGAGCATCGCGAATCCCACCGGATACGGATTCCGGAAAAATTATTCACGCCCGAGGTAATGGGTTTAGCCAATGGCATTACCTTGTTTATAGAGGGCCGCATCAGCACCACATCGTACATAGACGACCAACGGATAAAACGTTATAATTTAGATATCGTTGCCAGCAAAATAGATGTTTTAGGCATGGTTGACGTGAGCCTGATAAAATCATAAACCCACAAAGCTATTTACCTTTCCGTAAAAAAGCAGTAATTTTGCCGGCATCATCGGGAATATTCCCGGCATCTATGGCAGATATAGCAACCCTTCAGCAACAGGCAGTCACCCTGCTCCAGCAACTGATTTCGATACCCTCTTTTAGTAAAGAGGAAGACCGCACGGCCGACCTTATAGAACAAACCCTGCAGCAACACGGCGTACAAACCCACCGCAAGCTCAACAACATATGGGCCTGGAACAAACATTTCGATGCTGCAAAACCCACTATCCTGCTCAACTCGCACCACGATACCGTTAAACCAAACTCCGGCTACACCCGCGACCCTTACGATGCCAAAATAGAAGGTGATAAACTTTTTGGCCTGGGCAGCAATGATGCCGGCGGTTGCCTGGTATCGCTCATCGCGGTGTTTTTATATTACTTCGACGCAGCGGATCTAAAATACAACTTCTGCCTGGCTACCACCGCCGAGGAAGAAATATCCGGCGTAAACGGATTGGAGCTCATCATCCCCGATCTGGGCGAGCTTGATTTCGGCATAGTAGGCGAACCCACCCTCATGGACCTTGCCGTTGCCGAGCGCGGCCTGATGGTACTGGATTGCACCGCCCATGGCAAAGCCGGCCACGCCGCCCGCGAAGAAGGCGAGAACGCCATTTATAAGGCACTGGCGGATATCGAGTGGTTCCGCAACTACAAGTTCCCTAAAGAATCGGAAGTGTTCGGGCCGATAAAGATGTCGGTAACCATCATCAACGCAGGCTCGCAGCATAACGTGGTGCCCGCTACCTGCACCTTTACGGTAGATGTACGCGTAACCGATGCTTACCGCAACGAGGAAGTGCTGGAGATTATCCGCGAGCATGTTGCTTGCGACGTTAAGCCGCGCTCCATCCGTTTAAAACCATCTAAGATAGATAAGAACCATCCGTTCGTACAGGCCGGCATCAGCTTAGGCCGCACACCATACGGCTCCCCTACTACATCCGATCAATCACTGCTGGATATCCAATCCATCAAAGTCGGCCCCGGCGATAGCGCACGTTCGCACATGGCAGATGAGTTTATTTATGTGGACGAGATTGGCAAAGGGATAGCGCTGTATGTGGAGATGCTGGATAAGATAGTTTAAGAGAATTTTAGATTTACGAATTACGATTTTAGATTTGTTGCAAAGTTGGCGATATCAAGAAAAGCTTGAGGAGGTTCTTGTTTGAAATTCAGATTTACAATTTTAGATTTGTTGAAAACCTTATCAAAATGGACAAACAACAAATGCTTTCCCGCACTAAACAGTATTCTATAGCCAATGCCAGGCTTGTACTAAGCGTTCCTTTTAACATTGTAAATCGCAATTATTGCGATCAATTGGCCAGAAGTGCAAGTTCTACAGGCGCAAACTATCGGGCCGCATGTCGTGCAAAATCTAAAGCGGACTTTATAAATAAACTCAAAATTGTTGAAGAGGAATTGGACGAGAGTATGTTCTTCCTTGAACTACTTGTAGAGTTAAATCCGGAACTCAAAGAAAAAATAACACCTATATACAGGGAAGGCAACGAACTTCTTTCTATAATTGTAGCTGCAATAAATACGTTGCGTGGGAAGTAATTGAATAAGATTTTTGGTTGCTATAAATCTAAAATCGTAAATCTAAAATCGTAAATCGAATGAGTAAGCTCTGGCAAAAAACCACCAACGTAAACCAACTAGTAGAAAATTTCACCGTCGGCCGCGACCGCGAGCTCGACCGCGAAATGGCCGCTTTTGATGTGCTTGGTTCCCTTGCTCATACCACTATGCTCGAGAGTATCGGACTGATGAGTGCGGAGGATTTAGTCCTTGCACAACAGGAACTGAAAGCTATTTATGCCGATATCCAAAACAATAATTTTACCATTGAGGATGGCGTAGAGGATGTGCATTCGCAGGTAGAGATGCTGCTTACTCAGCGCATTGGCGATGCCGGCAAAAAGATACACAGCGGCCGCTCGCGTAACGACCAGGTGCTGGTAGACCTAAAGCTTTTTTTCCGCCATAAGATACAGGAAGTGGTTGAGGAGGTAGATAAACTCTTCCGCCAGCTGATAACACTCAGCGAACAGCACAAAGATGTTTTGCTGCCCGGCTATACGCATTTGCAGGTAGCTATGCCATCATCCTTCGGCCTTTGGTTTGGCGCTTACGCCGAAAGCCTTGCCGACGACCTGGAATTGGTGCTTGCCGCCTGGAAGATCACCAATAAAAACCCGTTAGGCTCTGCCGCCGGCTATGGCTCTTCGTTCCCTTTGAACAGGACCATGACCACCGAGCTTTTAGGCTTCGAAAGCCTTAACCATAACGTAGTTTACGCCCAGATGGGCCGAGGCAAAACCGAGCGTATCATCGCACAGGCCTTATCGTCGGTAGCGGCAACCCTGGCTAAAATGGCTATGGACCAGTGCCTGTACCTGAGCCAGAACTTCGCATTCGTAAGCTACCCCGAGAATTTGACTACCGGCAGCAGCATCATGCCGCATAAAAAGAACCCGGACGTGTGGGAAATTATGCGCGGTAAATGCAACCGTCTGCAGGCCCTGCCAAACGATGTAGCCATGATGACCACCAACCTGCCATCGGGCTACCACCGCGAACTACAATTGCTGAAAGAGCTGCTATTCCCCGCCTTTGCCGATTTGCTTAACTGCCTGCACATGGCCACCTTTATGCTGCAGAACATCAAAGTAAACACCAATATATTAGATGACCCCAAGTACGCCTACCTCTTCAGCGTAGAAGAAGTAAACCGTGCGGTATTGAACGGCACCCCTTTCCGCGATGCATACAAGCAAGTAGGTTTAGCCATAGAGCAGGGCGATTTTAACCCCGATATGAACATCCACCACACCCACGAAGGCAGCATCGGCAACCTGCAAAACGCACAGATAAGCGCCGCAATGGATAAAGTGCTGGGTAGCTTTGGGTTTGAGAAGGTGGAAGAGGCGATAGAGAAATTAGTCGGAAAGTCCGAAAGATGAAATCGGTGAAACGGCGAAGCCCTCTTGAGCACCGTTGAAAACATACACAAGCGAAAAATCAAAAAAATCATTTTAATCGGTGAAAAAACAATGAACGGACAAAACAGGGCAGACATTTACCCCGGCCTCGAAGTAGATATCATACTAAAGAAAGACCAGCGCAGCGGCAAGCTTACCCGTGGCATAGTAGAAAAACTGCTTACCAGTTCGGCTTTCCATTCCCGCGGCATAAAAGTACGTTTGGAAGACGGCCAGGTTGGCCGCGTTGCAGAGATAATTGAAGAGGATTTTTAATTTGTAACCGAAGCCAACTACTCACCACTCACTAAACAATGCAACCGGTAAAAGAACCCCAAAAATATTTCCTGCTTCGGCTTGATGCGCATTACAGGCTATATATCTCCTTGCTGATAGGCCTCGTGGCGTTCTTTTTTGCGCGGCATATCCAATCGGTGCCGGCTATTACGCTTATCGTTTGGATAGCGGTGGCCCTAAGTATCATCATTCTCGATTGGATAATCATCCTATGGGCGCACCCGCGCGAGATACGCCGTATAGCCAGCCTGGAAGATAGCAGCCGTTACCTTATCTTCATCTTCGTGATGACGGCCTCGCTGGTGAGCCTGGTAGCCATGTATCTGCTGCTCAAGTCGACAAAAGGGCAATCCGATGAAACCGTGAGCGGTTATATTGTTTTAGCGATGAGCGCGGTAGTAATATCGTGGTGGCTGGTGCATACCGTTTACACCATGCGCTATGCCCACCTTTATTATACTACAGACGGAGGAAAAAAAGCTCCACTTGGCGGCCTGGAATTCCCCGCAGATATGAAAGACCCCGATTACCTCGATTTTGTGTACTTCGCCTTCGTTATAGGCATGACTTTCCAGGTATCTGATGTGGTGATCACCTCGCGCCGTATCCGCCGCATCGTGTGGGCGCACGGGCTCATCGCATTTGCATTCAACACGGCTATTGTGGCATTGAGTATCAATGTGATATCGGGGCTGGTATCTAAGTAGGACCGTTGATTTTAATGACTACGCAGATGCCGCTGATTGTCTGGACCTTGATTGACTTGATTATAGGATGACTTGATTTTCGGAATCAAGAGAATCTCCGAATCCTATAAATCATGGTTCAGACAAACCATCAACGAAATCATTTAATCATTGAAATCAACGGTTCAGAGCATCAATTAAACGCCTGCCTAAACTCCAATGGCGACTGGCTTGTTTTTGTTTTGAACAGCTTACTGAACGATTGCGGATGCTCGAAGCCCAGCGCATAGGCAATTTCGCTGACGGATAAATTGGTGGTCGATAACTTTTCCTTCGCCCGCTCTATCAGATAATCATGTATGTGCTGCTGGGTGCTTTGGCCCGTCAGGCTCTTGAGCATGCCACTTAAGTAACCGGGCGATACGTTCAGGCTATCGGCAATGTATTGCACCGTAGGCAAACCCTCCTTAGCCAGGGCATCGTTGCCGAACCAGGCGGCAAGCAGTTCTTCCAAATGGTTAAGCGTGTTGTGGTTGTCAATTTTGCGGGTGATAAACTGGCGATGGTAAAAGCGGTCAGCATAGTTCAACAGTACCTCCAATTGGGCAACGATTATATCCTGGCTGAATTTATCGATATTGGAATGGTACTCCTGCTGAATGTTTTGGATGATGCCATTGATGATGCCCTCCTCCTTTTCCGACAGGAACAGCGCCTCGTACACCGAATAATCGAAATAAGCATACTTTTTGATGCTTTTGGCCAGCGGAGTGTTCCACAAAAAATCGGGGTGCACCAGCAGCATCCAGCCCGACTGGTTTATCACCGTATCCGCCTCCACCTCTATCTTCAGCACCTGCCCCGGCGACATAAAAAACATCACCCCAGCATCAAAATCAAAGTCCTGCTGCCCGTATTTCACCCGCGCATTGAAGCCTCGTTTCAACGCCATCGAATAAAAATCTTTGACGATACCCGCCTCGTTGGCCGGCAGCTGCTGCATCAGTGAAACATCTATCACGCTGATCAGCGGGTGCTCGGGCTTGGGCAAGCCCCTAAACTGGTGGAATTCGCTGATGGTTTTAAACCTGATGGGTTGCGGGGTTGGCATGGTACAATATAGGGTTAAATTTAAGCCTCATCCCAACCCTTCTCCAAAGGAGAAGGGCTTAGAAAGGTAACGTCATCTTGAACTTGTTTCAAGACCCCATCATAAAAGTAGCCACCGTGCTTAGCCGATTTGCTTACCGTTGACCTGCCGTGTGGGGGGGTTGAAACAAGTAATCAACATGACGACGGTGTTTTATTTACTCTTTAAACGCCGCCGCAAATTCTTTCGCATAATCGGCCATTTTTACTTTACCCATTACAGCCGGCCTGTTACGCACGTAATCTTCTGCTAACAAGCCGGTATGCAGGCTACCGAACATTTCTACCAGGCCTGCCGCGATAGTCGGGTTCATGCCCGCTGCCTTTAAGCCGTTCAGCATTTCTTCACTGCTGATGAGCACCCATTGCAAATCGGGTTTACCCATAGCTGCACCAATGATGCTTGCTGTTTGCGCGCCGGTAAGTTCTTCGCTGGCTACATAACGTATCTTGCGACCCGTGGCGTGTGCCGTCAATTCTTCGGCAACGGCGGCTGCAATATCAACCGGCGAAACCCAGGGTATCATATCGCCCACGCCGTAATTGGCAAATATGCGGTCCTGCGTTTTGATGCTATGCGTATGGGCAAACAGGTTATAGTAAAACGACGTAGGGCGCATATGGGTGATGCTTACACCGGCGGGCAGGGCGTTCAGTATCCCCTCTACATCGTGCGCGCCGATGAGTATGCCCGAGCCTTTCAGCAAATGCGCGCCGATGGTGCTCAGGTTTACTACATGCTTTACCCCGGCTTGTTTTATAGCAGCAGCATAATTGTGCCCGATGCCTTGATAATGCGCAAGCAGATCGAGGCTGTGGTCGAAATAGTTGGCCGGGGGCACCATGGTGTACACGGCATCGGCACCTGCGAAAGTTTCGGCAAGGAAACCGGTATCTTCCAGCGAGCCGATGGCTGCGCTTGCGCCGAGGGCTTCGATTTCCGCCTGCTTATCGGCCTTGCTGCTGATAACGGTAACGGCATGGCCCTGTATTACTAATTCTTGAGTAAGCGGCCTGCTGATGTGGCCCAGCGAACCTGTAACGATGATTTTCATTTTCCTAAGTGTTTTTGATAACACAAAGGTGGGCACTGGCCAAAGAGTGGGCGTAGCCGAATCTGCTGATGTTGTAGCCAGAACCGCTGATTTTGTCTGAACCGCTGATTTTAATGATTTTTGGATTTCGCTGATTGTCTGAACCTTGATTTACTCGATTAAGGGATTAAAGGATTTTTAAGAATCTTCAATAATCAAGCCCATCCTAAAATCAAGAAAATCAAGGTTCAGAAAATAATCAACGGAATCATTTAATCATTAAAATCAGCGGTCGTCCTCCTCTATCTTCGAATGCTTCTGCGTATCAACCATGGTGATATAAATCGCCAGCGATACCGCTATGCAAAGCGTAACATACCAGTAGAACCACTCCTGGTGGCCGGCGTTCTTAAACAGCAGGGCAACGTACTCCGCCGTGCCGCCGAAGGCCGATACCGCAATGGCGTAAGGGAAGCCAACGCCCAGGGCCCGCACGTGCGCGGGGAAAAGCTCGGCTTTTACTACGGCATTGATAGAAGTGTAATTGCTTACGATGAGCAGGGCCGCCATGATAAGCGCAAAGGCCGTCCACTCGTTTTTGGTATGGCCGAGGGCCATCATGATAGGGATAGTGGTCAGCGTACCCAATATGCCGAACAGCCTCAGCATCGGCTTGCGGCCAATCCTGTCGGAGATGTAGCCATACAGCGGCTGCACCAGCATAAAAACAAACAGCGTGAGGGTTGATACCAGCGTTGCCGTGTTCTTGCTGAAACCGCTGGTGTTCACCAAAAATTTCTGCATGTAAGTGGTGAAAGTATAAAAAGCCACCGTGCCGCCAAGCGTAAGGCCAATAACGGTAAGCACAGCTTTTGGGTGCTGCATCAGCGCTTTGATGGTACCGCGGTTGCTACGGTGCGCTTCGGTGGTCGATTTATGGGTAAACGCAGCAGGTTCGTGTAGGCTGCGGCGCAGGTACATGGTAATGATAGCCAGCGCGGCACCTATGCCGAAAGGGATGCGCCAGCCCCATAGCTTCAATTGGTCATCGGTCAGGAAAACGCGCTGCAGCAGCACCAGCACGCCCAGGGCAATCAGCTGCCCCATAATGAGCGTAACGTACTGGAAGCTGGAATAAAAACCGCGGTGCTTTTTGGCGGCCATTTCGCTGAGGTAGGTGGCGCTGGTGCCGTATTCGCCGCCCACGCTAAGGCCCTGAATAATACGGGCAAATACCAGCAATACGGGTGCGGCGATGCCGATGTGGTTAAAATCGGGTGTTACAGCGATAATGAGCGAACCCGCGCTCATCAGCAAAACCGACCAGGTGAGTGCTGCCTTCCGGCCATGCTTATCGGCAAAGGTGCCCATCAGCCAGCCGCCAAGGGGCCGCATCAAAAAACCGATGGCGAATATGCCGGCGGTATTCAAAAGCTGTACGGTTTGGTTCGCCTTCGGGAAGAATGCATCAGCAAAGTAAAGCGAGAACGCAGAGTACACATACCAATCGTACCACTCCACCAAATTGCCGAGCGAACCGCCTACGATAGATTTGATGCGGCCTGCGGTGGTGATTGGCGTATGTGCGGTGGCTGGTGATGTCATGTTGGTAAAGCAGTGATTTCACAGGCAAGATATAAATTTAATTCTGAACCATGATTTGCGGGATTCACGGATGACCATGAGGAGGACTCCATGGAATCTTTAAATCCTTCTGAACCATGATTTGTGGGATTAGAGGATGACCATGATAAGGACGATAAGGAAATCCTTTAATCCTTCAATCAGGCAAATCATGGTTCAGAAGCAGGCCTACGCTTTTGCTTTTCGCATTTTTATATGAGCAAAATCCGCCGCCTTTGTAAAGTATTCCAACGCTAGAATCAATAACGTAGGCGCGATAAAGTTCACCTTTTGGATGCCCGGCAACAACTCCCAATTACTGGTACCCCATAAGTACACGCCGTAGTAAAAAACCAAAACAGCGGTTACGCAGAGGAATTTAAAAAAACGAAGTTTTGTTTTCAGGATGATAGCCGTAATAACGATGATGCCGGTCCAAAACAGAGTGGTCGAAACAATCAACATGGAATCGTGCAGGGAAGGTATTACGGTCAAAAAGGTGAAAAGAATATTAGCCAATCCGGCATACGTCAGGATGTAGCCGGCAATTTTATCCGGTATTTTCTTCGCCATATTGATGAAGAAGATGGCATAACTGATAGGGAAAAGCACCATCGCCAGGCATGCCCAAAGCCTTGATGTGTTGTCGGCACCGTTCAACGCTTTTGCTGCGAACAGGTTACTGATAAAGTTGTGTGCCCAGCTAAACCCAATGGAGTCTTGGTCCACCCGGGAACCGCCGGGGTAAACTGATACGGCTATCGCCGCGACGATAGAAGATATTACAATACCTATCAGGACGGAGTACTTCTTAATCATTTGCTAATCGTGTTGGGTTTTATGGTGTCAATGAGAGTAAATTCATGCTGCATTGTTACAGCTTATTTTGTTGGCGAAAAAACAAGGGGCAAATTGCCTACACCCACTCCTATCACCGAATACGTTTTTGCATCCGGGCCGCACCTGTGCAATAGGTTTCGGCGGCCTGCGATAATACCGTCCGAAAAAAATTGCCGAAGCTGTAAAATTGACCCTTTTTTATGGCTATTGTGGCAAAAACACGGAAATTTTCGACAGTATTTTTGGCAAAAACCAGCATAAAATCTCCGACGCGGATTTGCATTCGGCGGTATTGTTAATTACCTTGTCACATGCTTTTCACCGAAGATTTTCTGCACTACGTTTGGAAGTTCCGCCTGTTCGACAGGCTGGATTTGCGTACCACCGAGGGCGAAGAGCTGGAGATTTTTTCGGCAGGGCAGCATAATACCCACGCCGGCCCCGACTTCCAGAACGCCCGCATCCGCATTGGAGATACTACCTGGGCCGGCAACGCCGAACTACACATCAGCTCGTCCGACTGGCAACGCCACGGGCACACCACCGATGGTGCCTACGACAATGTAATCCTGCATGTAGTTTATATTGATGACCAGCCTGTTACGCTTGAAAACGGTCGCCGTGTGCCCACGCTGGAATTAAAAAACCGCATCAGTGCGGATCTTTACCAGCGTTACCATAACCTTGTTTTCGGTAACCAAACTATCATCCCCTGCGAGGCCAGCATTGGCCGGGTAGATCCGCTCACCATGCAAAACTGGCTCACCCGCGTGCTGGTAGAACGCCTGGAAAAACGCGCAGAAACGGTAGATGCTACTTTAGCCCTCAACCGTGGCGATTGGGAGGAGACCTTTTACCAATACCTGGCGGCAAACTTCGGCTTTAAAACCAATGCGTTACCCTTCGAGTTGCTGGCAAAATCTCTGCCGCAGAATATCCTCGCGAAGCATAAAAGCAACCCGCTGCAAATAGAGGCGCTGATATTCGGCCAGGCCGGATTTCTGGAAACCGAACCCGCAGACGAATACCCGCGCAACCTGAAAAAGGAATACGATTACCTGCGCAAGAAATTCAGCCTTGCACCTGTGGAAAACCACCTTTGGAAATTCCTGCGGATGCGCCCGCAAAACTTCCCTACCGTTAGGCTGGCGCAGTTTGCCGCGTTGGTGGTGCAAAGCAGCCACCTGTTCTCCAAAATATTAGAGATAAAAGAAGTGAAAGACCTGCGCAAGTTATTTGCCGGGATAGAAGTAAACCCCTATTGGGAGAATCATTACCGTTTTGATAAGGAATCGCCGCCTGCGGCCAAGCATTTTGGGCAGGCATCGGTAGATACCGTATTGCTTAATACGGTGGCTTTATTCCTGTTCAGTTACGGCAAGCACATGCAACAGCAATATTACATTAGCCGGGCTTTAAAGCTTTTAGAAAATATTCCCGCTGAGAATAACCATGTTACGCAAGAATTTGCTACCTTAGGGGTAAATATATTCACCGCATTCGAATCGCAGGCGCTGCTGGAGCTAAAAAACAATTATTGCGATTATAAGAAATGCCTGCACTGCGGCGTTGGAATAAAAATATTAAAACCAGTCTGATATGTTACAACGGATCATCACCTTTTTCGAGCGCTACTCTTTCGGGGTATGCACTTACCTGGGCGAACGTTTCAACGTGTCTATCGCCAAAATAAGATTATTCTTTATCTACTCGTCCTTCCTGGCGGTAGGTTTCCCATTGATATTCTACTTCTTCGCCGGCATCGTATTAGATTTCCGCAACTACATCAAACGCAGCCGTACACGTGCTGCGGATATGTAAAGCCGGATGTGCAGATGATTTCATTTTGTTATTTCGAACCAAGCGATAACGAGGAATGGCTCTCTCTTGAACGCAGTGAAAAAATCTTTTAGACATGCAAGGTATCAACTTCGCAAAATGAGCTTTGCATCAACAACAAGGTTTCTCTGTCGCCCCATCGCGCTTCCCTCCCCCTGCTCTATCGATGACAAATAGGGAAAGATTTGATTATTCACCTCCCCTCCAATCCAAACTTAAAAGCTTAAATTGCAGTGCCTTAAAACGTCGCCGCAATGAAACTTAAATACATGCTGATCCTAAGCGCTGCATTGGCAACTGCTTTTATCACAGGGCAATCCTTCTACCCTGGTCGTCAACAGAAAAATGCACCAATCAAGTGGTACAGATACCCCCAGGTGCGTGCAAGCGTTTGCATGCCCTTATTTACCGACGCCGATACTGCTGTAAATATCCCCGCACTGAAGGGCTGGGGCAATTATAAATGGAACGTAAGCCAGGCGACGGACAGTGCGCAGTTCTACTTTAACCAGGGCATCAACATGTACTATGCCTTCCATTCGGTAGAGGCAATCGCCTCCTTCGAAAAGGCAACCCGCTTAGACCCCAATTGCGCAATGGCCTGGTACGGCAAATCGCTGGCTATGGGTCCAACCATCAATTACCCAAATGGCTATGCGCCACCAACCGGTGCCTACGAGGCATCGGTAAAAAGTAAGCTTTTGATGGCTGCCTGCACCCCGCTGGAAAAAGACCTGATAACCGCCATGCAGCAACGCTACAGCAGCGATACCAGCATCAGCGTAAGGCAGCTGAGGATAAACTATGCCGCTGCCATGAAACAGGTTTACGCCAAATACCCGGGTAATGCCGATGTGGTAACCTTATATGCCGATGCCCTGCTGCTATTGCATCCATGGGACCTCTACAATCACGACCTCAGCCCAAAACAGTGGACCGCAGAAATACGTGGACTGCTTGAAAAAGCACTGGCCCTTTCGCCGAACCACCCCGGCGCAAACCACTACTACATCCATACCATGGAGGCATCTGCAACGCCACAGCTGGCCTTAAAAAGCGCGCACGTGCTGGATACCTTGATGCCGTTGGTCTCTCATGTTACGCACATGCCATCGCACATTTACATCCGCACCGGCGATTACAGCCGGGGGATAAAAGATAACATCGCCGCAGTGAACGGTTACCATAACTATGCTAAACAATACAGCCCGGCTACTGGTTGGGTGGTGCTGTACGAATTCCATAATACACACCTTAAAATAAACTGTGCGCAAATGGGCGGCGACTATCATACGTCGAGCACAAGTTCCGATTCGCTGCAAGCACTGGTAAAGCCCTTTTTAGGGGCAAAAGAAAATTTCATACAATACGTTTACATGCAGCCCGCCATTACCGATGTACGCTTTGGCCGCTGGGACGA
The DNA here is from genome assembly GCF_056404435.1 of Mucilaginibacter sp. P2_D11. Lineage (NCBI taxonomy): Bacteria > Pseudomonadati > Bacteroidota > Sphingobacteriia > Sphingobacteriales > Sphingobacteriaceae > Mucilaginibacter > Mucilaginibacter sp. P2_D11. The sequence continues at coordinate 379,876 of NZ_JBFUEA010000006.1, forward strand.
CGTATTGAAGCAAAAACCTGCCGATACGCTGGCTTATGCCGATGCCTTGCTCCATTTTGCAAAGGGCCTGGCCTGGTGCAGCAAAGGCGATGCTAAAAAAGCAACTGCCGAACTATTAAAGATGGAAGCAAAAATGCAGGATGCCACTTTAAAGATACCCGTAGATAACTTCAGTACCGCTTTTGAGGCTGCCGGGGTTGGCAAACTGATACTGCAAGGCATAATAGCGCAAACGCAGGGCAACTATACCAGCGCTTTTACCCTGCTCCGAAACGCTGTAGCTACCGAGGATAAACTTATTTACAACGAGCCGCGCGACTGGCCCCTCCCTGCAAGGCAGTACCTGGCCAACGCGCTGTTGAAAGCCAGGCGTTACCCCGAAGCAATCACAGTACTCAACAAAGATTTGGTGATAAACCCCAACAACGGTTGGGCCTTAACGGGATTGCAGATAGCTTACCAAAACACCGGTAATACGGTAGCGTTGGCCAAAACCAACAAGAAGCTAAAAAAGGCCTGGGACATAAAAGACACCGAGATAACCCGACCAGTTTTTTAAAATAGCTGAGGTGCGCCTGAAAGGCCGTCGTCTTTACTGATAAACGTTGGCCGTAACAGGTTAGTGCCCAATCGTTGGTTCAGCTTATCTATCACATAATCGCATAGTTCGGGGCTGTAGCGTTCATCGTGCTGATGCATAAAGAACCAAACGGATTGCAGGCCCAGTTCTTTCCATTCCATAATGCGGTCTACCCACTCGTCGCAACGGCTGTAATCGGTTGGGTGCAGGCTGTTACCCACAAAGCGGATAAAAGCATGCGGCGTGGGTAGCATCATGTGCAGGCAATCGCGGCGGCCGCTGGCATCGGTTAGTATGCTGCCGATATTTAGCCGCCTGAACATACTGAAAACGGCTTCTTTGTTCTCGGGAACGGCAAACCAGTCTTTATGCCTAAGTTCCACAAATACGGGCACATCAGTAGGCAGGCTTTCCAGGTAGGCAGTCAACTCGGGCAGGCTTTTGGGCGTATAATTATCGCTCAGTTGCAAAAACAGCGGTCCCAGCTTATCGCCGAAGGCCATAATACCTTCGTAATAAGCAGTGGTAATCTCCTCGGCATTCTTCAGCCTGCGTATGTGGCTGATGCTTTGCGAAAACTTGGGGCAGAATTTAAAATCGGGACTGGCATCGGCTTTCTCCTTCCATTTACTGATGGTGGCGGGGCCGTAGGTTTGGTAAAAAGTAGCATTAAGCTCTATGCAGTTGAAGTGCTTTACGTACTCATCTAAAAAGTTCGCGTCCTTGGTTTTGGGCGGATAAATTTTGCCTACCCATTCTTTACGGCCCCATTTGGCGCAGCCCGCGCGTACTTGCAAGGGCTGGGTTGTGCCGGCGTTGCGCAGGGTTTCCAACGTGAAATCCGGATTGGGCGGCAGGGTAAAATCTACCAGGTTAAGTTGCTCTTCGGGTACGCGGCCAAATTCCATATTGCTATAATTTTTGGCAAGATAAGCAGATTTAGAATTCGACGGCTTATTTAATCGAAAGAATAAACGCCAGCAGCTTTTGCGCCGATGCATCTTCCGTTTCGCTATCGGTGTGGATAATTAAATGTGGATTTGCAGGTGCTTCGAAGGGGTCGTCCACGCCGCTGAGGTTGTTTATTTTATCCGGATGGCCCGCCGGGAGCATGGCTTTATGATATAATTGCTTAGTATCGCGCTGTATTAATACGTTTAAGTTGCAGCTGATGTGTACGGTCATAACGTTGCTGTAGGTGGCGTCAATTTCCTGCCGGATATCCTCGTAGGGATTAATGGCGCAAATGATAGGGATAACGCCGTTCCGCGCAAGCACATCAGCCACGAAAGCGAGCCTACGGATATTCTCGTTGCGACCTGCACGGGAGAAGTCGAGGTCGGCACAGAGCTTTTTGCGGTACGTATCGCCATCTATTACTTCGCATTTCAGGCCACGTTCCATCAACAAACTTTTAACCTTATTGGCTATGGTGGTTTTCCCCGCGCCCGATAATCCGCAAAACTGAATAATCATTTTAGCCGATGGTTTAAATAAATAATTTGTACTTCATCCTAAGCCATACCTTGCGGAATAAACTTACCTCGGGCAATTGGTAGCCCAGCTTAGCGACCTGCCTGCCCAGGTAAGCGGCAATCAATTGTTGTTCGTCGCCGTTCAGCACCTCGCGGACCGGGCCATCGGCCTTTCGTATCTGCCCCGGTGCGGCCCCCTCCGTAAAAGAACTATTGGCATCCGCAGGTACTCCCGCTACCGTGGTCTGTTGTAAAATGGACAGGTTTTTGATACCCAGGAACGCCGCCATACGGGCCATTGCCTTTTCCGGCTCATCGCATAATTCCTCGTATTGCACCAGCAAATAAGCAGGGTTGTTTAAGGCAGCTTCGCGATGCGCGATACGGTAAGACGCCTTCAAATCGCGCAGGGCGCTGCTGAGCGCCGCCCCCGGTTCCATTACTTTGCGCGAGGCGATGGTACCCAGCGGATGGCGCACAACGTGGATAATGCGCGCATCGGGTGCTTCCTGCCGAATGCGGGCAAGGAAACGCTCATTGGTAGGTGTTTTATCCACCCAATAAGCCGCCGAAAGTGCGTTGTTGCAAGCCGCATAAGCCATCGCAATCGCCACATGGGGCCATTGCGTGCCCGGCTTTTGCTCCAGCGCCCGCCACCAGCTAAGCAGGTAGCGTGCAAAATCCACATACGGCGACGCTTCGCCCTTGCTGCGGCCCAAAAGCCAATAAGGCGGCTGGTTGATGGGGTTCGCCAGCCGCCGCAGCCATTCGGTGCCGAGGTGGGCCGCCCATTTATCGGCAGGCAATTGTTTTAGCTGTTGTTCCAGATTGGTGTAAAATGTGCCCTCGGACGGTAATACATTAAGGCTGGGGTGCCCATCCAACAGATTGCGTACCAGCGTAGTGCCACTGCGGTGCACCCCACAAATAAATACAGGTTGGGTGGCCAGGTTGAGTCCATCCTCCACCTGTTGCTTGCAAAGCGGCATAGGGCCCAAACGTTCGGCTTCTGCCCATACGAGGCCTGACCAGCCCTTAGCCGCCTCCAGCAAAGTCGTCGGCGGGCTGCCTGTCAGCCGTTTTGGGGGCAACAGGGTATTAAGCTTCTCTTCGGCTGCTATAATTTGGGCGAGCATTGCGGAGGTTGGGATTTATAGGCAATACTCTAAAAACGTAAAAAGGGTTGCGCGAGGGCCATTATTTTGCCTTTGCGTAACCCTTTATCTTATGCGTAAACCCTGCTTACAAGAACATACCGCCAGAAGCTTCTATCCTTTGCGCGTTTATCCAGCGAGCATCATCTGAACACAGGAAAGCGATCACACCGCCGATATCGTCGGGCTGGCCGGGGCGGCCAAGTGCGGTTATCGACGAGATAAAATCGTGCATGCCCGGGTGACTATCGAAAGCCCTTTTGGTGAAATCCGTTTCGATGATACCTGGCGCAACCAAATTGGCGGCAATCCCACGGCTGCCCAACTCTTTGGCAAGATACTTGGTAAACACCTCTATTGCGCCCTTCATAGATGCATAAGCAGCATAACCCGGCGTAGCAAAACGGGTAAGCCCGGTAGACAAGTTGATGATGCGGCCACCATCAGCAATGGTACTAAGCAGCGTTTGGGTTAAAAAGTAAACGCCTTTGAAATGTACGTTGAACAGATTATCGAAATCCTCCTCGGTAGTTTTGGCAAATGGCGATGCAGCATCAATACCGGCATTGTTGATGAGGAAATCGAAAGTATCACGGCTCCATTTTTCTCGTAATACTGCTGTTAAGGCAATTTTGAATGCCTCGAACGATGATACCACCCCGGTATCTATCTGCAGGGCGGCGGCCCTTAAGCCAAGCGATTCTATCTCGGCCACTACTTCGTCGGCTTCTTCTTTTTTGCTGCGGTAGGTGATGATAACGTCGTTACCTTTTGAGGCCAGTTTCAATGCAGTGTTTTTACCAAGGCCCCTGCTTCCGCCTGTTATTAATGCAATTTTGTTTGTCGGTTCCATTTTTTTGTTTTTAGATGATGATGCAAAGTTGCAGCAAAATCCGCGCTAAAAAATGGTGACAGCTTCAGAATAAATGGTGATAGTTTCCTTTTTTATGTTGGATTTCACCGATTTAGGTGATTACACCGATTACTAATGGTTTCCCTTCAACCCATGTTGTCTATAACGGGGATGACTAAGCATCCTGCAAATTCTAAAATTCAGAGAATTCTGATTCAGACACCAGTTGCTCCTTATACTGCTTGGGCGTAACGCCCTCGAAGCGTTTGAAGAATTTGGTGAAGTTGGATGCATCGAAGGTGAGGATGTAGGCTATTTCTTTGATAGGCATATTCTGTTGTAGCATGCCTTTGGCAATTTCCATGATACGTTTCTCGAAGAAGAAACAGGGAGCCTTGCCCGTGGTTAGCTTGATGGTATTGCTTAAATGCGTAGGGTGTATATGCAGTATCTCGGCAAAATCGCGTATCTCGAACATGTCCGTCCGCTTTTCGTGCAGCACATCGTCCAGATGCTTATCAATCTGCTTCAGGAAATCGGCTGTGATTTCGTGTTGGCGGGCTAATATCTTTTTGGGGATGGGCGGCATCAGTTGGCAGTTTTCAGTTGGCAGTCGTAATTTTGCTTTGAACAAAGCTAATAAGAAAACCAATAACAAACCATGCCATATAAATGACGTGGTTTGTATAGTGCCGTAAAAGCTATGCTTGCAAAGTTGCCTTAAATTCCGGTTTCTTTCGTTTTTTAGATGCCTGCTCGTAGGCGTAGGCTAGCGTTAACAACTCGCCCTCTTTCCATGCGGTGCTAAAGAAGGATAGCCCCATCGGCAAATCGTGCCAGGCACCCATCGGTACCGTGATGTGCGGGTAACCTGCCATTGCCGCCGGGGTAGAAAAGGAGAAGCCGTTATCGTAATCGCCGTTGATGATATCGATGCAGCTGGCGAAGCCGTTTGTGGGGCCGCAGATGGCGTCCAGCTTATTATCGGTAAGGATTTTATCTATAGCCGTGCGGCTCACGCCGGTAGATTTTGCCAGGGCATCTATGTATTCCTTGCTCTTCAGGTCGCCTTTGGTTTCGGCCAGCATCATGTCTTCTTGTTTAAAAAAGGGCATTGCGGTGGCTTCGTTTGCCTTGTTGAAGGCTATCACATCGGCAAGAGTTTTCACTTTGGCATTGGCATTGGCCAGGTATTTATTTACGCCGTCTTTAAACTCGTACAGCAACACCTGGAACTCCGACCGGCCCGCTGGTTCCAGCGCTCTGTTAACCTCTACCTCTATAATGGTCGCTCCTTGCTTTATCAGGGTTTCCTTTGCTTCTTTGATGAGGGCAAGCGTACCATCGTTAGCATGTTCTATTTTCTCGAAGCCGATGCGTTTGCCTTTGAGGCCATCGGCGTGCAAAAAAGTAGTATAGTCCTTTTCCGGTTTGGCTTTGAGGGTAGCGCTATCGTTCGGGTCGGCGCCGGCCAGGGCACCCAGCAAAATGGCTGCATCGCGCACGGTGCGGGCCATAGGGCCGGCAGTATCCTGCGTGGCAGAGATAGGGATGATGCCGCTTCGACTCAGCAAACCTACCGTTGGCTTAATGCCCACCAAACCGCTTACAGAGGCAGGCGACACTACCGAGCCATCCGTTTCGGTACCGATAGCAATAGCGCATAAGTTTGCCGAGGTTGCCGAGCCGGAGCCCGAACTAGACCCGCTTGGCCCCCTGTCTAAAACATAAGGATTTTTGGTTTGCCGCCCCCTGCTGCTCCAGCCGCTGGTAGAGCGCGAGGATCGGAAGTTTGCCCATTCGCTAAGGTTGGTTTTTCCCAGTATCACTGCGCCTGCTTCACGAAGTTTGTGTACAATGAAGGCATCCTGCTTGGCAAAATGGTCGGCCAAGGCCAGGGAGCCTGCCGTGGTGTGCATGTTATCGCCGGTATCAATATTGTCTTTAATCAGCACCGGGATGCCGTGCAATGGGCCGCGCACCTTGCCTGCCTTGCGTTCTTTATCCAGGCCGTCGGCTATATCCAGCGCGCTTTTATTCAGTTCGATAACGGCGTTAAGTTTCGGTCCGCTTTTGTCTATGGCATCTATCCGCTTTAAGTACAGTTCGGCAATAGAGCGGGCGGTATGTTTGCCATCCTGCATCAACTTCTGCAGTTGGTCTACAGTAGCCTCATTCAATTCGAAATCATCGGCAGATGGTGTGTCCGTTCCTGTTTTGGTATCGGTAGCGGGACTGTTGCACGATACCGCGCTGAGGGTAGTTAGGGTTAACCCTGCTAAAGTGCCTGTTTTTAAAAAATTCCTGCGTTGCATATTGGGGCGGTGGTATTAAAATCCATCCCAATTTAGCAAAAATTATTGCCGGTTAAAGCTCCAGGCGTTAATTGGGTAAAAACTCCGGTTTAACGGGCGGGGGTATCTTTAAGTCATCATTGAAATTAGGAAGTAAACGATGCAACACGTCCGCAGATATATTACCTACGTCTAAAAATGTCCAGTTTTTTCCTTCATCGCTGCTGATGCCCAACAGGTACGATTTACCATGGTAGCGCCCTGCGGATGCGGTAATGATAATATCTTCGGGCAGCAAGCAGAAAAGCTCGTTGCCCGATCGGTAAAATTTACCCGGGCTGCCTATCGAACCATTAATACTGGTGATGCCCTGGCCTTTCAGTTCCTGCATGCGTTCTACAATAATTTGGTATAGCTTGTCCTTACCGCCCCATATAGCAATAAGGCTTGGATGAGTGTATGCAACAACTGTTTGATAATCCTCCTTGAAAGTCGCCTCAGCTATGAGGTTAGCCTGATGCTTTACGATGGCGGTATCCTGAGCATGGAGCGTGCTGAAGGGGAATAACAGTACCAATAATATGCCAGGCAATTTTGTTTTTGTCGGCCACATCTTAAACAATAACCTATCTACCAAACAATTCACTATTCCACTCATTTTTTTATTATCGATTTTAAAATTAGCAAATCATCTTAAGCCTAAGTACGTTTGTAACATAAAAAATCATCGCCATGCCCGAACTACCCGATCTGCAAGCCTTCAGCTATACGCTCCATAAAAAGCTACACGGTAAAACCCTTAAAGGGGTTATCGTACATAATCCTAAAAAACTCAACGTAAGTGCCGATGCTTTGCAAAGCAAACTGACAGGCCAAACCCTGCAAAAGGTTTACCGCGATGGTAAAGAGCTTTACATCAAATTCAGCGATGGCGATGTATTGGCCCTGCACCTGATGCTGCATGGCAAGCTGTTCCTGTTCGAGGGAGAAAATACCAACAAATACAGCATTATCGAATTGTTGTTTACCGATAACAGCGGGCTCGCGCTTACCGATTTTCAGGGCATTGCCACCCCCACCCTCAATCCCGAGGAAAAAGAGGCTCCGGATGCAGCGGACGATAAAGCCGGCGCAGATTACTTAACTGCAAAGCTGGGTAAAACAAAAACTGCGGTAAAAACAGTGCTTTTAGACCAGAAGATCATCCGCGGCATCGGCAACGCTTATGCCGATGAGATACTATGGCATGCGGGGATCTCGCCCTTCTCTGCGGGAAACAAAATCCCTGCCGACAAGATAAAAGACCTCGCCCAGGCCATCCGTTCGGTATTGAAAGATGCAGAAGAAAAAATACTGGCATCGAACCCGGATATCATCAACGGCGAGGTACGTGATTTTATGCTGATACACAATTCCAAGAAGAAAAACAGCCCAACCGGCGCGCCTATCCTGGTAAAAGAAGCGGGCCGCAAAACCTATTATACCGAAGAGCAGGAGCTTTATAGCTAACAGGAATGTTATTTAGCCAGGCTTGTGGCACTATTTGGCACAGGCATTGCGTTTAACCATAGAATAAATTAATTAACGCTATGGAACAATTCCTTACAATCGCCCTCCACTTCTTCGTTGTTGTTATGATGGCTGCGTTTATCGTAGGCTGCATAACCGCCCTCACCGGATCCTACGACTATTGGGGTAACCGCTATGTTTTAAAGGCACGCCGCAGCCGCCTTATACGCAATAAGGCACGCCAGGCTCGGCTGGCCAGGGGCCAGGCCGAACACCAAAACTTAACCCCTTACCGTGCACGCAAGGTTAACAAGAAAGCCAATATTTATGTGGTGGGAAACGTGGCATAAATTCGTTACAAGTAAAAACAATTAACCAAAGTGTTATGTTATTTAACCAAAATAACATACCCATGGGAACATTACAGCATATCCTCCACCAGATATCAGCGTTGAATGACCTGATAAAAGTTAATAACGACCGCGTAGCCGGTTATCAAAAAGCCATAGAGGGTACCGACGACCCTAGCCTGAAGTCGGTTTTTGAGGGTTATGCCGACCAAAGCAAAGGCTACGTTACCGAGCTGAACGATTATATACATGTGCTGGGCGGATCGCCCGCCGAGGGTACCACGCTATCAGGCAAGTTTTACCATGCCTGGATAGACGTAAGGGCTGCTTTCAGCAAACGCGACGATCACTCAGTACTATCAGATTGCGAATATGGCGAAGACATTGCCAGAGGCTCATACCGCAAGGCAATTGACGATAAGGAACTGATTTGGGAAGACGAGAAAGTGGTATCTTTATTAAGCAATCATATTGCCGGGCTTAAGATGGCCCACGATGCCATAAAGGCCCTTCGCGATTCTGTGGCCCTTAAAGAAAAACAGGAAGCATAGCCATGGACAGCCCCGACCCGGATTTTTATCAAGAATACAAGCCGCTGCACGTACCGCACAAGTACAATGCAGCGGCTTCTCTGCAAGATAATGTGGTATATGCCCTTGCGCAACTGGAATATGCCACCGCCCCGCAGGTTGCCCAAAAACTTTGGCAGCACAACCCGCAAACTGATTTGGCAACGCATCAAAAAAACGCGGAAGAAGTGCTTACGCACCTTTTTGATAAAGGCTTGATAAAAGGCGACGACGAGGCCGAACGGCAATATAACCTGAGCAAGATATTGGTACAAAACTCGGGCAAGGCAGATCCGCTGTATTAATTACAGCAACATCAATAGCAAAATGGCGGGCACGAAATAAAATATCCCAAATTCATATTTATTAAAAAAGAAACCGCCCGCTATGCCGCCCAGTGCATAAAAGCCCAACACCGTAAGGCGCACGTAAATGCGGTTACGCACATGCCGGTCTCTTTTTGTGCCGATGTAGTAATAGTCGGCAACCTCGGCACCTAAATCTGTAAATAAGCTGGCCAGGCTGGTAGATTTGATGAGCCCACCCGAAACGATAGCTACCAGCCCTGTTTGCAAACCCATAGCAAATATGGTACAGCTGATTACAATCTCCCGCTCTATTTTTGTTTCCTCGTAAAAATGGTTGCCATAAACCGCTACGAAAAGCAGCAACAATATCTCTGCCACCACAGGTATGGCGTGCGCCCGGTATGCGTTATGCTTCGCGAATGATTTTACCGAAAAACTAGACAAGAATGAACCTATAAAAAACAGCAGTAGCCAGCCCATGAACAGCACAATCTCGTACCAGTTTTGGGTAACCAGGTTTTTGGCCATATTGGCCATGTGCCCGCTAATGCTTGATGTAAAAGCGAAGAACGATACCAACCCCGCCACGTTTACGATACCTGATACGAATGCGCTGGACGATGCCAGCGCAAGGTTTTGCCTGAGTGTACGGTGGTGTTTGGTGTGGCGGAGCATTAGGGACTTAAAATGGCAAATGCTAAAAGTCCACAAAATATGGCAACAGGCATGCATACGCCACCAAACTTAACACAAACTTAATATTGGAATGCCTGCCCTGGCGAAATGCTTTCGATTACGGTGCGGTTGGGGTGACTGGCGTTACCGACATCACGCTATCTACCACAAACTCACTCACGCCGCGCCAAGGCAGGGCGTGGATGTACTCTTTGTAATGCAGATCCATTGTGGCGCCTGCGCTGTGGTTAAGCTTATCGGCCACTTTTTCGTCTGTAACCGAAAACATAAATTCGTTGGATTGTATGCCGCCACCCTGTGTTGGCGTGCGGATACCGTTTTGTATAAGGCGGCCCTCGTAAGTCTTAAAAACGTAGCCCTTTTTTACGAAATAGTTTAGCGTACCGGCCTTTACGCCTTCACCAAAAACATAATAATAACGGAAGAAAACCACCCCAATTAAAACGAGGACAATTACTAAACTAATAATGGTGAATATGCGGCGTTTCATAGTAGTTTGTGTTTGTATGCGTAAAGCTAACGCAATTGCAGCCTATAAGTTTAAAAAATGATGGCTGAGCGCGTTAAAATCATCGAATTTTAAATCGTAATCATCGGTTTGGCCAAAGCCGTAGCTTACGAATACGAAGGGGATGCCCGCCAGGCGCGTCTGATGCCCATCGCCCTCGGTGTCGCCCACGTAAAAGGGATTCTTTAGATCGTATTTATCGGTAAGCAGTTTGATGTTGTGCTGTTTGGGCATAAAGTTTACGCCGTAGGCAATCTCGTCTTTAATATGCGCATCAATGCCGGCCCAATCAATAAACTGCCGTATAACGCCCGCTGCGCAATTGCTCAATATAAACAGCTGGTATTGCTGCGCCAACTGCTGCAGGCCCTCCTTCACGCCATCATATAAAATGCCGCCCATCTGTGGTATCAGCACTTTGCGTTTCTCGTTTACCTGCGCATATATCTCCCAGCGCTTATCCGGCTCAAACTCGGGCAGTATTACTTCTATCACCTTTTTACCCTCCCAGCCTACCATACCGGCGAGCTGTGCGCGGTCTATTTTTTTGTCGAGACCCAGTTCGGCAAACATTACGTTCCAGGAGTGCGCGTAGGTATCCACGGCATCCCAAAGGGTGCCATCCATATCAAAAATAAGGCTATCGGGTTTTGTAAGCATAGCGGTGTAATTTAAAAATATATCTCAATTGAAATAAGTAGCTTTTTATAACCGCAAAGAACGCAAAGAAAGAACGCAAAGTGCGCAAAGCCTGCATTTTATGATAAAAAGAAATAGTGTACTCTTAAAACGTTGCAAGTTCTTTGCGTTCTTTGCGCTAAGCAACATGCTAATCTCTGTGTTCTTTGCGGTAAGATAAACTCAATCAATTGGCACAATTTACTTATCAGTAAATAATACCATAATAGTGATATATATCACCATTAAGGTTTGCCTTGCTTAGGTATCTTTGTAACATGAAAAAGGCATTCCCGGTTTATGACATCTGCGCGCTGAGCGACCATCAGCACGATGACTTGCTCATCAGCCGGTTTGCGCCTTACCTGCAGAAGCATCAAAACCTTAGCCTGCCGCATAAACACAGCTTTTACCATGTGGTGTTTTTTACCGAAGGCGGCGGCACGCACGCTATCGATTTTAAAAGCTTCCCGGTAAAGCCTTACCAGATATACTTTATGGTGCCGGGCCAGGTACACAGCTGGAGTTTTGAGGGGCCGGTGGATGGTTTTATCGTCAACTTTTCTGCCTCGTTTTTCCAATCATTTTTGCTGAGGCCCGATTACCTGGATAACCTGCCCTTCTTTAGCGGTAACATTGATGATGAAGTCATAAATTTAACCGGCGATGCCCAACAAGCCACCGTAGTTTTATTTGAGCAATTGCTGCACGAAAGCAGCCAGACCAGCCGCCTGGGCATGGATATGATAAAAGCGCTGATGCTGCAGCTATTTATTGTAGTGGCCCGCCAAAGCGAAAGCAAAAATCCTGTACTTGCACCCAATTATAACTACACGTTGCTGCAAAGCTTCCGCAAGCTTACCGATATGCATTTTGCTACCCTGCGGCTACCGAAGGATTATGCCGCCCTGCTTTACATTACGCCCAACCATCTGAACGCCTTATGCAACGATATGCTGGGCATATCTGCAGGCGAAGTGATACGCAACCGCGTGATACTGGAAGCCAAACGCCTGCTGGTAAACCTGGATATGAATATTGCCGGCATTGCCGATAAGCTAAACTTTGCCGATAACTCGTACTTCACAAAATTCTTTAAAAAATACACCGGGCAAACACCCGAAGAATTCCGCAAACAAACCCTTAGCCATGGACACTAAAAACCTGATGCCCGCAAAACCTATATCGGCCTTAGAGGGCTGCATAAAAGCCAAATGCCCCCGTTGCCGTCGCGGCGATATATTCTCTACCAGCACCTATCAGTTTGCCGGCCAAAAAATGTATGATGACTGCTCACACTGCGGCCTGCACTATGAACGCGAACCGGGGTACTGGTACGTAGCCATGTTCGTAAGTTATGCCTTCAACGTTGCGCAGATGGTAACCTTCGCGGTAGGCACTTACATGCTTACGCATTCCGATTCGCCCTGGCTGTATGTGGGTATTTTAATGGGGGTGATTTTCCTATTATCGCCGTTCAATTACAGGTACTCGAGGGTGGTGCTGCTGTACTGGTTAACGCCGGGACTGAATTATGAAGCATGGCGCAGCGAGGATAAGAATAAAGGGTTGACGAGGGAGCCGGGGGTGTAAGTTTAGCAGTTACTAACCACCGCGTCATTGCCGAGGCACGAAGCAACCTCTACGCAAGCAAAGCCGCCTTGCAAATCCGACCTGCTTATAGGGAGATTGCTTCGTTCCTCGCAAAGACGCGGTGACAAAAAGCCCTCCCTTAATTCGTCAATTGCTCAATCTTCTTCAGCAATTCATCCATTTCGAAAGGTTTGGCCAGGAAATCATCGGCACCGGCCGCAAGTGCCGATTCTTTGATATCGCGGCTGGCGGATATCATGATTACCGGTATATTTTTGGTAGCGCTGAGGCTTTTTAGTTTTTTGCATATATCGCGGCCGTCTTCGCCGCTCATCCATATATCCAGCAGTAGCAAATCGGGCAGCTCGTCTTTCATATCCAGCACGGTAGAACCGTCTACAGTACTGGTTACCTGGTACCCTTCAAACTCAAGCAGCATCTCCACAGCATCCACAATCCCCGGGTCATCGTCTGCAATCATTATCCTTTTTTGCTTCATCTCAGTGTGTAAAAATTTTTCGGCTATATATCTGAAGTTCTATTGAATCTCTCTGGTTTATTTTGTCTCTGTTGTACTGTGGCCGTCTACCGGTAACGAGAAGCAAAAAGTGGACCCTTTTCCTTCTACGCTGTTAACCCACATTTTACCGCCCTCACGCTTAATTATTTCCGAAGAAATGTACAATCCAAGCCCCAAACCGGGGAAAGTGTGTTGCTTGTCGCCACTAACACGGTAAAACTGTTCAAACACCCTGTCCTTTTTATCGTCGGGGATGCCGATGCCGAAATCCTGCACGCAAACCGACACATTTTCGCCTTGCAATTTGGTACTTATGACAATCTTGTCTGCATGAGGCGAATACTTGATGGCATTGGTAATTAAATTGGTGATTACCTGCCCAATACGGTCCTTGTCAGAATACACCTCGCCTGTCTCCACAAACTCCATTTCCAGCGTGTGCTTATTGGTGGTATGTTGCAAATCCAGCACATTCTCGCGCACAACATCGTTAAAGTTGAACCATGTTTTGTTGAACTGTATCTTGCCCGAGTTTATCTTGGTAACATCCAGCAGATCGCCTATCAAATTGGTCAACCTGTTCAGCTGCGAATCCATCTTCTCTACCATGGCAGCCTTTCTATCGTCGCCTTCTTTGGCAAGCATGGCGCCAAGCACTTGCGCGTAGGCTTTTATGCTGGTAACAGGGGTTTTTAGTTCGTGGCTGGCTATACCCAAAAAGTCGTCTTTTTGGCGCTGCATCTGTTTTTGCTCGTGTATATCGGTATTGGTGCCAAACCATTTTACGATGACTCCATCCCTCATGAACGGCAGGGCACGCGCCAGGTGCCAACGGTAGTTGCCTTCCTTATCGCGCAGGCGGAACTCGAACTGGTACAGCCTGCCGCTTTCCAGTGCTGCCGTCCAGGTGGCTATACAACCATCCCGGTCTTCGGGGTGTAATTGATCCAGCCAGTTGGGGCCAGTAATTTGTTCTGCGGGCAAGCCAAAAAAGTCTAAAGCGCGCTTGTTTACATAATCCAGTTCGCCGGTTGTCTTGGCCGTCCATAATTGCACGGGCATAAAATCAGTAACGAATTCGAATTGCTTTATCTGCGCATTTAGCTCGGCATTGCTTTGCTCCAGCTCAATATCAATTATCTTTTTTTCGGTAACATCTATACAGGCACCAATATAGCCCACAAACTCCCCGCGCTCATCGTACTGCGGGTTACCCGTTGCAATACACCAATGGATGCTGCCATCTTTAAACAAAAGCCTGAAATCTACTTCGTACGCCTGTCTTGATTCTAAATCCCTGAGAAATTTCTCTGCCGTACGGATGCGATCCTCCGGTAGTATAACTTCCAGCCAGCCTGTTCCTAAAACCTCTTCATTGGCTTGCCCTGTCCATGCTGTCCAGGTGTGGTTGGCGTAGGTTATCATCCCCTCTGCATTGCTCATCCATAGCGCGGCGGGGGCGGCGCTGGTAATATTCTGCAGCAATTGCTCGCTGTTTATTAGGGCTTGCTTATCGGCAATTTCGCGGCGCAGATCACGCGATACGGTGGCTCTTCCCTGCGGCTGACCGGTAATGGGGTCGTGTATTAAGATAGAAGTGCCGAATACCGGGATAGCCTCCCCTGTTTTAAAATGGCGGTAAAGCACCTCCCCGCTCCAACGACCTTCTTCTGCTACCGATCTGTAAACAGAATTTTGAACCCTGCCCGTTTCCTCGGGCACCACAAAATCCAGGCTGCTCATAAATATGGGCGTATCCTGCTCCAGCCCCACCATTTCGCGGCCGGCAGCATTTACATAATAAACATTGCCGTCCATATCGCTCAAGCTTATAAAGTCCGAACTATGGTCAATCAGCGTTAACAGCTTACGCTGCTCTTCTTTATCTTTTATCTCGTTGGTAATATCTAAGGCAGTCCCCGCAAAGCGGATACAGCGGCCCTCTTCATTAAAGTAAGCCTTACCACGGCAGCGCAGCCAACGGATAACACCATCACCGGCACCAACGGTGCGGAACTCGCTATCATAAAAACCACCCCGCTCGGGTATCAGCGAATCCTGCACGGTTTTATCTATCCGCTCCCTGTCATCAGGATGTATATATTTTAAAACTTCTTTATAGGATAAAACTTCCTCACCATCCGCAAAGCCGTACAATTGTTTGCATTTGGCATCCCAGGTAACAATATCGTTTACGAGGTCCAGGTCCCAGGTGCCTAACTCTGCCGATTCCAGCGCAAAGCGGGTACGTTCCTGGTTTTCGGCCAGTTTTTGGCGGGTAAGCACCAGTTCGGTAACATCTGATGCGGTGTTCATTATACCCCAAACCTCGCCTTGTTGGTTCTTTAAGGGCTGGTAAGTAAAGTTGAAATAATAGGTTTGTATGCGCCCGTCAACAAACAGGTCTACCCTTTCACCGTAAGCGTCGTAAGCAACGCCAGTGGTGTACACATCATCAAGCAATTGAAAAAAGGGCTGCCCCTCTAACTCGGGCAGGGCATCGCGAAAAGTTTTGCCGATGACGGATTCATCCTTGTCCCAAACCTTTAAAATAGCTTTATTGGCCAGTTGGATTACCATCTGCCGCCCTACATATAAGCCAACCGGACCGGGCGATTCCTCTACCAGGGTTTTAAAGATATTTTCGGCTGGCAGGCATTGTTGGTAGCTGTGTTGGTCCATTATCAGTACAAAAAAATCGGCTTAAAAATCGGCTATGTGTAAGGGCAAGCTATTTTTTAAAAAACAGATGCCGATACACCTACAAACCAACACTTAAATTGTTATTTATTTAACAAAAAATAATTGCACCAATATCAATTTTATTAACAGTACATTTATCTGCCTTATTAATTTCACTTAGATACTCTTTGACATACCATATGGATACGTTTTTAAAACAGGTATCCCTTATACCGCTAAATGACGAAGAGCGCTTAAGGAAACTGTATAAGTACGAGATACTTGATACGCCAGCTGATAAAACCTTCGACAAGATAGCAACACTTGCTGCCCAAATTTTTGATACCCCCAGCGCTTTCGTAAGCTTTGTAGACCAGGACCGCGTATTTTTTAAAGCTAAAGTTGGCACTGTAGCCGGCCTGCCCGAACTGCCCGAAGCCACCATGGCTACCCTTGCCGTACTAAGCGCCAATACTACCGTTTTTACTGATATACACCAGGAACCTGCACTGAAGCATACCCCTCTGGTTGTACCGGATAACGTAGTACGCTTTTATGCCGGCGCGCCAATTAAAACGCTGGATGGCCACCAGTTGGGCACCATAAGCGTGGTGGATGCAGTTCCGCGTGCAGCAACAGAAAAACAGCTGGAAATGCTGAAGAACCTATCGGAAATTATTATCGACGAACTGGAGCTGCGCCAAACCACCCGCAACATTGTACGCGTGCAAACCGACCTGATGAACATAGCGGTACACGATATTAAAAACCCCCTAACCGCCATATCGCTTTACGCCAAACTGATCGAACAAAAATCCACAGAAGAGGCCGTAAAAGCAATGGCCGGGAAAATTACCCATGCCAGCAAACGCATACTGGATGATTTGAACGAACTACTTAACCTGGCCAAAATAGATAACGGTGTGATGATGCTTAACTTTGAAGACGTGGAACCAAATAGCCTGATAGAAAAAGTGGTTGGCAACCTGCAGGTAATGGCCGAACAAAAGCATCAAAAGATATTGCAGCAACTTAATTGCACAAGTACCGCCAGGATAGATAAGGGCCGCATACAGGAAGTTTTTGAAAACCTGCTAAGCAATGCCATCAAATATGCCAATGCAAATACCTGGATAACCATTTGTACCAGTGAAGAGAATGGCAACCTCATTGTTGAGTTTAGAGACCAGGGGCAAGGCCTTACTGATAAGGATATGCAAATTCTGTTTACCAAATTTGCGCGTTTGAGTGCTGTCCCCACCAATAAAGAGATCAGCAATGGACTGGGTCTATCCATCGCCAAAATTTTAGTAGAACTCCACAACGGTAAAATTTGGGCCAAAAGCGAAGGGAAAAATATGGGCGCTTCCTTTTTTGTATCGCTCCCGCTGTTGCAGAAATAGGGCCGTCGTTTTGGGGCGGCTCCTCCGTGTCAGATTTTACCAGGCAATCCCGATAGCTATCAGGACTCGCCCTTCCCTGCGGATATCCTCATGCACTGTTGTGGGTTTCAGGCGCACTGCCCGCCGCGGTTAGGCTTGATTCCCTTGACCAATTAAGGTCTTAGCACAACGCCCCGTTTACCTATGATGAAACTCCAATCAAGTAGTAACACTTTATGATTCGGAGCGCGGGCTTTGCCGGGGGGTATTTAAAAAGCCGGTCAATCTGGCTGCGCCAGCTTAATGAATTTAAAGTATAGAGAGCATTTACAGGCGCAAAAAAAGCCTAATGTGTATCAAAAAATATACACCCCCACTCGCACTAAAAGCCATAGGGTACACTCCTCCTCAACCTTCATGTAACATATTTTATCGGTAGTTAAATTAAGCGGGATATTGTAAATAAAATGTGATAAACCAAACATTAATAAGCCACATAAGTTTATTCGGCATGTTTTTATAAGCAACTTACAACGTAACAGGATAAGCAAAAGGGCGTAAACAAGCAACAAAGTTGCGTACTAACTTATATTTATACTCTTACGAGACACATTTGAATTTATATTATCCTTAAATGAGCATTACCAAACAAAACAAACCCGCCTACCCAACCCTGCCCAAAACCCCAACAGGTATAACCGGACTGGATGAAATTACCGAAGGCGGGTTGCCAACGGGCAGGCCCACGCTGATATGCGGCGAGGCTGGTTGCGGCAAAACCCTCATGTCGATAGAGTTTATCGTACGCGGGGCCATTGAATTTAACGAACCCGGCGTTTTTGTGGCCTTTGAAGAAAAGAGCGACGAATTGGCCATGAACGTAGCTTCCCTGGGCTTCGATCTTCAAAAACTGCAGGAAGATAAAATGCTGCGCGTAGATCATGTACACATCGATCGCAGTGAGATTGAAGAAACGGGCGAGTATGACCTGGAAGGATTATTCATACGCCTGGGATATGCTATAGATAGCATTGGTGCCAAACGTGTTGTATTAGATACATTGGAGAACCTGTTCTCGGGGCTTAGTAACCAAGGCGTTTTGCGCGCAGAAATCCGCCGGCTGTTTAGCTGGCTTAAAGAAAAAGGCGTAACCGCCATTATCACCGGCGAACGCGGCGATGGCGCCGCGCTTACCCGTCAGGGGCTGGAAGAATACGTATCAGATTGCGTTATCCTGCTGGATCATCGGGTTATCAACCAGATATCAACTCGCAGACTGCGCATTATCAAATACCGTGGTACGGTGCATGGCACCAATGAATACCCTTTCCTGATAGATGAGGATGGCATTTCGGTTTTACCGGTAACTTCTTTAAAACTTGCAAAACAGGTATCAGCAGACAGGGTATCTACCGGGATACCCGCTTTAGACGAAATGTTGGGCGGCAAAGGTTTTTACCGTGGCGGCAGCGTGCTGGTATCGGGCACAGCAGGTACCGGTAAAACCAGTATTGCTGCGTATTTTGCCAATGAAGCCTGCAACCGCAAAGAGCGGTGTGTCTATTTCGCGATGGAGGAATCTCCAAACCAAATTATGCGCAATATGCGCTCGATAGGCGTAGACCTTAAAAAACATATTGATGCCGGGCTGCTGCAGTTTAACGCTACACGGCCAAATATGTACGGGCTGGAGATGCATTTGGTAGCTATACACAAGGTTATCAAAAAGTTTAAACCAGCCGTGGTTATCATGGACCCTATTACCAACTTCATTAATGTGGGCTCGGTAAGCGAGGTGAAGAACATGCTGGTGCGCCTGATAGATTTTTTGCAGGACGAGCAGATAACCGTAATGTTTACCGCACTATCGCTCAATACCATCGTAAACGAGCAAACCGATGAGGGCGTATCGTCGCTGGTTGATTCCTGGCTGTTGGTACGCGATATCGAATTCAACGGCGAACGCAACCGTGGCCTGTACGTAATGAAAGCACGCGGCATGAAGCACAGCAACCAGGTGCGCGAGTTCGTGATATCCGACGAAGGCTTAAACTTGATAGATGTTTACCTGGGGCCGGATGGCGTACTTACCGGCTCGGCGCGCAAACAACAAATACTGCTGGAGCAAACCGGTGACGCTATTCATACCCATTCTATAGGCCGTAAAGACCGCGAGATTGCCCGCAAGCGCAAGGTGCTGGAGGCAAAAATTGCCAGCCTGAACAGCGAATACGAGTCGGTAGAGGAAGAACTGAACAAAGTTTACCTGGAAGAAGAACTGAAGAAACAGATATTAGAAAAAAACCGGGAAGAGATAACAAAGATACGGAGAGGCGAAGCAGCCACCGCCAAACCCACCGGAGGAAAATAAAATGGAAATTGACGAAATAACAGAAGATAAAAAATGGGAACTGCGGCTATACGTGGCCGGTAAAACCCCAAAATCGGTAACGGCACTCGCCAACCTTAAAAAGTACTGCGAGGAGTACCTGAAAGGGCAATACCGCATAGAGGTAATAGACCTGCTGGTGCAACCGCAGTTAGCCGAGGGCGACCAGATACTGGCCATCCCAACCCTGGTGCGCAAAGTACCGGAGCCTATCCGCAAAATCATTGGCGACTTAAGTAACGAAGAAAAGGTGCTTGTTGGACTGAACATTCGCCCCGCTTAATTGTACCTATCATAATTATGGCCCACCAGGATAAAGGATTTACAGATTACGAGGGTAATGAGGAAGCTACGGCCTACGTTTTGCGTTTGTTTATAACCGGGGCATCGCCCAACTCTATCCGCGCGGTAGAAAACCTGAATGCGCTTTGCGAAAAGTATATCCCGGGGCAATACGAATTAAAAATTATAGACATACACCAGCAACCCGAACTGGCGCAGGACGAAGATATCGTAGCCCTGCCCCTGCTCATCAAAAAAGCCCCCGGCAAAGAGCGCCGCATGATTGGCGACATGAGCAATACCAATAAAGTTTTAAAAGGGCTTGGCCTGCCCGAAATCAATTAACATACATGGAGCAAAACCATTCAAATAACAGCTTATTAGCCGAAATTGAAGAGCTGCGCCAGCAACTGGAGGAAGCTACCGATACCATACAGGCTATCCGCACCGGCCAGGTGGATGCTTTGGTGGTAAAAGATACCGAAGGCCACCAACTATACACGCTAAAAACTGCCGATCAAACCTATCGTGTATTCATAGAAAAGATGAACGAAGGCGCGGCCACCATAAACCGCGAAGGCATAGTTTTATACTGCAATACCAGGTTTGCCATTATGGTTGATACGCCCTTAGAGGAGGTGATAGGCATGCCGATACTATCCTTTGTACCCGATAAAGCGAAAGAAAAATTACAGGCAGTAATCAACGGTAGCTGGGACGAAGATTGTAAAGAAGAAATCACCATAAAAGACGGTGGCGACAAAGATATGCATTGCCTGTTCAGCTGCACCACCATTGAGTTGGACGGCGGCATTGCGCTTAGCCTGATCATTACAGACCTCACCATATTAAAAGCCACCGAGAAAGAATTAAAACTGCGTAACCAGCAGTTGGAAGAGGCCCGTTCGGCTACCGAGTCGCTTAACGAATCATTGGAAGTAACGGTTAAAGAACGCACGCACGATCTTACCATCAGCCGCGAGCACTTTAAGCTACTTACCAATACCATTGTGCAGATGACCTGGACCAGCTTGCCTGATGGCAATATAAGCTCGTACAACCAGCGCTGGTACGACTATACAGGCCTCGATTTTGCCACGACAGGCGGCTTTGGCTGGAAAACACTCATACACCCCGATGACCTGGAAGAAACTAACGCAAAATACGCAGCGGCGTTGCAATCGGGCGAGATGTTTGAGGTAGAGAATCGGTACCGCCGCCACGATGGTATTTACCGCTGGCACTTAAACCGCGCGCAACCCTTGCGTAATGATAAGGGAGAAATTATATTTTGGGTGGGCACCGCTACCGATATTGAGGACCAGAAGCGCGAAATGGAGCGTAAGGACGAGTTTATAGGCATTGCCAGCCACGAACTTAAGACGCCGCTCACCAGCCTTAAGGGCTACCTGCAATTAATGGCGGCCTACAACAAGGAGGAATTGCCGGCGGCTATAAAAAATTATATTACCAAAGCAGGCGGATCTTTAAACAAGCTGCAATCGCTGATAAACGATTTGCTCGACGTAAGCAAGATAAAGGCCGGCGGGCTGGAATATAATATTGCCGACGTTGACGTAGACGACCTGATTGCACTCTGCATGGAAAACGCCCAACTGATGTACCCGCATTTCACATTCAGCAGCCATGCCGGCCAACACTACACCATCCGCGGCAACCAGGAGCGGCTGGAGCAGGTGCTGATGAACCTGGTGAATAATGCCGTTAAATACTCGCACGTAATCAAAACTGTTGAGATAGATACCGCACGGCATGGCGACTACGTGCGCATTTCTGTTATCGACAAAGGCATCGGCCTCTCCCACGACCAAAAAAACCGAATATTCGAACGCTTTTACCGCGTAGAGGATAAAAAGAACATGGCCAGCGGGCTGGGCATGGGCCTGTATATCTCCCACGAAATTATCCAAAACCACAACGGCCGCATCGGCGTAGAGAGTGAACCCGGCAAAGGATCCACCTTTTATATAGAACTGCCGCTGGCGGAGGAGTAAGCTCTCCACGCATTAACAGAACCGTCATCCTGATTACTATGACATATGCAAATGTTTTTGCCATGAGACTTTGTTTTTCATGAAGATTTCCTGGTTAAACAGGGTGTCCGAATGAATAAGTTTGAATACAATCTTTAGCAAAACGTTTTTTATCCGGTTCAATATAGAAAGGTGTTCAATATTATTATTGATCATTCCTTGATAGTAACTGTAAAAGAGTTGCCCAGGCCTGGTGCACACACTGACTATGCCTTGGTTGAGGTCCACTTTT